>NZ_JBEPRQ010000015.1:0-152870 GCF_040548425.1 Bradyrhizobium sp. i1.15.2 | reverse complement strand
GGGCGGGCGGGGCGTCCGGGCCTATTGGCTTAAATTAAGATTTATGGGGGCCATAACCGCCCCCCGTCGGCCCGGCCTTGGGCGATTTGGCCCCCTCGCCCGGGACGACACTGAAGTTGTGGCGAGCGACACCTCCAACGCCGAGACTTAAGCCACCAGCGACAGCTTCGGCAGGCTCGCGACCACCGACTGGTTGCGGCCGCCGGCTTTTGCGGCGTAGAGCGCCTTGTCGGCGGCGGCGACCAGGAGCGGCCAGTCCATGCCGGTGGTGGGAACGAGGCTCGCGATGCCGCAGGACACCGTCGAGCTCGTGTGGTCGTCGGACCAGCCCTGCACCTTCGCGCGGATCTTCTCGGCCACCGTGAGGGCGTCGGTGACCGAAGTGCCCGGCAGCAGCACGGCGAATTCCTCGCCGCCATAGCGCGCGGCGCAGTCGCTGGCGCGGCTCACCGAATCGGAAATGCAGATGGCGATGCCGACCAGCACCTGGTCGCCGGCCTGGTGGCCGAACGTGTCGTTGTAGGCCTTGAAGTGATCGGCATCGATCATCAAGAGCGCGATCGGCGTCTGCTGCCGCATCGCGCGGCGCCATTCGACGTCGATCACCTGGTCGAACTTGCGGCGGTTCTTCAGGCCGGTGAGCGCGTCGGTCGTCGCCATCTCCTCGAGCTTGCGCTCGGCCTCGGCGCGCCGGCCGATCTCGCGCGCGAGCACCAGCGTCGATGCCAGCATGAACACGCTGAGCGCCAGCACCACGGCGCCGATGCGGTAGGCTTCCTTCTGCCAGAGCTCGAACACGGCGTTCAGTGGCTTGCCTGCCACCACGAATAGCGGGCTGCTCCCACTACTGCGGACATAGAGCCGCGGCGTGCCGTCGATCGGCCCCTGTCCGGCGAATGCGCCGCCGACCTTCAGATTTTCGGCCTTCCAGACCGGCCGGTTGGCCAGATTCGTGCCGATCACGTCGAGATCAAACGGCCGCCGCATCATGACGGTACGGTCGCGCCTGAGCACGGTGATGGTGTCGTCGGCATCGAGGCTCAGCCGCTCGAACAATTCGTGGAAATAGCTGAAGCGGATCGATCCGGCGACGACGCCGAGGAAGCCCCCGTCGGTGTCGCTGATACGCCGGCTCAGCACGATCGAATAGGCGCCGCGGAACAGCATGGGACGGCTGATGAAGAGGCCTGCGTCCGGATTGTCGCGATGAGCCTTGAAGTAATCCTCGTCGCTGCGGTTCTCGGCAACGGGATCGAGCGTGGAGGCGTCGATGGTTAGCCGGCCGTCGGCGTCGAACACCTGGATCGCGCCGAAATGCCTCGCCGTGGTCGCATGGTCGAACAGGATGAGGTGACGGATCGGCTTCGAGACCGTGGCTATCTCCGGCAGCAGCATGTTGCTGGCGACCGCCTTGAGGGCCAGGTCGTAGATCTCGATGTTGCGGCTGACGTCGGACTCGATGGTCGTCGCCAGGTTTTCCAACGTCTGGCGGGCGAGCGCCTCCTCGCCGCGGCGCATGTCCAGCATGACGTTGACGCAAATGGCGGAAAAGCCGATCACCGTCACCACGGACGAGATGATCAGCAGTTTCGCCGAAAGCCGCCATGGCCGCCGGGCCGTGACGTCGCGCCATCGAGACAACATCATTTGCTCCCGACATTAGTGAATGCGCCCGAAAGCTTGAGCAGTGTTTAAGCCGGGACGGCGCTGCCGGAATGAGTTAAAAATTGGTTTCCGCGGCTGACGTTTTTGGGCAAAGCGGGGCTTCGACCAGCGAAGAGGACAGCGGTGAACGACTACGACGCGTTGCGCGATTATCTGATGCGGCAGAAGCAGGCGGAATTCGTGCTGACCTATGAACAGATCGAAGAGATCATCGGCGCGGCCCTGCCGCGCGCGGCGAATCGTGCCTCATGGTGGGACAGCCTGCGCAGCCCGGACATCCAGATGCCCCAGCGCGAAGCCTGCCTCGCCGCGGGTTTCAAGGCGATGCGAATGCCGGACGGTGCGAGCGTGCGGTTCACGAAGCTGAAGAGCGACCGGCGGCGGCCAGTATCGTAGGGTGGCGAAAGCGAAGCGTGCCCACCACCTCTGTTGCAATGTTGGATTGATGGTGGGCACGGCGCAAGTGCGCCTTTGCCCACCCTACGGGACCGGACTCGCGTTGAGATCAGCTCGCCGCTTCCAGGCGCACTTCCGTGAGCAGGCGCATCGCGGCGTCGGCGTCCATGGGTTCGCCGAAGGCAAACCCCTGCGCGTATTCGCAGCCCATCTGGTAGAGCTCGACCGCGTCGGAATCGGTCTCGGCACCTTCGGCGACCACGTCCATGCCGAGGTCGTGCGCGAGCGCGATGATGGACTTCAGGATCACCGGGCGGGTGCCGCGGTTGGTGGTGCGCACGAAGGACTGGTCGATCTTGATGGTGTCGAACGGGAAGCGCTGCAGATAGGCCAGCGACGAATGGCCGGTGCCGAAATCGTCGAGCGACAGCCCGGTGCCGAGCTCGCGGATCCGCGTCAGCATCTGCGCCGCGTGCTCCGGATTCTCCATCACCAGCGATTCCGTCAATTCCAGCTTCAGCGTGCCGCGCGCGACCGAGGAGCGCGACAGCACGGTGCGGATGTCGTGGATCAGATCGTGGCGCAGCAATTGCCGCGAGGAGACGTTGACGGATGCGAAGATCGGCTCGCGCGAGCGCATCGCGCGCTGCCAGATCGAGAGCTGCTTGGCGGTCTGGTCGAGCACGAACATGCCGAGGTCGATGATCAGGCCGGTCTCTTCCGCGATGGTGATGAATTCCGACGGCGCCATGCGTCCGAGCTTGGGATGATCCCAGCGCACCAGCGCCTCGAAGCCGGCGACGGAGCGGTCTTCGAGCCGCACGATCGGCTGGTACAGGATCGTGAGCTCCTGCCGCTCGATGGCGCGGCGCAATTCGCTTTCCAGCGTCAGCCGGTCGGTTTTTCGCGCGCGCATCGCGGACTTGTAAACGTCGATGCGGTCGCCACCGATGCGCTTGGAGTGATACATCGCAAGCTCGGCGTCCTTGATGATCTCGTCCGTGAGCTGAACTTGCGGATCGGACAAGGCAAGGCCGATCGAGGCCGTGAGAAAGATCTCGCGTTCGTTGAAGGCGATCGGCGCGCGGATGGTCTTGCGGATGGTCTCGGCGAAAGCGGTGATGCGGGCGGGGTCCTGCTCCGAGAGCAGGATCAGGCCGAACTGGTCGCCGGCGAGCCGCGCCAGCGTATCCTGCGGCTTCAGGATGCGGGTGAGGCGGCGGGCCAGCGTCAGCAGGATGGAATCGCCGACCGCGATGCCGACGGAATCGTTGACCTGCTTGAAGCGGTCGAGGTCGATCACCATCAGCGTCGGCCGCAGCGTCGGCATGGTCTTGGCGAAATGCGCGACGGCGCCGAGCCGGTCCATGAACAGCTTGCGGTTGGGCAGGCCGGTGAGATTGTCATGCACGGAATCGTGCAGCAGGCGCTCCTCGGCGTTGCGCAGCTCGGTGACGTCGGTGAGGGTGCCGACCACGCGCGAGACCTCGCCGTCGGAGCCGACCACCGGGCGCGCCTTCAGCGCGAACCACATGAAGTGACCGTCCGGCGTGCGCAGGCGGAAATCCTGCACCAGGCGGCCGCGGCGCTGGTCGAGCACGCTGTCGAGCGCGGCGCGGAAACGATCCTGGTCGAGCGGGTGCAGCACTTCCAGCCAGGAGGCGGCCGGGCCTTCCAGCGTGCCGCGCTTGAGGCCGAGCAGGGCCTCGGTCTCGGGGCTTGTGAAGACCTTGTCGGCGGAAACGTCCCAGTCCCAGATCAGATCGCCGGAGCCGGCCAGAGCCAGCGCGCGGCGCTCGATGTCGGAGACGACGCCGGTGGTGGCGCCGCCGCCGGCGAAGGCATGCTGCATCACCGTGAAGCCGATCAGCATCACGATCAGCACGAGGCCGCCGAGCAGGGCAGGGCCGACGATGTCGTTGGTGACGGAGCCTGCGACCGTCATGCCGGCCGCGACCACCCAGACCACCAGCAGGAACCAGGTCGGGATCAGCAGCACCGCGCGGTCGAAGCCGTGGGTGGAGAGATAGACGATCAACGCGAAGCCGGCGAAGGCGATCAGCACCAGCGAGATGCGCGCGATGCCGGAGGCCACCGCGGGGTCGAACAGGGCCAGCGCAACCAGCGAGCCCAGGAACGCGAGCCAGCCCACCGTGATGTGGGAATAGCGCACGTGCCATCGACTGAGATTGAGATAGGCGAACAGGAACACCAGCAGCGTCGCCGCCAGTATCGCCTCACCCGCCGCGCGCCAGATGCGCTCGGCGTTGTTCGACATGTCGAGCACCTTGCCCCAGAAGCCGAAATCGACGCCGATATAGACCAGCACCGCCCAGGCCAGCGCCGCGGCGGCCGGGAACATGATGCTGCCCTTGACCACGAACAGGATGGTCAGCACCAGCGCCAGCAAGCCGGAGATGCCGATCACGATGCCCTGGTACAGCGTGAACGAGTTGACCTTGTCCTTGTAGGATTCCGGCTCCCACAGATAGAGCTGCGGCAGCTTGTCGGTGCGCAGCTCCGCGACGAAGGTGACGACGGCGCCGGGATCGAGGGTGACGCGGAAGACGTCGGCGGTCGGGCTCTCCTGCCGCTCCGGCCGGTCGCCGGTCGAGGGCGTGATGGTCGCGATGCGGGACAGCCCGAGGTCGGGCCACAGCAGCCCCGAGGAGACGATGCGGTAATGCGGGGCGACGATCAGGCGGTCGAGCTGGTCGTCGGTGTTGTTGGCGAGCGCGAACACCACCCAGTTCTGGCCGCCTTCGCGGGCGCGCACCTCGATGCGGCGGACGATGCCGTCGGTGCCGGGCGCGGTGGAAACCTGGATGCGGTCGGCGTCGCTGCGCTGATGCTCGAGCACGCCGGTGAGGTCGATTGCGGGCGCGTCACCGCGGACGCTGACAGCGTCGAGCGCGCGCGCCGGGAACGCGCAGACGAGAATCATGAGGCCCAGCGCTATGGGCGCGAGGCACCTGATCAGACGCAAGGTCAGTTCTCCGCGTTCGACGCAAACTCTTCGGTGCAGGCTCTTCGGTGCACGGCGTTTTCCGAACGGAACAAAGTGGTTCGGTGCGTCGCGATAGATGCCACGAAAGCGAGGAAAATCAAAGGGTTTCCGGCTAGCCCTGTGGGCCGCTGGCCTAGACCTCCAACACAATTTTGCCAATATGTGCAGAGGTTTCCATCCGCCGGTGCGCGTCGGATGCCTTTTCCAGCGGGAAAGTGCTGTCCATCAGCGGCTTGACCCGGCCTTCGCGCAACAGCGGCATCACTTTCGCCTCGATCGCGGCCACCATCGCCGCCTTGTCCGCATTACTACGGGGACGCAGCGTCGAGCCGGTGTGGGTCAGGCGCTTCACCATCACCTTGGCGATGTTGACGGTGACCTTGGGCCCGTTGAGGGTCGCGATCTGCACGATGCGGCCGTCGACCGCGGCGGCGTCATAGTTGCGATCGACATAGTCGCCGGCGACCATATCGAGGATCAGATTGGCGCCGGCATTGTTCGTCTCCGCCTTGACCACGGCGACGAAGTCTTCGTCCTTGTAGTTGATGGCCCGATCCGCGCCGAGCTTGAGGCAGGCATCGATCTTGTCCTGCGATCCCACGGTGACGATCACCTTGGCGCCGAACGCTTTTGCGAGCTGGATCGCCATGGTGCCGATCCCGGAAGAGCCGCCATGGATCAGCAGCGTCTCGCCGGCCTTCAGCCCGCCGCGCTCGAACACATTGTGCCAGACCGTCATCAGCGTTTCCGGCAGCGCACCGGCTTCCTTGATCGAGAGCGACGGCGGCACGCTCATCGCCTGACCGTCCTCGGCGATGCAGTACTGCGCATAACCGCCACCGGCGACCAGCGACATCACCTTGTCGCCGATCTTGTGCCGCTTGGCGTTGCTGCCGACGGCCACCACTTCGCCCGCGATTTCGAGGCCGGGCAGGTCGCTGGCGCCGGGCGGCGGCGGATAGGCGCCGGAGCGCTGCGCGACGTCGGGCCGATTGACGCCGGCGGCCTGCACCTTGACCAGGATCTCGTCGGGACCGGGCTGCGGCAGCGCCCGTTGTTCCGGCACCAGCACTTCCGGTCCGCCGGGTTTGGAGATGGCGACCACGGTCATTTGCGCGGGCAGCTTGTCCATGATGTGTCCTTGAGCAAAGGTGCGGGATGGAACGAGGCCATTGCTTAGCCAGCGCGGTGCAGGCTGGCAACCGCCTCAGCCGCTTGTGATGCGAACGCAGGAGGAACAAGGATGGCGATGGAAGACGACGACCGTCCGCGCAAAAAGATCAGCCATGACATCGGCCAGGATCTCTCACTCTTGTCAGTGGAGGAACTGACCGAGCGCATCGCGCTGCTCAAGGCCGAGATCGCAAGATTGGAAGAAGCCACAACAAAGAAGCGCGCCTCGCGCGATGCGGCCAACAGCGTTTTCAAGTCGTAGGGTCCGACGCTGGAGCGGGGCTGGCCTCACACACGGTCCTCATCCTGAGGAGCGCGGCACGCGCGTCTCGAAGGATGGCCGCGGGCGAGAGCAGGGCCTGCATGGTCCCGGCGATGCGAAGCATCGTCCGGAGACGCGCGCGAAGAGCGCGCTCCTCACCATGAGGGTCTGGTTTCGGCCTTCGCTGCGGATGCGCGTGAAGAATTCGTTCCACCGCCCACTCGGCCACTGACCGACATGGCTAACGAACCCTCAAAATAATCGCTCGTTTACTCCACATTAAGCTTTCGAGTTTATGACTGGGAACTGTCCTTGTTTGGACACCGAGTGGCTCCTGTCCACTCTGTTTGACGCCTCCCTGTTATCAACTTTCAAAGCCGCCGGTTTTCCGGCGGCTCTTTTTTGCGCCCAGCTCCGCCTTTTTGCGTCTCGCCGCGGTTGAATTCCGAGCAAAGACCCGCGGAAACCATATCCGCGCTTGTCACTGGACTCGGCGTCGCGCCCGCGCAATGATTTGTTCATCATAAGCCGGCGCCAAAGCCGGGCAGTCAGACAGTTGCGTAAGGGGCGTTAACCATGGAACGTTTGCAAGCCGAAGGTGCTCTCGTTCAACTCAGCGAGCGGTTCACCAATTCTGCGGCGTTCGGCGTCCTGTTCCGCGAGGGCATGGACCTGGTCGAAGAGACCGCCGCCTATCTCGATGGCGCCGGCCGCACCGAGGCCAAGGCGCTCGATCGCGCCGTCAGCCTCACCTATGCGACCGAGAGCATGCGCCTGACCACCCGCCTGATGCAGCTCGCCTCGTGGCTGCTGCTGCACCGCGCGGTGAAGGAAGGCGAGATGACGCTGGGCCAGGCCAACCGCGAAAAAACCAAGGTCAAGCTCTCCGCCGCCGATCCCGGCTCGACCGACAGCATCGAGAAGCTGCCGTCGCAGCTCCAGGATTTGATCCATCGCTCGATGAGCCTCCAGACCCGCGTGCGCCGCCTGGACACCACCATCCACACGCCGCCGGTCGATCATTCCTCGATCGGCAACCCGCTGGTGCCGCATCTCAACGCGCTGAAGGCAGCGTTCGAGCGGTAAGCGCAGGTGCCGTAGGGTGGGCAAAGGCGCGCAGCGCCGTGCCCACCATTTTCTCGCAGAATCGCAATCAAGATTGGTGGGCACGCTACGCATTGCCCATCCTATGATTTCTCGCCTTGGTCGAGAGCACATCGCCTCAAAACAAAAAAAACGCCCCCGGCTCTCCGGGGGCGTTTTCGTCTCCAGCCTCGAGGGGCCGGATCAATCCTTTTTGAGAAAGCCCGAAAACTTCTTCTGGAAGCGCGAGACGCGGCCGCCGCGATCCATCAGCTGGGCGTTGCCGCCGGTCCAGGCCGGGTGCGACTTGGGGTCGATGTCGAGGTTCAGCGTGTCGCCTTCCTTGCCCCAGGTGGAGCGGGTCAGATACTCGGTTCCGTCGGTCATCACGACCTTAATCGTATGATAGTTCGGGTGAATTTCGGCTTTCATGGCAATTCCTCGGCGCCCCGGCGCCTCACTTGAGTGGCTATCGAATGACGGATTTGGCGCGGTCTATACCCCACGAGGCCCTGTAAAACAAGCCGTTGCAGGGCCTTAGTAGGGGACCGGGCGGCCCCCTAAGGGACATCCCGGATTTGCCACTCCCGCTCGCGCGGCCTATCTGGAGCAGACTACCTCTCTTTGTCTTTTGGTCGGATCTCATGAGCGCAGTAGAACGGCTTGAAACCGGGCCCGCAGAAGCCCCGTCGATCGAGGCCGACCTGATCGAGGCGCCGGCGAAGAGCCGCGCCAAGCTGCGGCCGCTGCTGGCGCTCGCACCCTATGTGGCGCGCTATCGCGGTCGGGCGGCGCTGGCCTTTGTCGCGCTGACGATCGCGGCGTTGACCACCCTGCTGGTGCCGGTCGCGGTGCGCAGGATGATCGATTTCGGCCTGACGCCTGAGGGCATCGAGCTGATCAACAGCTACTTCTCGGTGATGATCGCCGTCGTCGCCGTGCTCGCGCTGGCGAGCGCCGCGCGCTACTACCTCGTGATGACGATCGGCGAGCGCATCGTCGCCGATCTCAGGCGCGACGTCTTCGCCCATCTGCTCTCGCTGTCGCCGGCCTTCTTCGATTCCGCGCGCAGCGGCGAGCTGGTGTCGCGCCTCACCGCCGACACCACCCAGATCAAATCCTCCGTCGGCGCCTCGGTTTCGATCGCGCTGCGCAATCTGATGATGTTCTTCGGCGCTGCGGCGATGATGGTGATCACCAGCCCGCGGCTATCAGGCTTCGTGCTGCTGGCCATTCCCCTGATCGTGCTGCCGCTGGTCGCCTTCGGGCGCTGGGTGCGCCGTCTGTCGCGCAATGCGCAGGACACGCTGGCCGAGGCCTCGGCCTACGCGAGCGAGCTGGTCGGTGCGATCCGCACCGTGCAGGCCTATACCAGCGAGAGCCTCGCCGAGAGGCGCTTCGGCGGCGAGGTCGAGCAGGCCTATGAAGCCGCGCGCACCTCCACGCAGGCGCGCGCCGTGCTCACCGCCATCATCATCTTCATCGTGTTCGCAAGCGTGGTCGCGATCCTCTGGATCGGCTCGCACGACGTGCTCACAGGCACCATCACGCCGGGCCGGCTCGGCCAGTTCGTGCTCTATGCGGCCTTCGCCGCGGCCGGCCTCGGCCAGCTCAGCGAGGTCTGGGGCGAGATCTCGGCGGCATCGGGCGCTGCCGAGCGCCTGTTTGAGATCCTGCATGTGCAGCCCGACATCAGCGCGCCGGCGTCGCCGCGCGCGCTGCCGGTGCCGGCGCGCGGCGAAGTCGGCTTCGACCATGTCAGCTTCGCCTATCCGGCGCGGCGCGACGTCAATGTGCTCGATGCGGTGTCGTTTACCGTGCGCCCCGGCGAGAAGGTCGCGATCGTCGGTCCGTCCGGCGCGGGCAAGAGCACGATCTTCCATCTGCTGTTGCGCTTCTATGATCCGCGCAGCGGCGCGATCTCGCTCGACGGCGTGCCGGTCAAATCCGCCGATCCGCGTGAATTCCGCTCCCGCATCGCGCTGGTGCCGCAGGAATCCAACGTGTTCGCGGCCAGCGCCCGCGACAACATCCGCTTCGGCCGGCCCGATGCCACCGACGCCGAGGTCGAGCGTGCCGCCGAGCTCGCGCACGCCGCCGAATTCATCCGCCGCCTGCCCGAAGGTTTCGACACGCCGCTTGGTGAGCGCGGCGTGACGCTATCAGGCGGCCAGCGCCAGCGCATCGCGATCGCGCGTGCCATCCTGCGCGATGCGCCGCTGTTGCTGCTGGATGAAGCCACTTCCGCGCTCGATGCCGAAAGCGAGACGCTGGTGCAGACCGCACTGGAAGAGCTGATGCGCCACCGCACCACGCTCGTGATCGCGCACCGCCTCGCCACCGTCTTGTCGTGCGACCGCATCCTGGTGATGGACCAGGGCAGAATCGTCGAGCAGGGCACGCATGCGGAGCTCGTGGCCGCGAACGGGCTCTATGCCAGGCTGGCGAGGTTGCAGTTCGAGGGGGCGTGAGGCCGAGTAGTTCGGACTGCTGCGCCACTCACAGTGTCATCGCCCGCGAAAGCGGGTGATCCAGTACTCCGAGACGGAAGTGATCAACCGATAAGCCGCGGCGTACTGGATTCCCCGCCTTCGCGGGGAATGACAGCGGAGGTTTTGGAAGCCGCTTCGCGCCACATCGGCTTCCTCGAACAGCACGAGCGGATCTTCCGCATCGCAAGATTGGTCGGGCTGTGTGCTTTGCCGGTGCCGGTGCTGCGACTGCGCTCGGACCAGCGAACCAGGCGGCTTCGTTTCCGCTGGCTTGCCCTTGTCGGACGCGAAGGGGACGGAGTGCCCGCCTCATCGAGGCCCGCTGCTAGGCCAGTATGAGACATCGGAGGCGGCGATGTGGTATCCGAAATCAATGCATGGAGCCAAGCCTCGTGACTTGTGTTCTCAGACCGCCAACAGTTGAGGAGCTACCTACGCTCTCGGCCTTGTGCCTTAGATCGAAAGCTGTATGGGGCTACGGCAACGACTTCATGGAGGCCTGTCGGAGCGAACTCACCATCGAAGCATGCGAACTCCAATCCAGTTCAATTGCAGTGGCAGAAGAGAACGGCAAGATCGTCGGCGTCGCCCAAGTCAGGGTCACTGGAAGCTGGGCTGATTTGTTGAAGTTGTTCGTCGAGCCGACGATGCTTCGCGGTGGCTTGGGAATGAAGTTGTTTCATTGGGCTGCCAGCGAAGCAACAGCGATGGGTGCTCACCGCATGGCGATCGAGGCCGACCCAGATGCCGCGCCATTCTATCGACGCATGGGGGCGAAGGACTCCGGCTTTGCTCCGTCCGGCTCGATACCTGGCAGAATGCTTCCCAAGCTGATCAAGGAGCTGGGATCGATGTGAAATCGCTCGGCCTTCGGTGGCCCCGAACGGTTGGTCACGACGTTCGCGCTCAGGGTAGACGGGACTTGGCCGCTCGACCGACAAACCGCGCTCACCGCCCTTAGCGGACACCAGCCTCACACGGCTCCTTAACTGAAGTGCCGTCGTGATTTGGAAACGTGCATGATTGTTCTCATCTGCCCAATCCTGTTCATCCTCCTCATCCTGTTCGCCATTCGACAGCAGAAGCGCGGCCTTGCGGGATGGAAAGCGGCCCTGCTTGTTGTCGCAGGTAGCGGCGTCATCGTTTTCATGAGTTTCGGCTTGCTCATCGTAGGCTTCCGCAACTTCGGATAGGCGCAGCCCGCGCCCTGAGCCGCGTGCATGAACCTTGCAGTTCCCCCAGATGTGGCGCCTAATCAGGTATCGCCGGCCAAAGGCTCGTCCGTAGGCGTCGGTGCCTGAGAGATGATTTGTGCTCCCGCCTCAACGGGAGTGCGCCTCATGGCCCAGCCGTACAGCAAAGAGACCCTCGAGCTTTTGGAGCGGGCGCAGCGAGCGATCGATGAGTCGATCCGGCTCCGCGAAGACAGCCACCGCGCGCTCCGCCAGGCTGAAAGCTGGCATTTCGATCTTGAGCTCCGCTTGAGCCGAGAGCGCCTCGCGGCGAGTTACGCGACAGCGCCGCTCATCGACACTTCGGCGACAGCGCCGGCACATTCGGCCACGGCCAATTCTTCCAGCTCCCGTCCTCATCAACGCAGGCCGATGGCTCAAGGCCATGCGTCGGAGCACTCGTCGTCTTGACCGGCGTGGCGAGGCGTTGGTCGACATAGCTCGTCGAGACATATCCGGCGACGATGACGCCGAGCAGGACCGAAGATCCCTTGGCCAGATCGCTCAGTTTCATCGGTCATCTCCATCCGCTTGCCGGCGCAACTTCCGGACACAACGACTAGCCGACGTCCCGGGATCCCGGCGTGACGGGCGTCACGCGCCCCAGAATCTAAGGTTGCCACTCCATCTTCAGCACCGGCCGGCCCGAGGTCGGGTTCACCTCGTCGCCGGCATGGGCAAAGCCGTTGCGCTCGTAGAAGCGGATGGCGCGGCTGTTGTCCTTGTTGACGAGCAGCGTCACGCCTGTCGGCGACAGGCGCTTGGCCTCGTCGACCAGCAGCCGCGCCGCGTCCGAGCCCCAATGCGCGGGATCGACCACGAGCTGGTCGAGATAGCCGTCGCCGTCGATGGTGACGAAGCCGGTCAGCGCGCCGTCCTGCTCCGCGACCACGATGGAGGCTTTCGGCACCAGGTCCCTACGCCAGCGTTCGCGCCACCAGTCCAGGCGCGTGGCGAAGTCGATCTGCGGATAGGCCTGCTGCCAGGTGCGATGCCAGAGGTCGATCGAGGCGGCCTCGTCCTCGGGTCGGTAGAGACGAAGGTGGAGGGCGCTCACTACCGCTCCGTCAGCTTCAGCTCGATGCGGCGGTTGCGCTTGTAGGCTTCCTCGGTGTTGGCGGTGTCGAGCGGCTGGAATTCGCCGAAGCCGGCGGCGACGAGGCGCTGGGCGGGCACGCCGAGCGAGATCAGGTACTGCACCACCGAGATCGAGCGGGCGGCCGAGAGGTCCCAGTTCGACTTGAAGTTCGGCCCGTTGACCGGGCGCACGTCGGTGTGGCCGTCGACGCGCAGCACCCAGGGGATCTCGTTCGGGATCTTCTTGTCGAGGTCGATCAGCGCGGTCGCCAAAGTGTCGAGCTCGGCGCGGCCTTCGGGCAGCAGCACCGCCTGTCCGGTGTCGAAGAACACTTCGGACTGGAATACGAAGCGGTCGCCGACGATGCGGATGTCGGGGCGGTTGCCGAGGATGGCGCGCAGGCGGCCGAAGAATTCCGAGCGGTAGCGCGACAATTCCTGCACGCGCTGCGCCAGGGCGACATTCAGGCGAGAGCCCAGATCGGCAATTCGGTTTTGCGATTCCTTGTCGCGCTTCTCGGAGACGTCGAGCGCTTCTTCCAGCGCCGCCAATTGCCGCCGCAGCGCGCTGATCTGCTGGTTCAGCACCTCGATCTGCGCCAGCGCGCGGGCCGAAACCGCTTTCTCGGAGTCCAGCGCCTTGCCGAGCTCGGAGGATTTGCCTTGCGCGTCATTGCCCGCGGCGGCCAGCCCCTCATAGAGGCCCTTGATGCGGTCGCGCTCGCTCTCGGCCGAGGCGAGGCCGGCTTTCAGCGACGAGACCTGGTCGTCCAGCGTGAGCTTGCCGAGCTTCTCCAGCGACAGCAGCTCGTTGAGCTGCGCGATCTTGGCGTTGAGCAGCTCCAGCGCCTTGTCCTTGCCCGTGACCTCCTGCGAGAGGAAGAACTGCACCACCAGGAACACCGACAGCAGGAACACGATCGACAGCACCAGCGTCGACAGCGCGTCGACGAAGCCGGGCCAATAGTTGAAGGAGGTATCGCCGCGACGGCCGCGCGCCAGTGCCATGTCGCTAACCCTTCTCGGGCTGACGCGCGATGCGCTCCAGCAGGCGCCGGATCTCGCGGTTCTGCTCGCCCTGGCCGTCGGCCCATTCGCGGATCATCTGCTGCTCGGTCCGCATATGCGAGACCAGCGCCTGGATGGCTTCGGCGAGGCTTGCCATCGCCGCGGTGGTGCCGCGGCTGCCGCTGCCTTCCTCGAGCACCGTGCGCAAGCGCTCGACGACGGCCTGAAGCTCGCCGCTGGCAATGCCGCCGCCACCGGCGGCGACCACCACTTCGCCGCTGCCATATTCGCGGACGGTGGTGGCAAGCCAGTCTTCGAGATCGGTGTAGAAACGGTTCTGCGCCTGGCTCGATTGCAGGTCGAGGAAGCCCAGGATCAGCGAGCCGGCGAGACCGAACAGCGAGCTCGAGAACGAGATGCCCATGCCGCCGAGCGGGGCGGCCAGCCCCTCCTTCAGCGTGTCGAACAGGGCGCCGGAATCGCCCCCGACCTTGAGCCCGTCGATCACCTTGCCGACCGAGCCGACCGTCTCGATCAGGCCCCAGAAGGTGCCGAGCAGTCCCAGGAAGACCAGAAGCCCGGTCATGTAGCGGGAGATGTCGCGGGCTTCGTCGAGGCGGGTCGCGATCGAATCGAGCAGGTGCCGCATGGTGGTCTGGGTGATCGACATCCGCCCGGTGCGCTCGCCGCCGAGGATCATTGCCATCGGCGCCAGCAGCTTGGGGTGGCGGGCGGGCGCAAGGCCGGGGTCGGCGATGCGGAAATTGTTGACCCAGGACACTTCGGGATACAGCCGGATCACCTGGCGGAAGGCCAGGATGATGCCGATGAACAGCACGCCGCCGATCAGCGCATTGAGCCCGGGATTGGCGAAGAAGGCCTGGATGATCTGCTTGTAGAGCACCACCCCCACCAGGGTGCAGAGCACCAGGAAGACCAGCATCCGCACCAGGAAGACGCTGGGCGAGGATAGCTTGGTATATTCGATGTCGAGGGAGGAGCGGGGCGAGGCGCCTGGCGGCATGGCCGGTATCATCCGTTAACTTGCTTGCGGGGCGCACTATGGCACAGCGCCCGCCCAAAAAAAGCGCCGGATGCGCCGATTTCGGGGAGAGCTGGGGAACCCAACGCTGAAACCGGGCTTTGGTAAGGACATACTTTCCAAATCGTCGGCATTCCACAGGTTCAGTTCGCACTTTTCCCCTTGGCGCCCAAGACTTGCCGTCCAAGATCTGCCGCCCAAAGACGGAGTCGTCGCATGAGCGTCGTGTCCGCGATCATCGGGACTGCCGAACGGGTGCCTTTGCCTGATGTCGTGATCCGCGCGGCGATCCAGCGCCTGTGCTCGCGCACGGTGACGCGGCTGTCCGCGCTGGGCGGGGCGGATGATGCCGCCTTCGCCGGGCGGATGATGCTGCGGCCGATCGCCGAGGACGCGGATGCCGGGCACGAGGGGGTGCCAGCTTCGTTCTTTGCGAAGGTGCTCGGTCCCAACCGCAAATACTCCTGCTGCTTCTACAAGACCGGCGCGACCACCTTGCGGGAGGCCGAGGAGGAGGCGCTGCGCCAGACCGCCGAGCATGCCGCTCTCGCCGACGGCCAGACCATCCTCGAGCTCGGCTGCGGCTGGGGCTCGCTGTCGCTGTGGATGGCGCGGCAGTTTCCGCACGCCAAGGTCACCGCGGTGTCGAGCTCACAGGCGCAGCGCGCCCATATCGAGGAAGAGGCGCGGCTGCGCGGTCTCCTCAACCTGCGCGTGATCTGCGCGGACATCAACGTGTTCGCGCCCGATGGGCAATTCGACCGCATCGTCTCGGTCGAGATGTTCGAGCATGTGATGAACTGGCGCAAGCTGATGACGCGCCTGCGCGCGTGGCTCGCGCCGGAGGGGCGGTTCTTCATGCACATCGTCGCCCATCGCTCCGGCTCTCACCTGTTCGACCGGGCCGATCGCGACGACTGGATCGCGCAGCGCGTCTCCACGGGCGGGCTGATGCCGAGCCATCACCTCGTCAGGCAATTCGACGATATCTTCACCGTGGAGAAGGAATGGTGCTGGAGCGGCACGCATTATCAGCGCACCGCCAACGACTGGCTCGCCAATTTCGACACGCATCGCGATGCCATCGAGGCGGCCTTGCGCAACGTCCATGGCGAGGAGACCGGCCTGCGGATGCGACGCTGGCGCTGGTTCTTTCTCGCGACCTCGGGCCTGTTCGGCTATGCCGATGGCAACGAATGGGGCGTCAGCCACTACCGGATGAGGGCGGCGGCGTAATTGCGATGTTCCGTCGCAGCATGCGGCGGTGGAACCGGACTCACAATCGGGTGAGGCGCGAAAAGCGCACTGAAGTCAGCACCATAGACCGTGTGACATTGGGCCGCCCGCAAGGTGCGTTGCGTCGCAGCACGTCCCCTCTATTTTGGCGGCATCGCCAGCGCGGAATCGCCGAGAACAGGCCCCGCGCAGCGTGATCAGTTTCAACAATATCGGGGCACTTAACTTCATGTCAGGACTTCGCGCGCGATCGGCATGCGTTGCAATGATGCTCGCGGCCTTTACGCCGCTATTGGCAGGCTGCGACGAATCCAGCTCCGCCATTTCAGCCGCCCAGCCCAACGATCCCGACGTCAGCATCGTCATCGTCAAGCCGCAGCCGCGCGCCGTTGTGCGCGAGCTGCCGGGCCGCATTGCGCCGACGCGCGTCTCCGACGTGCGGCCGCGCGTGTCCGGCATCGTGGTCGAGCGTCTGTTCCGACAGGGCAGCGAGGTGAAGGCCGGTGATCCGCTGTACCGTATCGATCCGCGTCCGTTCGAGGTCGAGGTGATGGCCAACGATGCCGCGGTCGCCAAGGCCGAGGCCGCGTTGATGCAGTCGCAGCAGCAGGCGCGCCGCATTGCCACGCTCACCAGCCAGCGCGCCGCGCCCGAAGCCGAGAACGAGAAGGCGATCGCGGCCGAGCGCCAGGCTCATGCCGAGGTCGAGGGCCGCAAGGCCGATCTCGCGCGCGCCAAGCTCAATCTCGACTATGCCACCGTACGCGCGCCGATCGACGGCGTCGTCGGTGCTGCCCTGGTCAGCGAGGGCGCGCTCGCGGTCCAGAACGAGACCAATCTGGCCACGATCCAGCAGCTCGATCCGATCTATGCGGATTTCACCCAGTCGGTGAACGAGCTCAACCAGCTCCGCCGCGCCTTCGAGAGCGGTGACCTCGAGCGCATCGCGCCTGACGCCGCCAAGGTGCATCTCGTGCTCGACGACAACACGCTCTACTCGCTCGACGGCAAGTTGCTGTTTTCGGATGCCAAGGTCGACGCCAATACCGGTCAGGTGACCTTGCGCGGTGAGTTCCGCAATCCCAAACGCGAATTGCTGCCGGGCATGTATGTCCGCGTCCGCATCGACCAGGGTCTCGATAGCGACGCGATCGCGGTGCCGCAGCAGGCGATCCAGCGCAATGGCGGCGGCGGCAGCGAGGTGTTCGTCGTCAAGGACGACAATCGCATCGCAGTGCAGCCGGTGCGCACCGGTTCGGTGCAGGACGGAATCTGGTTCGTCACCGACGGCTTGAAGGCCGGCGACAAGGTCGTGGTCGAAGGCTTCCAGAAGTTCGCCGCCGGCGACAAGGTCAAGCCGCAATCCTGGTCGGAAGCGGATGCGACTGCCGATAACCGGCACGCCCAGAAGCTGATGCGGTAACGTTCGGGCGTCGCGACTGTCTTGATCCCTCATCCTGAGGAGCCCGCAAAGCGGGCGTCTCGAAGGATGGCCACGGGCGAGAGCCGGGCCTTCATGGTTCGAGACGCGCTTCGCGCTCCTCACCATGAGGGACTAGTGAAACAACGAGGTTAAAAGCGGTAATGGCGAGCTTCTTCATTGACAGGCCGATCTTCGCCTGGGTGGTCGCGCTGTTCATCTGTCTGGTCGGCGCAATTTCGATTCCGCTGTTGCCGATCGCGCAGTATCCGATCATTGCGCCGCCCTCGATTTCGATCTCGACCAGCTATCCCGGCGCCTCGCCCGAAAACCTCTACAACAGCGTCACGCGGCTGATCGAGGAGGAGCTCAACGGCGCCTCCGGCATCCTCAATTTCGAATCCACCAGCGACTCGCTCGGCCAGGTTGAGATCATCGCCAATTTCGTGCCGGGCACCGATACCAGCGCCGCCTCGGTCGAGGTGCAGAACCGCATCAAGCGCGTCGAGGCGCGGCTGCCGCGCGCGGTGATCCAGCAGGGCATTCTGATCGAGGAAGCCTCCAGCGCGGTGCTCCAGATCATCACGCTGAACTCGACCGACGGCAGCCTGGACGAGGTCGGGCTGGGCGACTTCATGATCCGTAACGTGCTCGGCGAGATCCGCCGCATCCCCGGCGTCGGCCGCGCCACGCTGTATTCGACCGAACGCAGCCTGCGCGTCTGGGTCGATCCGGCCAAGCTGGTCGGCTATGGCCTGACCGCCGACGACGTCAACAAGGCCATTGCCGCGCAGAACGCGCAGGTCGCTTCCGGCAGCATCGGCGCCGAACCGTCGACCTCGACCCAGCGCACCTCCGCGCTGGTGCTGGTCAAGGGCCAGCTCTCGTCCCCGGATGAATTCGGCACCATCATCCTGCGCGCCAATGCCGACGGCTCGACCGTGCGGCTGCGCGATGTCGCGCGCATCGAGGTCGGCGGCCTGAGCTACCAGTTCAACACCCGTCTCGACGGCAAGCCGACCGCCGGCCTCTCCGTGCTGATGTCGCCGACCGGTAATGCGCTGGCGACCGCGAGCGCCGTCGAAGAGAAGATGAAGGAGCTGTCGCGCTTCTTCCCGGCCAATATCGGCTACGAGATTCCCTACAACATCACGCCCGTGGTCGAGGCCTCGATCAAGAAGGTGCTGTCGACGCTGGTCGAAGCCATCGTGCTGGTGTTTGTGGTGATGTTCCTGTTTCTGCAGAACATCCGCTACACCATCATTCCGACCATCGTGGTGCCGGTAGCGCTGCTGGGCGCCTGTACCACGCTGCTGCTCGCCGGCTACTCCATCAACATGCTCTCGATGTTCGGCATGGTGCTCGCGGTCGGCATCCTGGTCGACGATGCCATCGTCGTGGTCGAGAACGTCGAGCGCATCATGGCCGAGGAGGGGCTACCGCCGAAGGAAGCGACGCGCAAAGCGATGTCGCAGATCACCGGCGCCATCATCGGCATCACGCTGGTATTGATGGCCGTGTTCGTGCCGATGGCGTTCTTCCCGGGCTCAGTCGGCATCATCTACCGCCAGTTCTCCGTGACCATGGTCGCCGCGATCGGCTTCTCCGCCTTCCTGGCACTGTCGCTGACGCCGGCGCTGTGTGCGACGCTGCTCAAGCCCGTCGCTGCCGGCCACGGTCACGCCAAGAAGGGCGTGTTCGGCTGGTTCAACCGGATGCTCGAGGGCGGCAAGGAGGGCTATTCCCGCACCGTCGGTTTCTCGCTGAAGCGCACCGGCCGCTTGATGCTGGTCTATGTCGCGCTGCTCGCCGGCCTGTCCTGGGCCTTCGTCAATCTGCCCGGCGGCTTCCTCCCCGTCGACGACCAGGGCTTCGTCACCACCGACGTGCAGACGCCGTCGGATTCGTCCTATGGCCGGACCGAGGCGGTGATCGAGAAAGTGGAAAAATATTTGGCGCAACGGCCGGGCGTCGATAACGTCACCTTTCTTACCGGCTTCAGCTTCTCCGGCCAGGGCATGAACACCGCGCAGGCCTTCATCACCTTGAAGGACTGGTCGGAGCGCGGGCCGAAGGATTCGGCAGCGGCGATCGTTGCCGACATCAACCGCGATCTGTCGTCGTCGATCCGCGACGCAAAAATCTCCGCGCTGCAGCCGCCGCCGATCGACAATCTCGGCAATTCCTCGGGCTTCTCGTTCCGGCTCCAGGACCGCGGCCAGAAGGGCTATCCGGCCTTGATGCGCGCCGCCGATCAGTTGATCGCGGAGGCCAATGCAAGCGCTGTGCTTCAGAAGGTCTATGTCGAAGGCCTGCCCGAGGCGGGCGTGGTCAATCTCGTGATCGACCGAGAAAAGGCCGGCGCCTTCGGCGTCACCTTCGAGGACATCAACAACACGATCTCGACCAATCTCGGCTCGAACTACATCAACGACTTCCCGAACCGCGGCCGCATGCAGCGCGTCGTGGTGCAGGCCGATGCCCGCGACCGCATGCGCACCGAGGACATCCTCAACTACAACGTCAAGAACAGCCGCGGCCAGCTGGTGCCATTCTCGTCCTTTGCCACCGTGGAATGGGCGCGCGGACCGACGCAGATCGCCGGCTTCAATTATTATCCGGCGGTGCGCATCTCGGGCGAGGCGAAACCCGGCTTCACCTCGGGCGATGCCATCGCCGAGATGGAACGGCTCGCAGGCAAGCTGCCGCGCGGCTTCGGCTATGAATGGACCGGGCAGTCGCTCCAGGAGAAACTGTCGGGTTCGCAGGCGCCGTTCCTGCTCGGGCTCTCGGTGTTCGTGGTGTTCCTGTGCCTGGCCGCCCTTTACGAGAGCTGGACCATTCCGCTCGCGGTGCTGCTCACCGTGCCGCTCGGCATCGTCGGCGCGGTGGTCGCGGCGATGCTGCGCGGCCTGCCCAACGACGTCTATTTCACCGTCGGTCTGATCACCATCATTGGCCTTGCGGCCAAGGACGCGATTCTCATCATCGAGTTCGCCAAGGATCTGCGGAAAGAAGGCAAGCCGCTGGTGGACGCCACCATCGAGGCCTGCCGCCTGCGCTTCCGCCCGATCCTGATGACCGGCCTCGCCTTCATCTGCGGCGTGCTGCCGATGGCCATCGCCCATGGCGCCGGCGGCGCCAGCCAGCAGGCACTCGGCAGCATCGTGATGGGCGGCATGATCGCGGTGGTGATCCTGGCGCTGCTGATGGTCCCGGTGTTCTTCGTCTCGGTGCAACGCGTGCTGGGCGGGGATCGGGAGAAGGTGGCGAAGGAGGCCGAGATGTATGGGCCGCCCGCGCCGGCAAGGGCCGGCCACTGAACGGCCGGGAAATCGCATATGGCGCGCACGTGCGGCGGCATCGGCAGTGGGCTCCCTCTCCCGCTTGCGGGGGAGGGTTGGGGTGGGGGTGTCTCCGCGTCGGGATTGTCGAGAATTGCGGAGGATGCCCCCGTGTGGTGAGAGCCCTCACCCGCCGCGCGCGGGACGATGCTTCGCATCGCCCGGGGCGCGTCGGCCTCTCCCGCAAGCGGGAGAGGCGGAGCAAGCCGCGTGGTCCTCGTGCACCATATGCGATTGCCCTGACTGAACGCCGGATCCCTCGGCTTGATTTCTCGGAGGCCTCAATCCAGACTGCATCCCTGGATTGAACAACGTATTCGCACCACGCCGCGAATACCCTGGCATCCCGCCGATCGAGAGCACGTCATGCGTCCGACCGAAATTGCGATCTCGAACTATCGCTCCATTCGGCGGCTCTCCATACCCATCCATCCCTTGTCGGTGTTTGTCGGTGAAAATGGCGTCGGCAAATCCAATCTCTACAAGTCCTTGTCGCTGCTGCGCGACGCGGCGACCGGTCAAATCACCCGCACGATCGCCGATGAAGGCGGATTGAATTCGGTCTGCTGGTCCGGCATTCGCAAAAAGGGCGAAGACGGGCGGCTGCGGCTGTCGGCCACATTCGACAGCATGAGGTATTCCATCGAGCTCGGGTTTCCGAGCCCGCTTCAGGCCGCGTTTTCCGGCGAGCCGATGATCAAGGCTGAAACGATCGAAACGACACGCGGCAAACGCACGGTCAAGCTGATGGAGCGGATCAATTCGCTTATCAGCGTCCGTGGCGAGAGCGGCGCCTGGAACGCTCACAAGGATGCGGTGCTGCCGTCAGAGACCGCGCTTGCGGCTTTTTCCGATGGCAAGCAATGTCCGGAAATCGACCTGATCAGAAATGCGATGCTGGGCTGGCGATTCTATCATGACTTCCGCACTGATCCGGCGTCACCGATACGAAAGCCTTGTCTCGCGATCGCGACGCCCTCGCTCAGCGCCGATGGAATCGATTTGGCGGCCACCCTGGCGACCCTCTATGTCATTCGGGAAGACGCCAACGACCTGCAGGACGCGATCCAGGATGCATTCCCGGGTGCCGAACTCCGCGCATGGGAAGAAAATGGCAGGTGTGAATTCGATCTGCAATTGCCGGATATGCCGCGGCCGTTCAGGGCGCATGAACTATCCGATGGGACGCTGAAATACATCTGCCTGCTCGCGGTGTTCATGGGCTATCGGCTGCCGCCGTTCATTGCGCTGAACGAACCCGAGACCAGCCTGCATCCGTCGCTGCTGGCGCCGCTGGCCCGGCTCGTCGCCAAGGCATCACGCCGCGCCGACATCTGGATCGTCACCCATTCGGAACAGTTGATGGACGCGCTGCGAAGCGAGAGTTCGGTCCCGCTCCGCCGGGTGATCAAGTCGAAGGGCGCCACGGCGATCGAGGGCCTGACCATCGGCGGTGAATATCGCGACGACGAGGACGACGAGGAATCCGACGAGGACGACGATTCTTAACCGTCGTAGATCGAGCTGTCGTGCTACTGCGGCCTACTTCCGCAAAATCTTCGCCAATTCCCCGTGCACGAACTCATTCCCGCACACGACATTGCCCGTCACCAGGGCATCGCCCGGCGTGTCGATGTCGGTGATCGTGCCGCCGGCCTCGCGCAGCATGATCATGCCTGCCGCGATGTCCCAGGATTGCAAATTGCGCTCCCAATAGCCGTCGAGGCGGCCCGCCGCGACGAAGGCGAGGTCGAGGGAGGCGGCGCCGAAGCGGCGCAGGCCGGCGACGCGCTCTTGCATCGCGGTCATCTCGCGGCGGAATTCCTCGTGGTCGCCGCGGCCGATATGGGGCAGGCCGCAGGCCACCACGCATTCGTTGAGCTGGCGGCGGCCGGCCACGCGCAGGCGCTGGTCGTTGAGGAAGGCGCCCTTGCCGCGCTCGGCAATGTAGAGCTCGTCATTGGCGGGATTGTAGATCACGCCGGCGATGATCGTGCCTTCGCGCGAAAGCCCGATCGAGATCGCGAATTGCGGGATGCCGTGCAGGAAGTTGGTGGTGCCGTCGAGCGGATCGACGATCCAGGTGTGGCTCTTGTCGGAGCCCTCGCGCGTGCCGCCTTCCTCGCCGATGAAGCCGTAACCGGGCCGCGCCTTGGCGAGGTCCTGGTAGAGGATCTCCTCGGCGCGCTTGTCGGCCAGCGAGACGAAATTCGCCGGCCCCTTCAGCGAGACCTGGAGATGCTCGATCTCGCCGAGATCGCGCTTGAGGCTGCGGCCGGCGCGGCGCGCGGCCTTGACCATGACGTTGATAGTTGCGGAATACAGCATGAGCTTCCGGTCTTGATCGGGGGAAATGGCGCGAAATCGCACCTGTTTGAGGGATGGGGTGCCCTGCGGGGGCCTCAACGTCAAGTCATTTGGCCCCGAGCCATTTCCTGGCGGCAGCCTCGGCCTTGGCCCGGTCCTCGGCCGGCAGATCGGACAATTGCTTGTCCAGCTCCGGATCGCCCTTGCCGGCGGTCTTGGCCACCAGATGCCATTTGAAGCCCTCGACCTTGTCCACGGCCGTGCCCATGCCGTTGATCAGCACCCAGGCCAGCCGGTTCTGCGCGATCGCGCTGCCCTGGCGGGAGGCCTTGCGGAGCAGGGCTACGGCCGCCGGCTGGTTCTTCGGCGTGCCGGTGCCGTTGAACAGCGCGATGGCGTATTCGACCTCGGCATCGACATTGTCGGTCAGCGTGGCGACCTGGAGCAGACGCACCGCCCGTTCCAAATCCTTCGGCACGCCGGTGCCTTCCTTGTAGAAGGTCGCGAGCGCGTATTGCGCCTCGGGCAGGCCGGCATCAGCCGCCTGGCGCAGCAGCTCGGCGGAGCGCTTGACGTCCTGCGGCAGGGTCTGGCCGTCGAGATAGAGCAGCGCGAGGTTATAGGCCGCCTTGGGCTCGCCGAGCTTGGCGGCGGACGCCATCAGCTTGACCGCCTCGTTTTTGTCGACCGGGCCGCCGCGGCCGGACATTCTGAGCATAGCGAGCGCGAACATCGCCTCGCGGTCGCCGGCGTCGGAGGCGCGCTTGTACCATTGCAGCGCCTTGGCGTAGTCGCGCCGGATTCCCATGGCATTGGAATAGAGCTCACCCAGCATGGTCATCGCCTTGGCATCGCCGGTTTCGGCACGGGCGGTGGCGAGTTCGAAGGCGGTCTTGTACTGGCCGCGCTGATAGGCGCCGTACACCAGATCGACGTTGGGATTGTCGGTCGGAGGCGCAGGGATCACGGTCGCGGCCGGAGCCTGCTTTGGGGAGGCTGAAGGTTTGGGGGACGCTGAAGGCTTTGGTGCCGGGGCCGCTTCCTTCTTCTTGGTGATAGTGTGCGGCGTGGCCTTCGGCTTGTCCTTGGTTTTCTCGGCCGAAGGGCTTGGCGTTGCCACGGGCGGCGTGATCTGGAGCTGCGCGGCCGCGGGCACTGTGAGCAGCAGCGTGGCCAGGATGGTGATGCGCGGGAGCTTCATGACGGGCGCTAGCCGTGCTCCTGACCCGCAGGATTTTGGCCCGCAAGCGCCGTCGCATGAGCATTCTTGATCGCAGCGTCGATCTCGACCAGCGCGGCCTTGGGTCCGCGCGGATCGGCCCAGATCAAGTCGTCCACCAGCACGAAATCGGCGCCGCTGGCGGCGAATTCGCGGGCCTCCTCCAACGACAGGGCAAAGCCGACGCAGGGCGGCTCGAACAGCTCGGCCCACCAGTCCAGCCGTTCGGCGATCGCTTGCGACGACGGCCGCTGGCCCTTTGCGTCGGGCTCGCCGAACAGAACGTAATCCGCGCCGATCTCGCCCGCATCCATGGAATGGTGCCGCGTCGTCAGCCCGCCGACGCCGGCGATGCGATCGGGCTTGAGCGATGGCAGCGCCTCTTTCAGCGCGGCGATGCCGGGCAGGTGCGCGCCGTCGGCGCCGCCGCGTGCGACGAGCTCAGGATGGCCGTCGACGAGCAGCGCGGCGCCCGCTTTCTGAACCGGCGGCGCTAGCGCCTTGATCCGGGAGATCATGGTGCGCTGATCGGTCTCCTTCAGGCGCAGCAGCACGGCCGCGACGTCGGCGGCGGCGAGCAGACCGGGCAGCTCCGTGAGAAGCGAAGCGGGATCGTCGACGACAGGCGTCGCGAGATAAAGGCGCGGCGCCGGGCGCGGCGGAGGAGATTTGTTCGACAAGATCTAGGCCGCTTTCTTTTCCAGGCTGCTTTGCCATTCGCCTTTGGAGGCGAGGCCATTCATTCGCGCGCGGTGACTGAATGCGCTTTGTCCGGCCGCGACGTTCTCGGCTTTGCCCGACCAGGCCTTCTGCGGCGCGGCCTGCAGTGCGCGACCGTAGGAGAAGGTCAGGCCCCAGGGCAGGGGCCCGCGCTTGTGCATGGAGTTGAGATGCGCCGTTGCCTCTTCATCCGACTGGCCGCCGGAGAGGAAGGCGATGCCGGGTACCGCCGCGGGCACGCACGCCCTAAGCAGCCGTATCGTCTTCTCCGCGACCTCCTCGATGGAAGCCTGCTTCGGGCATTTTTTGCCTGAGATGGCCATGTTCGGCTTCAGCACCATGCCCTCGAGCGCGACGCGCTGCACGCGCAATTCCTGAAACGTCTTGTTGAGCACACGGCTCGTCACCTCATAGCAGCGATCGATGTCGTGATCGCCGTCCATCAACACTTCGGGCTCGACGATCGGCACGATCTGCGCGGCCTGGCACAGCGCTGCATAGCGCGCCAGCGCGTGGGCGTTGACGCTGATCGCGGTCATTGAGGGGATGCCGCTGCCGATATCGATCACCGCGCGCCATTTGGCGAAGCGCGCGCCGCGCTCGCAATATTTCTTCAAGCGCTCGGCGAGCTTGTCGAGCCCGACGGTGACGAGCTCTCCCGGGCACATCGGCAGGGGCTGCGTGCCCTCGTCGACCTTGATGCCGGGAATGGCGCCGGTCTGTTCGATCAGCTTGACCAGGGGCGTGCCGTCCTTTGCGTTCTGCCAGATCGTCTCGTCATAGAGGATGACGCCGGAGATGTACCGGCTCATGGCTTCGTTCGAGCGGAACAGCATCTCGCGATAGTCGCGGCGGTTCTCCTCGGTCGATTCCACGCCGATCGCGTCGAAACGCTTCTTGATGGTGCCGGAGGATTCGTCGGCGGCAAGGATGCCCTTGCCGGGCGCGACCAGAGCGGTCGCGATCCTGTTGAGCTCAGTCAGATTCATCGAGATGTCCTCCCAAAACGATTCTGCCCTTGCCGGTGAAAATAGACCGTTCTCGGGCAAATGCCGAGTTAACGTTCGTCGCAGGGTAAGGGGGAGGGCTTGTTCACCTCTCCCCGCCTGCGGGGAGAGGTCGGATCGCCCTTGCGATCCGGGTGAGGGGGTACAGGTCCCGCAGTCATCTCATCTGCGGAGAGAGCCCCTCACCCCAACCCTCTCCCCGCGAAGGGCGGGGAGAGGGGGAGGATAGAGCAGCTTCACGCCACCTTCGGGGCGAGCTCGCCCTTGGCGTAGCGCTTGGCCATCTCGGCCGTGGTCAGCACCTTCTTGATCTTGGAGGCTTGGCCTGCGGTATTGAATTCCTGGAGCCGCTGCTTGCACAGCTTGGTCATCGCTTCCATCGCGGGCTTCAGGTATTTGCGCGGATCGAACTCTTCCGGATTGTCCTTGAGCACTTTCCGGATTTGGCCGGTCATCGCCATGCGGTTGTCGGTGTCGATGTTGATCTTGCGCACGCCGTTCTTGATGCCGCGCTGGATCTCGGCGACAGGCACGCCCCAGGTCGGCTTCATCTTGCCGCCATAGGCGTTGATGATGTCCTGGAGGTCCTGCGGCACCGACGAGGAGCCGTGCATGACGAGATGCATGTTCGGCAGCTTGCGGTGGATCTCCTCGATCACGTTCATGGCGAGGATGTCGCCGTCGGGCTTGCGGGTGAATTTGTAAGCACCGTGAGACGTCCCCATCGCGATCGCGAGCGCGTCGACCTGGGTCTCCTGGACGAACTTCACGGCTTCATCCGGATTGGTCAGGAGCTGGTCGTGGCTGAGCTTGCCCTCGGCGCCGTGGCCGTCTTCCTTGTCGCCCATGCCGGTTTCGAGCGAGCCGAGCACGCCGAGTTCGCCCTCGACCGAGATGCCGCCGAGATGGGCCATGTCGGTCACGGTCTTGGTGACGCCGACATTGTAGCCCCAGTCGCCGGGGGTCTTGCCGTCAGCCTTGAGCGAGCCGTCCATCATGACCGAGGTGAAGCCGGCCTGAATCGCGGTCATGCAGGTTGCCGGCTCGTTGCCGTGGTCGAGATGCACGCAGACCGGGATGTGCGGATAGATCTCGGTCACCGCGTCCATCATGTGCTTGAGCATGACGTCGTTGGCGTAGGAGCGCGCACCGCGCGAAGCCTGGATGATGACGGGCGCGTCGACCTGGTTGGCCGCGTCCATGATCGCCAGCGCCTGCTCCATGTTGTTGATGTTGAAGGCCGGGACGCCGTAATCGTTCTCCGCCGCATGGTCGAGCAATTGACGCAACGTGATCCGAGCCATCTGTGTTTTTCTCCCGTTTGGGCCTGCAAGGCCACTGCTTGAAGGCGGCTGACGACTTGCCGACCGATTACTTGGTGCGCAGAACTTCGACGCCGGGCAGGGGCTTGCCTTCCATCCATTCAAGAAATGCGCCACCGGCTGTCGAGACATAGGTGAACTGACCGGCCACATGGGCCTGATTGAGGGCCGCGACGGTGTCGCCGCCGCCCGCGATCGAGATCAGCTTCTTGGCCTTGGTGCGCTCGGCGGCATGCTTGGCGGCGGACATCGTGCCGCGGTCGAACGGTTGCATCTCGAAGGCACCGAGCGGTCCGTTCCAGACCAGCGTCGCCGCATCGTCGATGGCGGCATGGACACGTGCGA
The DNA here is from genome assembly GCF_040548425.1 of Bradyrhizobium sp. i1.15.2. Classification (NCBI taxonomy): domain Bacteria; kingdom Pseudomonadati; phylum Pseudomonadota; class Alphaproteobacteria; order Hyphomicrobiales; family Nitrobacteraceae; genus Bradyrhizobium; species Bradyrhizobium sp. i1.15.2. The sequence goes on along the minus strand of NZ_JBEPRQ010000015.1, from coordinate 125,513 downwards.
TCGACTGCGGACCGACGTCGAGGATCATGCCGTCGGCCGGGATTGCGTCGAGGCCATAGGCGTGCGACGGCGCGTTGGCCGCGAAATGATAGGCGACGGTGGCATCGACCGGCAGGATGATGGCGCAGTTGGCGGCTTCCGCCTTTTCCATGATGCGCAGCGCGGTCGCGGCGAGATCCTTCTCGGCCAGCGACTTGCCGATGCCGACGCCCTGGGCGTGCAGGAAGGTGTTGGCCATGCCGCCGCCGATCACGAGCGCGTCGACCTTGGTCACGAGGTTTTCGAGCAGGTCGATCTTGGTCGAGACCTTGGCGCCGCCGATGATCGCGATGACGGGCTTGGTCGGTGAGCCCAGCGCCTTCTCCAGCGCGACCAGTTCGGCCTGCATGGTGCGGCCGGCATAGGCGGGTAGCTTGTGGCCGAGGCCTTCGGTCGAGGCGTGGGCGCGGTGCGCGGCCGAGAACGCGTCATTGACCCAGATGTCGCCGAGTTTTGCGAGCTCCGCGACAAAGGCCGGATCGTTCTTCTCTTCCTCTTTGTGGAAGCGGGTATTTTCGAGACAGAGGATGTCGCCGTCGTTCAGCGCCGCCACGGCCTTGGCCGCGGGCTCGCCGATGCAGTCGTCGGCGAAGCCTACGGGCTTCTTCACGACCTTCGACAGCGCCTCGGCAACGGGCTTGAGCGAGTCCTTGCCATCGCGCCCTTTCGGCCGGCCGAAATGCGCGAGCAGGATGACCTTGCCGCCCTTGTCGGAGATTTCGGTGATGGTCGGCGCGACGCGCTCGAGCCGGGTCGCGTCGCTGACGCGACCGTTCTCCATGGGCACGTTGAGATCGACGCGCAGCAGGACGCGTTTGCCCTTCACGTCGACGTCGTCGAGGGTGCGGAATTTGTTGGTCATCGGAGGCCCTTGTCCCGGGCGCACCGCGGCGCGTAGTGCCGCCGTGCAGAACCGGGACCCAAATTGCGGCGAGTCCCGCGGTTGAATGGGCCCCGGCTCTGCGACGCAGCGCTTCACGCTGCATCGCGTCCGGGACACGAGAGCGGAGTTAGATCACCTTCGCCATCGCGACGGCGGTGTCCGCCATGCGATTCGAGAAGCCCCACTCGTTGTCGTACCAGGACATCACGCGCACCAGCGTGCCGTTCTGCACCTTGGTCTGGTCCATGTGGAACGTCGAGGAGTGCGGGTCGTGGTTGAAGTCGATCGAGACGTTCGGCGCGGTGGTGTAGCCGAGGATGCCCTTGAGCTGCTGCTCGGAGGCACGCTTCATCGCCTCGTTGATTTCCTTCGGATCGGTGGCGCGCTTGGCCACGATCTTGAGGTCGACGACCGAGACGTTCGGGGTCGGCACGCGGATCGCGACGCCGTCGAGCTTGCCCTTCAGTTCCGGCAGCACGAGGCCGATCGCCTTGGCGGCGCCGGTCGAGGTCGGGATCATCGACATCGCAGCCGCACGGCCGCGATAGAGATCCTTGTGCATGGTGTCGAGCGTCGGCTGGTCGCCGGTATAGGCGTGGATCGTGGTCATGAAGCCGGTCTCGATGCCGACGAGGTCGTTCAGCACCTTGGCGATCGGCGCAAGACAGTTGGTGGTGCAGGAGCCGTTGGAGACGACCAGATGTTCCCGGGTCAGCGTGTCGTGGTTGACGCCGAAGACGATGGTGGCGTCGGCGCCGTCGGCGGGCGCAGAAACGAGAACGCGCTTGGCGCCGGCGGTCAGATGCGCGGAGGCCTTGTCCTTCGAGGTGAAGATGCCGGTGCATTCCATCGCGATGTCGATGCCGAGATCCTTCCAGGGCAGCTTCGAGGGATCGCGCTCGGCGGTCACCTTGATCTTGTTGCCGCCGAGGCTGATCGTGTCGCCATCGACGGTCACGGTGCCGGGGAAGCGGCCGTGGACGCTGTCGAAGCGAAGCAGATGCGCGTTGGTCTCGACCGGGCCGAGGTCGTTGATGCCGACGACCTCGATGTCCTTGCGGCCGGACTCAGCGATGGCCCGCAGGATGTTGCGGCCGATGCGGCCAAAACCGTTGATTCCGACGCGGACTGCCATGTTTCGTCTCCTTCAATGACCGTTGTCATCCCGCACAACGCGCTAGCGCGCCTGCGAGGGTTTTTTTAGGGCGGACGCCCGGTTCGGCCGGGCGGGGCTTGATCATATGAGAGTTAGGTAGTCCTTTTTTTCGGCAATCTCAACTCTCAGGAAACGCGTTTCAGAACGGCGTTAACCGCGGCCTCGGCGGTAATGCCAAAGTGCTGGAATACCTTGTTGAGAGGGGCGCTGGCGCCGAAGGAGTGCATGCCGATAAATTCGCCATCCTGGCCGATGACGGCGTCCCAGCCCCAGCGCACGGCGGCCTCGATCGCGACCTTGATGGGGGCGTTGCCGATGATCTCGTCGCGGCGCTCCTTTGGTTGCGCTAACAGGAGCTCAAGCGAGGGAACCGAAACCACCCGGGTCGGAATGCCGCGCTCGGCGAGCTGCTTCTGGGCGGCCACGGCCATCTCCACTTCGGAGCCCGAGGCGAACAGCGTCGCCTTTGCTTCGCCCTGGGCGGCCACCAGTTCGTAGGCACCAAACCGGCAGGGGCTTTCGTTCGGTGCGGTGGTGCGCAGCTGGGGCAGGTTCTGACGGGTCAGCGCCAGCACCGTCGGGCCGTCGATGCGGTTGAGCGCGAGCTCCCAGCACTCGGCAACCTCGATGGAATCGCACGGGCGGAACACGCGCATGTTGGGAATGGCGCGCAACGCTGAGAGATGCTCGACCGGCTGATGGGTCGGGCCGTCTTCGCCGAGGCCGATGGAATCGTGGGTCATCACATAGACGACGCCGGTGCCCATCAGAGCGGCAAGGCGCATTGCCGGCCGCGCATAATCGGTGAACACCAGGAAGGTCGCGCCGTTCGGCGCAAAACCACCGTGCAGGAAGATGCCGTTCATCGCCGCGCACATGCCGTGCTCGCGGATGCCGTAATGGATGAAGCGGCCCTTCGGCGTCTTGGCCGAGAACGCGGTTGCCGACTTCGCCTTGTTGTTGTTGGAGCCGGTGAGGTCGGCCGAGCCCGCCAGAAATTCCATCGGCATCGCGCCAGCAATCACTTCGATCACGGCTTCGGAGGATTTGCGGGTCGCCGCATTCATCGGCTTTTCCAAGAGCTCCTTCTTGTAGCCTTTGAACGCCTTCGCCAGCGCCGCTGGGCGCTCGTGGCGCAGCCGTCGCTCGAACTCGGCGCGCTTGCGGCTGCCGAGTTCGCCGAGCCTTGCTTCCCATTCCTGTCGTGCCGCCGCGCCGCGGCTGCCGGCCGCGCGCCAGGCCTTGAGCACGTCGTCGGGCACCGAGAACGGCTCCAGCGAAATGCCGAGATTTTCCTTGGCGGCCTTGAGTTCGTCGGCACCGAGCGCTTCGCCGTGCACCTTGTTGGTGCCGGCCTTGTGCGGCGCGCCGAAGCCGATGGTGGTGCGGCAGGCGATCAGCGTCGGCTTGTTTGATTTCTGAGCGCGCGTGATCGCGGCTGATATCGCAGCCTGGTCATGACCGTCGATCTTCTCGGCCGCCCAGCCGCACGCCTTGAACCGCTTCACCTGGTCCACGGAATCGGAAAGCGAGGTCGGACCGTCGATCGAGATGCCGTTGTCGTCGTAGAGCACGATCAGCTTGTTGAGCTTCCAGTGCCCGGCCAACGCGATCGCTTCCTGCGACACGCCTTCCATCAAATCGCCGTCGGAAGCGATCACATAGGCATGGTGATCGACGATCTTTTTGCCGAACTCGGCGGCGAGCATCTTCTCGGCGAGCGCCATGCCGACAGCGGTGGAAATGCCCTGGCCGAGCGGACCGGTGGTGGTCTCGATGCCCTTGGTGTGGCCGTGCTCGGGATGTCCCGGCGTCAGCGACCCCAACTGGCGAAAGTCCTTGAGCTGGTCGATCGTCATCTCGGGGCTGCCGATCAGATACAGCAGCGAATAGATCAGCATCGAGCCGTGCCCGGCCGAGAGCACGAAGCGGTCCCGGTCCGGCCAGTCCAGCGCGGCGACGTCGAATTTCAGGAATTGCGTGAACAGCACGGTCGCCATGTCGGCGGCGCCCATCGGCAGGCCCGGATGACCCGATTTCGCCTTCTCGACGCCGTCCATGGCGAGGCCGCGGATCGCATTGGCCATACGGTTGTGGTCGACCTGCGTCATGTCTGAAAATCCGTCTGAAATGAGGCGCTTGTGGCTGGATTTGGCCGCGCCGGAAGGAGCCTTTCGGCCGCTGGGGTCGCGGCTGGGATAGCATCTCGGTTCCGACAGGCCAAGGCAATCAAACGCCGGTTTGGCCGCAAAAGTTGCTTAGCAGTGCATAGTTTCGTGGCGGCGTTGCGCTCCGCTAGCTTGCCACGTAAATTTCTGCTTCTAACCGCTTGCCGAACCGAGTCTTTTGCCGGACGGCAAGCCCCCAGGGGATAGGCCACAGGTTCCGCCGCTGACTGCATGAACGATCGCGTATCCAACAGCTCTGCCATGACCGAGTCCTCGGCCGTCGAGATCGAGATCGCGACCCGCAGGCTCATGGCGGCGCTCGACTCGCTCGAAAGCGCGGTGGAGCGGCGGCGCGACGCCGATCGCGACGAGAACGAGCTCGCGGCGCGGATCCAGGCGCTGGGCGCGGACCGCTCGCGGCTTGCCGACGAGCTCGACGGCGCGCTGGTGAAGGCGCGCAAGCTCGAGCGCTCCAGCCGCGAGATCTCCGATCGGCTGGATTCCGCGATCGTTACGATACGTTCGGTGCTCGATACCGGAGAGGACGGATGAGCCACATCAACGTCACCATCAACGGCCGGCAATACCGCATGGCCTGCGAGGAAGGCCAGGAGGTGCGGCTGCTCAAGCTCGCCGAAAGCCTGGAGACGCGGATTCAGTCGCTGCGCGGAAAGTTCGGCGAGATCGGTGATGCCAGGCTCACCGTGATGGCGGCGCTGACCGTCTGCGACGAATTGGTCGATGCCGGCAATCGCATCCGCACCATGGAGCAGGAGCTGACCGAGTTACGGGATTTCCGCAACGCCGCCGTCGAGCGCGCCCGGTTGACCCAGACCGCGGTCGTGAACGCACTGAACTCCGCGGCCGAGCGCATCGAGAAATCGACCCAGGTCCTGAACCGCACCGTCGGCAACGGGATCGCCATCGGCTGACCCTTCACCGGGCTGGCGATTCGTCAGCATCGTTGTTACATTGCCCAAGCGGGGCTGCGACGCGCGTCAGGAGCCATTATCCCCGGGGCCTTATCGATCCTTTAGGGAACTGTCCCTGGCCGGGCCCGTGGGCTCGGACATATGGTGCCCACCTACTTTCGTAGGGAACTCCGGGATCGAGTGCTTCAACGGCGTTCGCGGCTTCGCACTTTTGTATTCGTCCTCCTGGTTCGTGCCTCTCGAATTGCGTTCCCGACAACCGGCAGTGTCATGCCCCGCGAAGGCGGGGCATCCAGTACGCCGCGGCGTCGATGTTTGATCACTGGCGTCTCTGGGATACTGGATCACCCGCCTTCGCGGGTGATGACGGCGGAGCAAGCGCACATGTCCAACACCAAAGCCGAACTCCGCGCCAAAGCCCTCGCGGCGCGCGATGCGCTGAGCGAAAAGAAACGCACCGCCGCCGCCGCCAAGCTCGCCAAGCGCGGGCTGCCGTTCCAGCTCCTGCCCGGCAGCATTGTGTCAGGCTATTCGCCGATCCGCAGCGAGATCGATCCGATGCCGCTACTGAAGACGCTCGCAGAGCAGGGTGCCCGGCTCGCACTGCCTTGCGTCACCGCGCGCGGCCAGTCGCTGATCTTCCGCATCTTCAATCCGAACGATCGCCTGATGCTCGGCCCGCTCGGCATTCCCGAGCCGTCGCCTGGGGCCGCTGAAGTCATTCCCGACATCATGCTGACGCCGCTCGCTGCCTTCGATCGTCTCGGCCACCGCATCGGCTATGGCGCGGGGCACTACGACCACACCTTCGCGCATCTGCGAAAAACCAAGACCATCGTCGGCATCGGGCTCGCTTTTGCAGCGCAGGAGATCAAGGCGGTTCCGGCACTATCCCACGACGTCGCGCTGGATTATGTGCTAACGGAATCCGACGTATTCGATTTCCGGAGTTCTGAAGTTGCGCATTCTGTTCGTGGGTGATGTCGTCGGCCGTGCCGGGCGCAATGCCATCGCCGAATATCTGCCCGGCATGGTCAAGGACTGGTCGCTCGATTTCGTCGTCGTCAACGGCGAGAATTCCGCCGGCGGCTTCGGCATCACGGAAGCGATCTATCAGGAGTTTCTCGATGCCGGCGCCGACGCGGTGACGCTCGGCAATCACTCATGGGACCAGCGCGAAGCACTCGTATTCATCGAGCGCGCCGAGCGTTTGGTGCGGCCGGCGAACTATCCGCGCGGTACGCCCGGCCGCGGCGCCGCATTGGTCGAGACCAAGAACGGCAAGCATGCGCTCGTCGTCAACGCTTTGGGCCGCGTCTTCATGACCCCGTTCGACGATCCCTTCGCAGCGCTGGAGCGCGAGCTCGGCGCCTGCCCGCTCGGCATCGCTGCGGACGCCATCGTCGTCGACTTCCATTGCGAGGCGAGCAGCGAGAAGCAGGGCATCGGCTTCTTCTGCGACGGCCGCGCCAGCCTCGTCGTCGGCACCCACACCCATGTGCCGACCGCCGACCACCAGATCCTGTCAGGCGGCACCGCCTACATGACCGATGCCGGCATGACCGGCGACTACGATTCCATCATCGGCATGCAGAAGGAAGAGCCGCTGCGGAGGTTCACCTCCGGAATCCCGTCAGGCCGCTTCGAGCCGGCGGCGGGCGCGGCGACGCTCAGCGGCGTCGCCGTGGAGACCGATGACGCGACAGGGCTCGCACTGCGGATTGCACCGGTGCGCGCGGGCGGCCGGCTGGAGCCGGCGACGCCGAAATTCTGGTTGAGCTGAGTTCTCGCGTAGCTCGCCACACACTCAGTGTCGTCCTGGCGAAAGCCAGGACCCATTACCACCGGCCGTGGTAATGGGCAGGCTCGCGGTCGAGGGCATCGCGCCAAACAGACAGTTGGGGTAATGGGTCCTGGCTTTCGCCAGGACGACAATGGGGCCTACTCCGCCGTCTGCTCCCTCAACCCCGCCACATCCTTCGCCGTCAGCTTGGACCCCTTCGTCCCGAACCGTGCCGTGACATAATTCGCCACCGCCGCAATCTCGTCGTCGCTATACGCGTCACCGAACGCCGGCATCGACAGCGCGCCGTCGGGCGTGTGGCGCTTGGTGCCTGACAGCACGATCTGCGCGACGTTAGTGGCGGCGGGGTCGTTGACGGCCCAGGTGCCGGTCAGCGTCGCCATCGGCGAGATCGGGCTCTCGCCGCTCCAGCCGTGACAGCTGGCGCAGGCGCTGGCGAACATTTTCTTGCCGCGCGCGTCCGCCGTAACGCCGTCCTTGTGTGAGGCGGGCGCAATGGGTGCGATGGTTGCGGGCAGGTCGGGCGAGGGCTGCGGCGGCACGCTGCGCAAATAAGCGACGATGCTGCTTATGTCCTCAGGCGCGAACTGGCTAAAACTGTGGTCGACCGCTTCACCCATCGGACCCGACGCCGAGCCGTGGCCCGGCGCATGGCCGAGCGACAGATAGGAGATCAGGTCCTCGTCGCGCCAGCTGCCGAGACCAGTGGCCTTGTCGGAGGAGATGTTGAAGGCGCGCCAGCCGGCCGTGATCGCGCCTGCAAATTTCTTGCTGTTGTCCAGCGCAAAGCCGAGATTGCGCGGCGTATGGCATTCGCCGCAATGTGCCAGCGCCTCCACGAGATACGCGCCGCGATTCCACTCCGGGCTCTTCGACGTATCAGGCGCAAAGCGCGTGTCGGGATTGAACACGGCCGACCAAAAGATCATCGCCCAGCGCTGATTGAACGGGAACGACAGCGTGTTCTCCGGCGGCTTCGCGCGCACCGCCGGCAGGCTGAACAGATAGGCCTTCACCGCCAGCACGTCCTCGTCCGTCATATAGGTGTAGGACGTGTAGGGCATCGCCGGATAGAGCCGGGCGCCGTCATGGCGCTTGCCGCGCTGGACGGCGTTGAGAAAATCCTGGTCGCTGTAATTGCCGATGCCGGTGTCCTTGTCCGGCGTGATGTTGGTGGAATAGAGCGTGCCGAACGGCAGCTTGAAGCCGAGCCCGCCGGAATAGTCCTTCTCGCCGGGCTTGGTGTGGCAGACCATGCAGTCGGCCGCCTTCGCGAGGTATTCGCCGCGTTCGACCAGGCTCGCCTTCTCCAGCTTTGCCGGCACGCCGGTCGGCTTGCCGGCACGGTGATCCGCCAGCGCCACCTTGGGGCCGCCGGCGAAGTCGAGCGGGCCGGGCCCGCGGATGATCCAGACGCCGAGCGCCACCACGACAATGGCGATCACGACGATGCCAGTGAGGATACGCATCTTGCCGCTCATGCCTTTTTCCCCGCAGCCAGCAGTTTCCGATCGATCGGCAGGCGCCGCAGCGCGACGCCGGTTGCCGCGTAAATGGCGTTGCGCAGCGCCGGCGGTCCGGCATTGACGCCGGCCTCGCCGATGCCGCCGGGCGCCTCGCCGCTCTTGACCACGACGACCTCGATTTTCGGCATCTCGTTGATGCGCATCATGCGATAGTCGTGGAAATTCGACTGCTGCACGCGGCCCTTCTCGATGGTGATCTCGCCATAGAGCGCGGCGGTGAGGCCGAACACCAGGCCGCCCTCGATCTGCGCCTTCACCGTGTCGGGGTTGACCGCGATGCCGGTGTCCACCACCGATGTGATGCGGCGGAGCGTGATCTCGCCGATATCGTCGATCTCCGCTTCGACCACGGTGGCGAGGAAGCTCGCAAATGACGGCTGCACGCAAACGCCGCGACCGACGCGCGGTGGCAGCGGTTGGCCCCAGCCGGATTTCTCGGCGGCGAGATTGAGCACCGCGAGCATGCGCGGATTCTTGGTCAGCATCGCGCGGCGGAATTCGACCGGATCCTTGCCGGCCTTGCGCGCGAGCTCGTCCATCGCGCATTCGACCGCGAACACGTTGTTGTTCGGACCGACGCCGCGCCAGAAGCCGGTGGGCACCGCCGGCGGTTCGGCGCGGACATATTCGACGTGGAAGTTGGCGAAGTCGTAGGGCGCATCCACGGCGGCATCGACCGCGTCGATGTCGATACCCTTCTGAAACGCCGGCGGCAGCCAGCGCGCCAGCACGGCGGAGCCGGCGACCTTGTACTTCCAGGCCGCGACCTTGCCGTCGACCAGCGATGCCGTGACCTGGTCGCGATAGACCGGGCGGTAGACGTCGTGCTGGATGTCCTCCTCACGGGTCCATATCACCTTCACGGGATCGTCGACCTGTTTTGCGATCTTCACGGCGGCCACCACCATGTCCGGCTCGAGCTTGCGGCCGAAGCCGCCGCCGAGCAGATGCTGGTTGACGATCACCTTGTCGACGGGAAGGCCGGCTGCCTTCGCCGCCTCCGACTGCACGCGCGTCATGATCTGCGTGCCGGTCCAGATCTCGCAGGCTTCAGGCCTGACGTGAACGGTGGCGTTGATCGGCTCCATCGAGGCATGCGCAAGGAACGGCAGCTCGAACCTCGCCTCGAACCTGTCGCCGCTTGCGAGCCCCTTGGCGATGTCGCCGACCGATTTCGCGACCACGCCGTCCTTCTCGCTGGCGGCGCGCAGATGCTGCCAGATATCCTTTGTGCTGAGCTTCGCGTTCGGTCCCTCGTTCCACTCGATCTTGAGCGCATCGAGGCCTTTCTTCGCGGCCCACATGTGATCGCCGATCACGGCGACCGTGTCCTCGAGCACCACGACCTTGCGCACCCCCGGGATTTTCACCGCCGCGCTGTCGTCGACCTTGCCGACCTTGCCGCCAAAGACCGGGCAATTGGCTATCGCGGCGATCTTCATGCCGGGCAGGATCGCGTCGATGCCGTACACGGCCTTGCCGTTGACCTTGTCCGGCGTGTCGAGCCGCTTCAAGGGCTGGCCGATGATCACGAAATCCTTGGGATCCCTAAGCGGCACGTCTTTCGGCGGCGACTGGCCCTGTGCAGCCAGTGCCAGTTCGCCATAGCCGAGCTTGCGGCCACTTGCGGCATGCACGACCTCGCCTTTCGACGTCGTGCAGCTTGCGGGCTCGACCTGCCATTGCGCCGCTGCGGCCTGCACCAGCATCGCTCGCGCGCTGGCGCCGGCCGAGCGCAAGGGTTTCCACCAGGCACGGATCGAGGTCGAACCGCCGGTCGCCTGCAGGCCAAAGGCGGGATTGGCGTAGAGCTGGTCGTTGGGCGGCGCGTGCAGCACCGCGACCTTTGCCCAATCGGCATCGAGCTCTTCGGCCAGGATCATCGAGATCGAGGTATAGACGCCCTGGCCCATCTCGACCTGCGGCATCAGGAGCACGGTGCGGCCAGTCTCCTCGATTCGGATAAAGGCGTTCGGCGCGAACTTGCCGTCGGTGGTGTCCTTCGGCTGCTCCGGCTCGTTGACGGCGGCGCGCAGCGGCAGGTGGAAGGCGAGCAGGAAGCCGGTGGCGAGACCGCCGGTCAGAAGCGCACGGCGGGAAACGTCAGGAAGAGTCTTGTCGGTGATCATGGCGGACCTCACGACTGCCGGCCGGAGGCGGCCAGCTTGATGGCCTCGCGGATGCGCACATAGGTGCCGCAGCGACAGATGTTGCCGGCCATCGCTGCGTCGATGTCGGAATCATCAGGGCTGGGCGTTGCCGCCAGCAGTGCCGCGGCCGCCATGATCTGACCGGACTGGCAATAGCCGCACTGGATCACTTCGGCATCGAGCCAGGCCTTCTGCACCTTTGCGCCGGCCGGTGTGCTGCCGACATGCTCGATCGTGGTGATGGCGCGGTTCGCGACCGCGCTGATCGGCAAGACGCAGGAGCGTACTGCCTTGCCATCGACGTGCACCGTGCAGGCGCCGCACTGAGCGATGCCGCAGCCGAACTTGGTGCCCGTCATCCCAAGGACGTCACGCAGGACCCACAGCAGCGGCATGTCAGGTGGCGCGTCGAACGATTTCGTTTCGCCATTGATGGTGAGAACAGTTGCCATATGCATCCCCTTGCTCGCGCGATCGCTTACGGCGATCTAGTCAGCGAATTTGCGCGCACAATAATCATATCGATGCGAAACGATGAAGCGTCGACATTTCCGGCAATGCATATTTGCGCAGCGAGCGGGTCAGGCCATGACGTTCACGAATTTGTGCGGCGATCACTGCAGTGATTTTGGGCTAATTGATATGATAATCGTCATGTTTTGACGCTTTTGCTTCACATGCGCCGTTGATCGCCGCAGATGATCGTGCGAATGCGCAAAATCATGCGATGACGAAAGTCGTGCGATTGTGGAAGTCAGACGGCGACGCGGACTTCTGACGCGATCAATTGCAGCAACTCATTGTTGTGCCCTCTCCCCTTGTGAGAGAGGACAGCGACGCCGGTAGACGCAGGCTCACTCGGGTGAGGGGTCTCTGTCCGCGTATGGGCGCCGTTGTGGATCAACCGACAAAGGGGAGCCAGATCGTGAACGAGGCACCGCCGTGCTCCCGATTACTCGCTGATATGAATCCGTTGTGCGCTTCGATAATGGTGCGCGCAATGGACAAGCCCATGCCCATGCCTTCCGCTTTGCTGGTGTAAAACGGCTCGAAAACCTGTTTCAATTTGTCTTCTGGAATGCCGGGTCCGCGATCTGATACGGATAGCTCGGCAAACTGATCGGCGCGCGCAGTCCGGATGCTGATAGTGCGGCTTTCGTGAGACGTGTCCTTCATAGCCTCGACCCCGTTCAGCACAAGGTTCAAAATGACTTGTTGAAGCTGAATGCGGTCGCCGAGGATCGGTAGCGCATCGGACGTGATCACGTTGACCATTTCGAATTTTCGGCTGACGGTTAGCGCCGAAAGAAATCTGACCGTCTCTTGCACTACCTCGTTGAGGTCCAGTTGCTTCAATTCGAACGGCGCCTTCTTTAGGAGGCTGCGCATCCTGCGAATGACCTCGGTGGCGCGCCGGTCATCCTGTAAAATATCGTTCACAATTTCCCTGAGTTCAACAACATCGGAAAGTGCAGCGATATCGGGACGCTGCGATTGCAGGATCGCGGCTGCGGTTTCAGCGTTCGTCAGAATAGACCCCAGCGGCTGGTTGATCTCGTGAGCAATCGAGGCGGTCAGTTCACCAGCGGTCGCGAAGCGATTAACGTGAGCCAGTTCAGTCATGCGCTGTCGCGACTGTACTTCGGCGAATTGCCGACGACGATGTTCAAATAACAAAAGCGCGATCAGTCCCGCTTGCGCGAGGACAAGCGCGATAGTGAATGTGATTTGCCACCAATATCGCTCCCACAACGTGGGCTCCCGGAAGTAGACGGCGCTACCGGGCGGCAGATTGCGCTCGGCAATTCCCCACCGCTGCATTTGTCGCCAGTCGAATATGGGAGATGCAACGTCAACGAATGATGGCTTGATGTCGGCGATCTTTTCGCCATTGAGGATGCGAAGCGCGACCTTGGCGGCTTTGGTGCTTTGCTCAATCACGGAATGCATGGGGCCACCGACGATGCCGTCTCCAAAAAAAGATTGGTCGTGAGTAAAGATCGGCGCGTTGGCCACCTTGGAAAGTTGGAGTAACGCGCCGGGCCCCTCATACGCCACGCCCGCGGCGTCAACATTCAGCAAGAGCCAGAAGATCGCACTATGTGGCGGGAGGGTCGCTGCGTCCTTCTGAATTTCTTCAAATGAAAGTTCATTGTAGTATCGAATTTGTACTCGCCCGGCCAGCGGCGCGGTTCGTCGGCGCGTCTCTTCCAGCCAATACGTTTCGCTTGGAGATGCTCCAATTACGACTGCAATCGTGGTTGTTAGAGGCAAAACACTCAGAATGTTTTCGAAGAACTCGATGGTGTTGTTGGTCGACCCTACCACGGTGTCATTTTCGCCCAATTTATCGAAGGCCACGCGCCGCCGCTCCACAGCCGTCAAGACCATCGGCGTATTTGGGAAAAGCTCTTTTCGGTGTCGCTGGACAAAATTGGCGGCTGGGGCGCCAATGGACATGATTAGATCGGGCGGGTGCTGGGCATTAAGGGCGTGAAGATATTCGACGAACGGACCATCTGATTTGTCGTTACTCAGGCGAGCAACCACAAGCGAGTGGTCCTGAAACTCCACGTTGCTGCGCCGACTTATTTCGGATCGAATGGCCTCTGCATAAACGGTCCAGGGCTTGAACCGAAGGCCGAACGAATGCAGCATCAGAACACGTTTGGGCGCTGGATCAGCTGCATGACTTTGGCCTGTCGTCGCGATCAAAAATGCGACGGTCAACGCAGCGGTGAATCTCCGCACGCGACAGGTTCGCCATGAGTGAGGCAGCCAGAAAAGCATCGCACTCCGAGCCCCGATCCAAGTGGAGTACCGTATCCGCTCGATCAGATTATCAACAAGCGGAGACAAGGGAAACTACGGGGCAATTCTGACACGAACAGTCCGCAAGATTTCATAGCGGGGCGTCGCGCGGTCCCCGCGATACGCCACGTCGTCCAGAGTACCTGCAGACCGATGGCGCAGGGTCGCCATCGTCGGACGGTCACCGCCAGCGCTTGCTTGCGCGCACAGAGGGCCAAGTTGCGCTATCGCCGCGTCGCCACGGATTAATAGGCGCAAATATAGTTCCCGTAAGCATCGTAGCAACTGCGGCGGTACGCAGCAGTGCCAAGGGCAGCCGCGCCGACCGCTGCCGCTCCTACACCGTAGCCTCGATAGCCGTAGCCGCGATAGCCGCCACGATAGCCGTAGCCACGGTAGCCTGCGCCGCGCACTGCAACAGCGCCGCCGCCCCGCGGTCCTCGAACTGCGACCGCACCGCCGCGGTAACCGCCGCCGCCCCGATAGGCACCTCCGCCGCGCCGAGCCTCGGCGTCATCGGGGATCAAGCAGACGATGAGCAAAACGAAAGCGGCAAGAGGAGCGAGAATATAGCGGAGCATGATGGAACCCTTCCATGAATTCATTGAGCCCCGCTCGCGAGATTGCGGCTCCCTGTGCGCGTGGGCTTGATGTAGATCAATCGAACCCGCGCACTGCCACGCCTACGCTATGTTCAGCCGCACCTGAGGCGGCTTCCGTCACCTTTCGGTGACGCAAGTGCGAAGAGGGAGGTCCGCCATGCATCCGAGGAAGCTTCTTTCGATCAAGTCAGCGACGGTCGCGGGCATTGCCGCCAGCGGCCTGCTTGGGCTTGCAACCCTGTCGCTTAGTCCAACCCCAGCCAAGGCTGTGATTTACTGCCAGTACGTAGAATATCCCGCGGGTTGCGTTGCCCGGGCAGGCGTCGTGCTCAGGCCGCGCCCGGTGGCGCGCGCCGCAGTCCGTCATAACGCCGGTGGCAATGCGAATGGTGGCGTCAACCGCGTTGGAGCCGGGCGGTAAAGGCCGGTTTCGCAAGCCAGCAAGAAGCCGTCATCGTTTCGTCCCGGTGGCGGCTTTTCTTGGTCTGGCGGGGATAGTCACTAGTACCGCCGGGGCGGCATTAGGGCATGAAACACACTTGGTATGTCACTTTTGAAGTGCCGCCGGACGGCACACTGTCAAGGCGGCGACATCCGCGTCTAACGAACACGTTTGAAAGCGAAGCAGCAGCTAAGGATTTTGCGCGCACCAAATTCAACGACGGACTGATCGTCACTGCAGGGACTATCATCCCTCACTTTCCGAGAGTGTCGATCCCATCGACCGAAATCCCAACGTGGCTTGAAGCACCGAAACAAGTTGATCCAGATCAATAGCTAGGCCACGGACGCTGGTGACATGCTCTGACGGGGCAGCAACCGGGAGCCTGAACATGAATGAACGTTCGGAGCCGAAACAGGTCTGTCGTCGCAACGCACTCACTTTCCTTGGATACGCAGGGGTGTTTGGGCTTGTGGCTTCGTCCTCAATTTTTGCGGCCTCAGAGGCTGTTGCTCAAACCACCGCGCCAGCCGCCGCGCCTACTACGCCGCCAGTGGACGCGCCTAAGTCGGGTACGGAACGCCGCCAGGAGCGGCGCAGCGGGCGAACAGAGCGGCGGCAGGAGCGCCGCGCCGGCCGCACGGAGCGGCGGCAAGCACGGCGTACGGGACGCGACGAGCGGCGGGACGCACGCGACGGCACCACCACCGGCGCCGCGACGACCACCGAGCAAAAGAAGTAGTCCGTTCATTGCCAAGCACAGCTACCGGGCCACCTCAGCGTAGGCCCGGAACGCCGTACAGCGCGCGGCCTATCGAAATCGGCTTCTCTCGGAAGGGGAGAAGAGGGGCTGAAGATTTCGGAATAATAGCAGTATGCACCTGTTTTGCCCGACGGCGCAACCACTTTACGAGCGCCTAAGCCCACGGATTTATCGGGCACTTAAGCCATTGATTCCGCTCGCCCCGGCTACTGTGCATGGGGTTGTTTTTCAGGTTTTTTTGACCCAAGGGCCGCTGGAGCGGTCCTCAGCTCTGCCGAAAGCCCATCCGGAAGGCGCCCCAGTGCTTGCCGTGGATCATGATCGGTGAGGACAGGTCCTTCATCAGCACGAACTGACCGCCGCCCATGTCGCGGCGATAGGTCTGCAGCAGGAACGGCTTGGTGTTGGCTGCGACCTTCTGCACCGCGCGATCGGTGAACAGGCGGCGGTTGCGGCAATTGGCATTATTCCAGACCGGATCCTTGCCCTGCGGCAGACGGTAGTTCGGGTTGTGCGTTGGCAGATAGCCGCCCTTGGCCCAGGCGACGCAGAACACGATGCGGGGATCGGACTTCTGAATCGGATCCTGGATCGCGGGCAGCACGCGGTCGGTGAAGTCGACATAGCCAGTGTTGTACTGCTTGGGATCGGTGCCGGGGATTTCCCGGTAATTCTCGTCCATGAACTGGTCGAGCGTGATCTCGCCGCGGCCGATGGCGGCTTCGAACTCGTCGGAGATCCGCTTGGCGGTCTCGACCACGATTCGGATCAGCGGCGCATCCGACGTCTCGACGCCGCTGTCGGCGATCAGCGCGATCAGGCCTTCGGACGTGTCGAGCAGTTTGGTCACGCGCTGATCGGCGTTCTTGAGATCGCGCGAGGAGAGGTCGACGCCCTTGGCGAGCTCGTTGAGCTCGCTGATGACGGTGTCGCAATGTCCGAGATTGGAGGTCGCGGCGCGCGTGACGCTGCCGATCTCCGCTTCCACGGAGGCGAAGCCCTGCTGGACCCGCGAGATGATGCCGGAGATCCGCTGGGCGCCTTCGCCGGCCGTCTTCGCGCGCTGCGAGGCATCGCTGCTCTCGCCGATCAGGCCTTCGATCTGGCCGTCGAGATCGCGTACGGTGTCGGAGATCTGGTGTGTGGCCTGGCGGGTGGCTTCCGCGAGGTTCTTGACCTCGCTTGCGACCACCGCGAAGCCGCGGCCGGCATTGCCGGCGCGTGCCGCCTCGATGGTGGCGTTGAGCGCGAGCAGGTTGGTCTGCTTCGCGATCGCCTCGATCGAGCCGGACACTTTTGCGACTTGTGCCAGCGCGGAGCCGACGGCGCTGAGCCGCGCCTCGATCCGCTCCACCGCTGCAACGAGCTCGGAGATGTGGCTGACCGCGGCGTCGACTGCGCCGCGCGACTGCGCGATCTCGCCGACCGCCGCTGACGTGGTCGTCTGCACCGCCTGCGACGCATTGGCGATGTCGTGATTGGCCGAGACCATGGTCTCGGCGGTTTCCTGCAGGTGATGGAACCGCTCCGACTGGTTCGCGACGCGGCTTGCGACTTCCTGGACGTTGCCGGCGATGTCAGCGAGTTCCACGCCGAGGCCGCCGATGCGGTCGGCGAGCTGATCGATCAGCCGTTCGGAAAGTGTTCGGTTGGAGCCGGTGTCCAGTACTGCAAGTTGTACGACGGACATGTCTTGAGAGTCCTCCAGTCAGAGCCGTTCGCCGGCTCTCCGCGGCATTCCCATTCCAATTCCGGTCTTAAGAGGTGATTCGCGCGTTGGCGTCTTGCCTGAGCGCGCACTAGAGCTTGTAGGCCGTCCTGAATCCGCCCCAGTGCCGGCCCTGCACGCGGATCGGAACGTCGATCTCGCGCATCATCACCGTATTGCCGTTGCCCATGTCGCGCGCATAGCTCTGCACCAGATACGAGCGCAGGTTGCGCGCGGCGGCCAACCCCGCCGGATCGTTGAACATCCGCCGGTTGCGGCTATTGGCCGTGTTCCAGGCGGCATCGCCCGGCCGCTGCGGATGCGAGTAGATTCTGTTGTGCACCGGCAGGAACCCGTTGCGATCGACCATGGCGCAGAACGCCAGGCGCGGGTCCTTTGCCAAAAAGGCTTCCTGGAACGCCGGCAGCGCGCGGTCGGCCCAGTCGAGATATTTGGTGCGGTACTGCTGTGGATTGGTTCCGGCGATCTCGACATAATCGGTGTCGAAGAGCTCGTCGATCTTCACCTCGCCGCGGGCAATCGCCTGCTCGAAGATTCCGGTCAGCGCGTTACCGGCCTCCATGGCGCGGGTGACGAACTCCGTATTTTCCTCGTGGATCGACCAGAGCCTGTCCTCGATCTTCTCGCTGAGCGCTGCATCGGGATGGACGAAGTGCGCGCGGGCGCCGGCCTTGGATTGCTCGACTACGCGCAGGCGGCAGGCGCCGACGCCTTCGAGGGTGCCTTCGATCATGGCTTGCGATGCAAGGCGGCCCGCGTCCGCGCCGCCGATCAGCACGCCGTCCATCGCTATCTCGTAGACCGGCAGCACCCCGCGGGCGGTTTCGAGCTTGAGATGGCAGGGCAGCCGTTCGGTCTTGCGGCGGTCGTCGTGCTCGCTCTGGCGCAGCAGCACGGCGCAGCGCGATTTCAATTTCTGTGCGAAGGCGGTCACGGCCTTGCCTGCGCTGGCGACGTTCTCGCCGTGGCTCTCGGCCGCCTTGGTCGCGGCATCGATCTCGGCCGCGCTTTCGCCGACCGAGATGATGAACTCCGACGCGCTTGTCGCGTTGCCGGAGACTTCGCTGGTGGTGGCGTTCTGTTCGGCGACCGCGCCGTTGACGGTCTCGAAGACCGGGCGGATGGCCTCGATCGCCTGCGAGATGCGGTGCACCGCATCCGCGGAGCCGGCGGCGTCGCGCTGCAGCGCGTCGATCTTTTTGGTGATCTCCTCCGTCGCGCCCTGGGTCTGCACCGCGAGTGCCTTGACCTCGGTGGCGACGACCGCAAAGCCTCTTCCCGCAGCGCCCGCGCGCGCGGCCTCGATGGTCGAGTTGAGCGCGAGCAGCGTCGTCTGCCGTGCGATCTGTGCGATCAGATTGACGACGTTGCCGATGGCGGCCGAGGATTCGCGCAAGCGGTCGACATTGGCGCGGGCTTCCTGTGCCGCGGCGCTGGCCTCGTCGGCGAGCTTGCCGGCCTCGCGTACCTGGGCCCCGATGCCCAGCGCCGACTGGGTGAATTTGTCGGCGGCATGGGCGAAGGTGGAGGCGTTCGATTGCGCGGCGTTGGTCCGGCCGGTCAGGGCGTCGGTTCGGTCGCGAATGGCGGCAAGCGTCGTGGCGGTCGCCTCGGCACCGCCGGCCACCGAATTGGCGGCGCGCTCGAGCTGGCGAATCATCGCGCCCAGCTCGAGTTCCAGCAGTTCCAGGATTTCTTTGGCCGAATCGCTTTCGACGGCCACGGCAGACTCGGAATGGGCCGCCGGCTGCGCAGCCTGCGGGGCGGCCGCAGTTGCAGCCATGTCCGGCAGACGCTTCCGAAATAGTCCGAACGCCATCAGCTCTCTCTTGTCGGGGGACGGTCGGGCGCTATTTTCGCAAGCTGGAATGAAATCAGGGTTAACGATGCCTGACATCTAGGCACGGGCCCGTACGGTGTTACCTTAAAGTCGTAGAGCCTCTTTCTTTCCAGTGGGGTGGCGGCCTATAAGGCCGCGCTTCCCACGCTCACCTTGGCGCACGATTCCCCTAGAGAAGATCACGCATGGCCGGACATTCCCAATTCAAGAACATCATGCACCGCAAGGGGCGGCAGGATGCCCAGAAGTCGAAACTGTTCGGCAAGCTGGCGCGGGAAATCACCGTCGCGGCCAAGCTGGGGACGCCCGACCCCAACATGAACCCGCGCCTGCGTGCGGCCATCACCGCGGCGCGCCAGGAGAACATGCCGAAGGACAATATCGAGCGCGCCGTAAAGAAGGCGCTCGGCAATGACGGCGAGAATTACGACGAAATCCGCTACGAGGGTTACGGCCCCGGCGGCGTTGCCGTTATCGTCGAGGCGCTGACCGACAACCGTAACCGCGCGGCTTCCGACATCCGCTCCTTCTTCACCAAGTCCGGCGGCAATCTCGGTGAAACCGGCTCGGTGTCCTTCATGTTCGATCGCACCGGCATCGTCGAATACGACCGCAGCGTCGCCTCCGACGATGCCGTGCTGGATGCCGCGATCGAGGCCGGCGCCGACGACGTGATCTCGAGCGAAGGCGGCCACGAGATCTACGCCTCGACCGAAGGCTATCGCGACGTCGCCAAGGCGCTGGAGGCCAAGTTCGGCGAGCCGCGCAAGGCCGCGCTGATCTGGAAGCCGCAGAACACGGTCGCGGTCGACGACGAGACCGGCGAGAAGCTGCTCAAGCTGATAGACCTGCTGAACGAGCACGACGACGTCCAGCACGTCTACGCCAATTTCGAGGTGTCGGACGCGCTGCTGGCGAAGATGGGCGGGTAGGGGGCCACTTCCCCTGTTACTTTCGTTCTGTTTCTGTTTCCCCCACGGCAGCCAGCCGCTATCACTGGCTCATGACGACGCTCCCGATTCGTGGCCCCGTTCGCATCATCGGCATCGACCCTGGCTTGCGCCGTACCGGTTGGGGCGTGATCGAGGCCGAGGGCAACCGCCTGATCTACGTCGCCTGTGGCTCGGTGGAGCCGCCGGACGATTTGCCGCTGGCGAGCCGGCTGCTCGCGATCCATGAGGGGCTCGCCGCCGTCCTGTCCGGTCACAAGCCGATGGAAGCCGCGGTCGAGCAGACTTTCGTCAACAAGGACGGCGTCGCGACGCTGAAGCTCGGCCAGGCCCGCGGCGTCGCCATGCTCGCCCCCGCGATGTTCGGCATCAGTGTTGCCGAATACGCGCCGAACCAGGTGAAAAAGACGGTGGTCGGCGCCGGCCACGCCGACAAGCAGCAGATCGCGATGATGCTCAAGATTTTGCTGCCGAAGGCCGATCCGCCGTCCGCGGACGCCGCCGACGCGCTCGCCATCGCCATCACCCACGCCCATCATCGCCAGAGCACCGCGCTGCGGCTGAAGGTGGCAGGCTTATGATCGGCAAGCTCAAGGGCCTGATCGATTCCTACGGCGAGGATTTCGTCATCCTTGATGTTGGCGGTGTCGGTTATCAGGTGCATTGCTCGACGCGCACGCTGCAGCATCTGCCCTCGCCGGGCGAGGCCGCCGTGCTGTCGATCGAGACCTATGTTCGCGAGGATCAGATCAAACTGTTCGGCTTCCGCAGCGACCAGGAGCGCGAGTGGTTTCGCCTGCTCCAGACCGTGCAGGGCGTCGGCGCCAAGGTCGCGCTCGCCGTGCTCGGCACGCTACAGCCGTCCGATCTCGCCAACGCGATCGCGTTGCGTGACAAGGCTGCGGTGACGCGCACGCCCGGTGTCGGTCCCAAGGTCGCCGAGCGCATCGTCACCGAATTGAAGGACAAGGCGCCGGCCTTCTCCAATGTCGATCCGGCGGTCGTGCACCTCGCCGGCGCTGTCGATGACCAGCGCGCCCCGCGGCCGGTCGCGGATGCGATCTCCGCACTGGTCAATCTCGGCTACGGCCAGCCGCAGGCTGCGGCCGCGATCGCATCGGCCTCGCGCAGCGCGGGCGAGAGCGCCGAGACTGCGCAGCTCATCCGGCTGGGCCTGAAGGAGCTGTCGAAGTGAGTGCGGCTCGCGCCAATCCCGTCGCCGGTCTTTTTCGTCGCCTTTCGCGCGTGGCCGGTATCGTCGTGATCTTCTCCATTGTGGGGCCGCTGACGGTCGCCGCGCTGGTTTCGGTGATGGTGACCACGCTCGGGGCCGCGGTGCTGCAGATGTTTCTTGCGCTCGTCGAGCTGGAAGCACTGCGCACCCTGGTTTCGATCGCGATCGTGCTGCTGGCCATCGCCACGGTTCTCGCCTCGTTCCTTCCCGCAGTCGCCGCCGGCTTGATCTTCGCGCTTGCCGCGGTCTACGCCGACCTCAACATGATCTGGATGGCGTGGCTCGCCGCGGCCGTGGCCGCCGCCGGGTTCGTCGGGTTTGGCATGTTCGTTGTGCCCTCCGAAACCTCGGCGGTGATCTTGCCGAGTGTCCGTTCCGCGCCTGAGGCGCTGAAGCTTTCCGCCATGCTCGCCGTCGTCGCTGTCATCCCGGCGAGCCTGTGCTGGTGGCTCGCGAAACCGCTGCACCGTGTTATCCTGCCCGCATGAGCACGCCTCCCCGCATGGTCACGCCCGAGCGCCGCAGCGATGATGTCGGCGACACTGCGCTGCGCCCGCAATCGCTGTCCGACTTCGTCGGCCAGCAGCAGGCGCGCAAGAATCTGTCCATCTTCATCGAGGCGGCGCGCAAGCGCGGCGAGGCGCTGGATCACGTGCTGTTCGTCGGCCCGCCGGGCCTCGGCAAGACCACGCTGGCGCAGATCGTGGCCAAGGAGCTCGGCGTCGGCTTTCGCGCCACATCAGGCCCGGTGATCGCCAAGGCCGGCGATCTCGCAGCACTCCTCACCAATCTCGAAGAGCGCGATGTGCTGTTCATCGACGAGATCCATCGCCTGAGCCCGGCGGTGGAAGAAGTGCTTTATCCCGCGATGGAGGATTTCCAGCTCGACCTCATCATCGGCGAGGGCCCGGCGGCGCGCTCGGTGAAGATCGAGTTGTCGAAATTCACCCTTGTCGGCGCCACCACGCGCGCCGGCCTGCTCACCAATCCCTTGCGCGACCGCTTCGGCATTCCGATCCGGCTCAATTTCTACACCATCGAGGAGCTGGAAAGCATCGTCACCCGGGGCGCCCGCGTGCTCAACGTCGGCATGAGCGCGGATGGCGCCAACGAGATCGCGCGACGCGCCCGTGGGACGCCGCGTATCGCCGGCCGGCTGTTGCGCCGCGTGCGCGATTTTGCTTCGGCGGCCGATGCCGACAGGATCGATCGCAAGATTGCCGATCACGCGCTGAGCGCGCTCGAGGTCGACGCCGCCGGCCTCGACGCGATGGACCGCCGCTACCTCACGACCATCGCTCAGAACTATGGCGGCGGCCCGGTCGGCGTCGAGACGATGGCCGCTGCATTGTCGGAGCCGCGCGATGCGATCGAAGACATCATCGAGCCCTATCTGATCCAATGCGGCTATCTGCAGCGGACCCCGCGCGGCCGCCTGCTCACCTCGCACGCCTTCCGCCATCTCGGCATCAGCGAGCCCTCGCGCGATGCGGCGGCACAGATCGGCCTGTTCGGCACCGACGAGAGCGACGACTGATCTACGCAACTGCAGACTGCTCGCGCCGTCATGAATTTCCGGTGATCTCGTGCAGAGGGTCTGCACAAACCCACCCCATTTCCGCTCCAATAGGATCGCATCAAGAAGCCGCATCACGATCGGGCTGCCATGATCACGCGCCGTCATTTCTTCCGTTCCATCGGCGGCCTGTCCGCCCTCGGCGTATCGACCGCGGCCTATGGCGTCGGCGTCGAGCCGGTCCTGCGGCTTCGCGTCACCCGCTATCATCCGACGCCGCGGCAATGGCCCGCGGACTTTCCGCTGAAGATCGCCGTGATCGCCGACATCCATGCCTGCGATCCCTGGATGTCACTGGAGCGGATCGATTCCATCGTCGAGCGCACCAACGCACTGAACGCGGATATCATCGTGCTGCTCGGCGACTATGTCGCCGGCTTGCACCAGGTCACGCGCATCATTCCGGCGAACGAATGGGCCAAGGTGCTGGCCGGTCTGAAAGCGCCGCTCGGCGTCCATGCCGTCATGGGCAATCATGATTATTGGGCGGACAGGACCGTGCAGCAGGTGGGGCACGGGCCGACGGTCGCGCATCGCGCGCTGGAGGCGGCCGGCATTCCTGTCTACGAGAACGACGTCGTGCGGCTCGCCAAGGACGGCCGCGCGTTCTGGCTCGCTGGCCTCGGCGATCAGCTCGCCTTTCTGCCGGCGCGCCGCTTCCGGAGCACGGGACGCTTCGGCGCTGACGATCTCGACGCGACGCTTGCCAAGGCCACCGACGATGCGCCGATCATCCTGCTCGCGCATGAGCCCAATATCGCGCCGCGCGTGCCCGCCCGCGTCGCGCTGCAACTGTCCGGCCACACCCATGGCGGCCAGATCCGCCTGCTCGGCTGGTCGCCGGCAGTTTCGCGGCAGCATGGCCTGCGGCTCGCCTATGGTCACTTCCGGCTCAAATGCGACCTCATCGTTTCCGGCGGCCTCGGTTGCAGCCTTATGCCGGTCCGCGTCGGCGTGCCGCCGGAGATCGTCGAGGTGACGCTGGGGCGGGGGCCGGTGGTGATCTAAGGCATGGAATTCTGCATCAAATGATGCTATATTCGATGTAGAGGTGCCCCATGAGAACGACGATCGCGATAGACGACGAGCTTTTTGCCAAGGCGCAGGAATTTGCTGGCGTCAGCGAAAAGGCAGCCGTCGTTAGGGAAGCCTTGATAGCCTTCGTTGAACGGGAGGCCGCACGCCGTCTCGCGCGGATGGGAGGTACCGAACCCAACGCCAAGGCTCCGCCGCGCCGCCGGCCCAAGTGAAAGTCCTGGCGGACACGTCGATCTGGATCGACCACTTCCGCCGCACGGATGGACGGCTTGCTGGCCTCCTCGATCACGGTGACATCGTTATTCATCCGTTCGTGATCGGCGAATTGCTCCTGGGGCGCGTGTCGAAGGCTTCTGACATGCTTGATGAACTGAACCTCCTCCCTAAGGCGACGATCGCCAGCAATAGCGAAGTCTTAGAGTTTATCGTTAAGCGAAAGTTGTCCGGATTGGGCATTGGGTGTGTCGATGCCCACTTGCTCGCATCGACGATGTTGACAGTCGAGGCAACAATCTGGACACGTGACAAGCGATTGCTTGCGGCAGCTCGGTCGTTGAAATTGGCTGCCGATATCCAATGAGTACGCCGATGTCTCATCTCGACGGCGAGATCCGCGACGGCCGCCACCGCATGCAGGTCCGCGTCTATTACGAGGACACGGATTTCTCAGACTGGACGTTGTCGTAACAGATAAACGTGCTGATGTTCCCTGTTTTGGGACAGTTTTCTGGGAAAAGCTGCGGGCTGAAAAGGGCTGCGGCGTTCAAGTACGGGGTGTACTCGTAGGGCATCCGCTTGCGCACCGGATGCACTATAATGCAGTCGAGCAGGTTACGGAAAGCGACACGGGTCTCGATCGCCTTCGGATTTGTCTTGAGCGCGGTGACCAGTCTCTTTGCCTCCGAACAATATCGGTCACCAAACCTCGGATGATCGAACGGGATCACGTTTTCGCCACCGTTGCGGAGCAACCGCAGGCGCTCCTCGACAGTTTCCCGCTCCGCGTCACATTCATCTATCCGCTTGACTAACTCATCCGGCTTGCGACGGCTGTTCGCGATCGCATATGACAAGCGTTCGATCTCAGTGTTCAGCACATGGCACCGACGCTCTAGGTTAGAGCGTTCGCTGTTCTTTTGCTGATCGCTCTTGCGCTCCTCCTTCCAGGCACGCATCGCCTCTTCCATGGCTTTCGGAGAAAGCAATCTTACTTCCATTTTTTCCGCAACATCGTTCAGTAGAGCGTCCATATCAAAGCTGCGGGTATGCTCGCAGGTGCTTCGCTGATGCGCGTTGGCGCATGCGGCGCGTGGTCCGCCATTCCGGGAGGACTGAGCGATTCGCATATGGCCATAGCAAACGCCGCACCGAAGCACTCCTGCAAGCGGATGCTCGTTGTTGCGCGGGACCACGGGTCGGCGCCGCGGCTTGCCGGTCGGTCCGAACATGTGGATAGCGCGCTCACTGCGAACCTTCTGCGCTCTATCCCAGAGGGTTTGGGGAACGATCCGCAGATCGGCGTTTTTGACGATGATGTGGCGTTCTTCCGGATTGCGGCGCTTCTGCTTCTTCTGCGTTTCCGGATTGAGAATTGTTGAGCGAACATTCCAATGTATTTCGCCGATATACAGTTCGTTGCCGATAATGCCGCGACCATGGCGGCCGCCAGTGATGCACTGATGATTCCAGGTGGTACGACCAGCCTTGTTCTTATGACGAGTGGCCCCAGGCGAGGGAACGCCTTCGCGGGTGAGATCGGCGGCGATATCTCGCGTTGAACGGCCCGACGTATACTCAATGAAGATACGGCGCACGATCTTCGCTTCGCTCTCATCGATCATCCGCTCGCCAGGCGCGCCCGACCTTGGCCGATAACCATAGGCGTATGAGCCGGGAATTCTTCCGTTGCTGACAGCGTTATCGTGCCCGCGCCGAACCTTGTCGGCGAGCTGTGGCTTGTAGATCGTATTGTAGAGACTTGCGATGCTGATGTCAGTCGCCGTCGCATAAACGCCTTTCTGATCCATCAGCTCGACGCGGTTGAACTCAAACACCTGCTTGAGCCGCTGGATTGTGGCGGGGTCGCGCGACAAGCGGTCGAAATGCTCGACGATGATCACGTCGAAGTCTTGCTTTCGCACACCTTCGAGCAAACGCTGATAGCCATCGCGCTTGTCTTCGGTAAGGCCAGACTTTGCAGCGTCGACAAATTCACCAACGACATCAAGGCTATTGCGTGCGGCGACCTTCCGGCAGAGTAATAGCTGACCATCAATCGAGGTCACTTTTTGCATGTCGCTCGAGTAGCGGGCGTATATCGCGGCTCTCTTTTTTTGTGATGGTGTCGCCATCCCGTTCCTCTATCGACTGCCCCGAAACGCCTTGTTCATCCCGCGCAAGCTGCCGTCCAATGGCACGCGCCAGCTCAAGCCAAATTTCCTCATTGTTGGGATTGTCCCAACTTTGCAGGTGAGAAGGATCAAGCGGTCGCATGATCGCCTTTTGGCCCCGAGGCGATCGGATTCGGGTACGCATTACAGCGAAGCCTTCACAAGCTACCGTAAATTTCTAGCGCGCGCTATGGATAGGCGACAGGGATCACGTGCGGCGTTCGCGTGCTCCGTTCGGAGGCTCGATCGAAGCCCCTGCATTCGGCTTTCGCCCGATGCGGATCGCCATCCGGCAGCAGCCTCAGTCGGCAAGCGCCATGACCTGACAAGAGTCATGACAGGGCGACGGATGACTTTTGCTCCTGCAGCGCTCATGGAAGTCTCAATTGGCAATGGCGAGTCTATTCATGTTGACTGTTGCAGTCGTGAATGAAAATGAGATTCTTCGAATGTCGGGCGCGAGCGCGTCGCTGCGAAGGTAATCGTAGGCCGGAGGGAATTTACTAAGCAAAGCGGAGTAGAAATACTTGTGTCTGAGGGGGCGAGACATCCGATTCATCCGGTTCATAGCTTGACGATGCCGTTTTCGCAGTCATTACACGACGAACGTCATTGAATCGGACGCAAGGCACGTCGGAGTCGCGCCGACCCACTGGCGTGCGACTCTGGGACCGGATGGATCTAACTGCTTGCGCGCGCCTGCGCCGCAAATCCTCTGCCAACTCCTGGCAACCATCGGAGCCGTCATCTGCCCCGCTGCGGGAGACGAGGCCAAAGCAGCTGACTGCTATCGGACCTGCCCTAACCTTCCAGATATCATATCGAACAACGTACCAACACTGCGGGCGAGAACCGCTTCGGCGTTTGCCCGCCCGATGCGCACAGCGCGAACGAGAGGGCGCTGCAATGCCTAAGATTTTGATGATTGCTTGGAAAGGCGCGTCCGTGCAAGAGAACGAGTTCTCGAAAACCCAACAAGGGAAATCGCACTGTGACAGCCTCTCTTGACGGCGAAATTCGCGATGGACGCCATCAGATGGAGGTCCGCGTCTATTTCGAAGATACGGATTCCGGCAAAATTGTGTATCACGCGAATTTTATGCGCTTCATGGAACGCGGCAGGACGAATTACTTGCGCCTGCTCGGAACGAGTCAGCACGCGCTGCTCCAAGAGGCGCGGAACGATGCGCCCGGCTTTGCCTTTGTAGTCCGGTCGATGACAATCGACTTTCTAAGGCCGGCAGTCTTGGACGACGTGCTTGACGTCGTTACTCTCCCGCAAGAGGTGAGAGGCGCGTCAATTACCTTACTGCAGGAATGCAGGCGCGCAGAGGATCTCTTGGTCACGGCGCGTGTACGTGTGGCGTTTATCTCAGGCGGAAGAGCGCAGCGTATCCCGAAGGCGCTGCGGCTTGCTATGGAAGGGCATAAATTAAATCTGCTCCTAATTCAAGCCTTGGCCGTCCGGCGACAAACGAAGAGGTGCGTCGCGCCGCGGATCGGAGGCGCATAACTCCTGTGCTCTGTAGCGTGCAAATCGGACAGACCGGATGCGCTGTTGGCAAGCTCGCAGCACGCCGTGCCCGTGCTCACTTGGCCCCGTGTGCAAAGAAAAGACGAAGGTCGGCGTGAAGGCGCGCCAGCGCCCGGCCCGGGACCTTTCCAAACGTCTGGATGCCGCGCTCGTCGCGGATGAATTTGGCAGCACCGGTGGTCATACCCGCCGCCAGCAGCGCATTAATGCGTGCTTGAACTTCGGGCACATACCGAATCTCTCCGGCATCAAATCGCTGGCAAAACTGACATCTGAGCGAGTTCACGCATGGGACCAGCGGATAGGGGTCAACTGATGGAGAGTTGCGCCTCAATGTAGCTGTGCTAGTACGCCCACTCTCGAATCGAGGAGCTAAGAGTGGCGAAGAAGGCAAAGAAGACAGCTACGAAGAAGAAACCTGTGCGTCGTGAATACACGAAGGCTGACGTGAAGGAGCTGCGCGCTCATTCGAAAGCGAAGACTCCGGTTGCGAAAATTGCGAAGCTCACAAAGCGCTCCGAAGGCTCACTTCGCCAAAAGGCGCTCAAGCTTGGAATCCGGCTCGGTCACCAGCGCTAGAAGGCGGCATCATGACGCGCTTCAATAGAGTGTTCTCGACCAGAACGTTGTTGCAGCTCATCTGCGTTCTTGTCGCTGTTGTCACAATGAAGTTGTTGGGCGCTCATTATGACTGCAGCTGGGCAGCCGCAGTTGCGGTTGACAAGAACACCTTGGCAGGCTGAGCAGAAAAGAAGTACGCCTAGTGGCGAGCTATCACGCGGCGTTCAACCGTACGAAGTAACGGCGCCTTCAGAACCGCAGGGCGAAGAGGACCAATCAAAAATCTAGTGCGGGCGATTTCCCCATATGTGCGGCAGGACTCGAACCAGCAACCAGGCCGTTACGAGCGGCAAAATAACGAATAGCTTCGTTGATTTTACTGCCTTTCCGGTTGATTTTGGTCTCATTGGTGTGGTTTGTCGAGTTCGTTTCTGGTGCGAAACTGGTGCAGTTCTTCCAATCGAAGCTTGGACTTAGGGCGTTGCGCTCTGTTAGTGATAACGTGGGAAGGCATCTTGATGCCGGCGACGAGGCGAATTCTTTATGCCATCTTGCCGGCTGATCGCCGCGGCCTGTCCAGGTCAGCGTCTCGGTCCGCGCGCTATCGGTAGCGAGCAAAAAAGGGTTCAACGCCAGGGTGAAGGGATAGTCCAGACCACGAACGCCGGATCGGCGGCGGCGAAAGCCGAAGTGGTACGAGAATCCGTGGGGCCGCAAGGCCTGTGCCGGTTCGAGTCCGGCCGCCCGCACTAGATTCATCATTGGATATCTGCCACTTTCCGCGCCACTCGCGTGGCTTGCATCCACGAATCGATTTATATTTTTTGGGTAGCCGCAGCCGACCGTCCCGTGAGAGACGTAGCCCTTTTCGCGCTGCTGGATTGCCTGAAAATCTAATTGTAGTGCCAGCTCGGCCGAGGAGACGCGATGTTTGCAGACGTGAAAGGACCTTCTTTCATTTTTTGGCCTGTCGGGTGCGGCGACAGCACGACGATTGTCATCAGCGAGACCGAGGTGCTCCAGATCGACCTGAATGATAAGATCATGGCTGACGACGACGACAACGAGCACATCCCGTTAGTTGATGAACTCGTGGCAAAGCTCCCCCAGCGCGACGGGAAGCCTTACTTGTCTTGCTTCGTGCTTACGCATCCGGACCAGGATCACTGCCGCGGCTTCGCCGATCTACTCAAGAGAGTTGTGATCGGGGACCTATGGCATAGCCCCCACATCTTCCGGGAGTACGAGGACGAAAAAGTCCTGTGTGACGATGCAGAGGCTTTTCGCAAGGAAGCTCATCGCCGTGCGGCAAAAACCATTAAGGTGGGCGGCGATCCCGGGGCCGGAAATCGCGTAAGAGTTATCGGTTATAGCTCACTGTTCGAGCCTGGCGAGAAGTACCACAATCTTCCTGAGCAGTTTCACACTCGCCCAGGGTCTGAGATCACGACACTCGATGGCGCAGCTGTCAGCGACCGTTTCCATGCCTTCATCCATGCGCCGTTTAAGGAAGGTGAAGCTGACGCCCGCAACGAGACCAGCGTGGCAATGCGCGTGATTATTGGCTCTCAAGATCACCCGATGTACGGCCTCTTCTTGGGAGACGTCTCCTACCCGACCCTGATGCAGATCTTCCAGCAGACTCACGACCATGACAATGATGCCATGCTGAACTGGAACGTGCTGCTTGCTCCGCATCACTGCTCGAAGAAGGTTATGTACGAAGACGAAGCACTTCAGCAGGACGCAATGGACGAACTCCAGGCGCCCCAGCTCAAGATTGGTTACATCGTCGCTAGCTCGCCGGAATTCCCGGCGTCAAACTCCCCTGGCGACAATCCGCCCCATGTTAAGGCAAGAAACCGCTATGAGGAGATCGTCAACACAGCCTTCTTATGTACCGGCGAATATAGCACGCCCGAAAACTTGCGGCCGATCATCTTCACCGTGAATGAAAACGGTGTCTTCCTCGACGATGACGATTGCGAGGTATCTGATAGCGCGCGCGAAACGTTGGCAGCCGCCGTGGCCGGAGCCCGCGGGCACGCAGCACCTCCAACCGCCAAAGTTGGTTTCGGTCACGAATGAAATCTGACGGGCAGGCTTGGGCGCTCGAGCAATTAGCCGACATTGTTCAAGCCTCCTCTGGATTACTTGAGGTCATCGAGATCGTCGAGCCGACCGCCCAAGGCGAAGCGGTTTCTATCTCCCTATCGGTGGACTGCTTAGGGTATCCGCGAAAACAAGGCGGCATTCCACTTAAGGCGCGGGAGCGGTTGCTTCTTAAGCTACCAGCCAATTTCCCCTTAGAGTTACCGCGCTTGCACTTTGCGCATACGCGTTATCGCGACTTTTCGCATGTACAATGGGGCAGCTATATTTGCCTCTATCAAGCGACCGATAGTGAATGGCAACCGGAAGATGGTCTCTTCGGTTTCATGCAGCGCGTCGATGACTGGCTTCGAGCCGCCGCAGCGAATGAGTTAGACCCGGCCGGGATGCCGCTGCACCCGCCCGTCACCTATGCGGTCAGCGCGCTGAAGGTAGTCCCCACGCAAAATGCTCCCGTGCCTGATCCGACGTTTTGGGCTGGGTATGCCAAGATCACGCGTGAGAATGAGAACCGTATCGAACTCGGCCAATGGATCGAACACTCTGGCACTCTACCCGAAGGCCGGTTGGCTGCTGTCGTGCTATTGCCGACAGGGATGCCGCACGAATATCCCGACACACTCTCGGGGCTTCTGAAGGAGCTCAAAGCTCGTGATGTTCCCATCGAGATCATTCGGTTGATGATACAACTCGGCGTGCTTAGGGGTGACAGCGGCAAGCCGCTCATCTTCGTTCTGGGCGCTGCCATGCGAGGCATCGCGGGCGGGGAACGCCTACAGCATCTAGCCTGCTGGCAAATCGACGCGAAGCGCGTGGATCAGATGCGCGAAGCTATCAGGGCTTCTACGGACGATAACCCGATTGATGTAGCCGAGTTCTACATTTGGGCCGAAACGGCCAAGATCGATTGGTGCAGCGTCTTTGAGGACCGACCCGAGATTGTCACCAGAAGGGACGCCGAAAGCGCATCAGCATGGTGGGCTGGCCGTCACGCCGTTCTGTTTGGTTGCGGAGCTATCGGAAGCGCGGTCGCCATGCTCCTTGCTCGCGCTGGCGTCGCCAAACTGCAGCTATATGACAAAGATTCAGTCAAGCCAGGCTTATTGGTCAGGCAGTTGTTTGACCGATATCAGATCGGCGTCAACAAAGCGAAAGCAACGGCCGAAAACGTTCGCTTTGCGAATCCGTCAGTTGAGGCCCTACAATCGAGCGCCGATGTCATCAGATTGCTTGAAATCCCCGAGAGTCTGGCAGACATCCTGGCTGCGGACGTCATCATAAACGCGACAGCTTCGACAATGGTCGCGACCTCTCTAGAGAGGCAATTCCGGGATTGGCCCAAATCCCACCCACCGATTATCTCCATGGTTCTTGGGCACAAAGCCGACCAGGCATTGATGACGATGGGAGTTCATGGCGCTCCCGGCATCACGCTCGATATTGATCGCCGAGCAAAGATCGCCTTGTCCAATCTTGCCAAAGGAAAGCAGGTCCTTGACGAGTTCTGGCCTATAAGCCCCGACCGAACGCGTTTGTTTCAGCCAGAACCTGGATGCTCGAGTCCCACCTTCCGCGGCTCGGCTACCGACGTCATGGCGCTCACCGCTCAGATGACAAACGTCGCGAGTCGATGGTTGGCAGATCCATCGCCTGCCGTTTCGCGCGCTCGGTCCTTTGATCTGACAGGGCAACGCGCAGGCGGTCTCCGTGAGTTCGAGTTCGACTGGCCAAGCGACGTCATTCTTCCCGACGGTCGTAACGATTACCAAGTCCGCGTAAGTCAAGCAGCTCTTTCCGGAATGCGTTCGTGGATGCGCAGATCAGAGCGGGTTAATGGTCGGCGCGTCGAGACTGGTGGCATTCTGTTTGGCCATACCGATGAATTCCTGAAAATTATCTGGGTTGATGAGATCAGTGGCCCGCCCCCTGACAGCACACAGTCTGCCGCCGCGTTTATTTGTGGAACGGCGGGGGTTTCTGAAATGAACGCGGAAAAGATTAAAAGAACCAGGAAATCCGTCGCCTTTGTCGGAATGTGGCACACGCATCCGGGGGGAATACCAGTTCCCAGCCATACGGATTATAGCGCGATGGTAAACCTCCTTATAGGGGACGAATTCCAAGCCAAGCGCTTTCTGATGATAATCATCGGGGCCGACTCATCGCGGCCCCTCATATCGGGGACCGTTTTTGAGCGCGCCGACTACCGACCTTAGTCCGCTACAGAAGCGGCCGTTCATCGGACTCGCCATGTCCGGCGGTGGAGCGCGAGCGATGGCGTTCCATTTGGGATGTTTGCGCGCACTTCATGACCGGGGCCTCCTCGACAAAGTGAGAGTGGTCTCCACCGTCTCCGGGGGCAGCGTAATCGGTGCGTGTTACGCTTACAGTTCGGATGATTTCACAACATTCGACAAGAAGCTGGTCGAGCTACTCCAAAGAGGCATTCAGCGGATGATCGTGAAGGAGATGCTGCTAAGCTCTCAACTTACGAAAATCCTCCTAACGTTGGTCATAAGTGGACTGCCAACCCTCGCGCTGTGGTGCCTATCGTCACTCCTTGCGTTGCTGCGAATCTTCACGGGGATTACGACGAGACGGCTCGAGCATAGCCTGACAACGTTTCGGCAATCCCTGCCCGTTTGGGGCAGTCTCACCACGGCGTTCGAATTGGCTTTGACTAGGCTTTTTGGATCGAAGACCGTCCGCGACGTTGCGCGCCCAGGACTGCATGTTGTCATAAATGCCTGTGACTTGAAGACAGGCACGGCGTTCCGATTCGGCTCACAAAGGTCAGGAGGTTGGCGATATGGCCAGATTGCCGGAGCAACCCCGACCGTCGCGAAGGCCGTGGCGGCGTCTGCCGCCTTCCCGATCATTCTCCCGCCGTTGATTGAAACGTTCGAGTTCACCAAAGCTGGACGCACACAAAGCCAAACCGTTGTCCTAACTGATGGCGGAGTGTTTGATAATCTGGGTGTGGCCGTACTGGAGCCTGGTCGCGATGGCGACATCACTGACACTTATCCCGTGACACACATCATCAGCCTCAACGCGGGCCCAGGCCAGCTAGATGGAGGAGACCATCCATTCTGGTGGGCTAGCCGCGTCGCAAAGTCCTTTGAAGCTGTGCATCGCAAATCACAAGACCACGTCTATTCCCGGCTTCATCGCCACGTAGAAACGGGTGAATTAGACGGGTTCGGAATGGTCTACCTCGGCCAACAAGATCACCGGTTGCCCCACCGTCCGGCCGATCTGGTAAGTCGCGACGAAGTGCGTCAGTACCCGACAGACTTTGCGCCCATCGCGGCGAAAGACCTTGGTCTGTTGACCAAACGAGGTGAACAGCTCACCCACATCATCATCGATCGTTACATGCCTCACCTCTGACTTGTCCTGTTCTTTACGGACATTTCGGCTCGTGCCTACAATGTACGCTGGACCTAAGGAATGACCACTTTGCGAGACGAATTTCGCCGTCAGTTGCCATTGGCTATCGGAAGCCTAACTCCCGTCGAGCAGGCGGCTATTGCGGTAGAGGCGGCCAGATAAGCAATGAAGCCCGAGCAAGAACGGCTCAAAGACGAAGAAGACAGCGTCGCGGGCCACGAAGCGAGGGCCTGCCGCAGGTAGCGCGCAACGGCATCGGGTATTAATTTCCAAGCGGCCGTCACAGCGATTGCCGCAATCCACGTCGCGCGGGGGCGTCCACTTGGGTGGTTGGAGGATATAGCAGACGACGTCCCGGCATCTATTCGCGCCGAAACCGGCGGAGCTGGCGACGACCTCAATCTTCGCTATAGAGACGGCTCCGTTGCTGAGGTTCAAATCAAGCGCGGCCTGCACTCCGGCGCTCGTCTGTGGGAGCCTTTGCTAAAACTTGCTGGGGCTCTTCACGGCGGGACCATAGGCCATGGAATTCTGGTCATTTCGTCAGACAGCAGCCGAAGCACTAGCCTCGAACTGGCACGCGGTATCAAACAATTAGGGGAAGACCGAAACGAAGGGTTGGGCGAGCTAGCAACGAAATTGAGCGACAAGCTCAAAGCTGCAACGCTGCCCATGCAATCGGTTTGCTCGCGCCTTCGCATCGTTTCCATTCATGGCACAGACGCCGATTCAGCATCAATACGGGCCGCGCAGGCGGAATTGGCTCACCTTTGTAAGAGCCATGACGACGTGGGCAATTCATGGAACAGACTTTACAGAGACGCCACGTCCTTAATTGAGCATCGGGGACACCGAACCGCCTCATCTATCGTCGGCGTTTTGCGTACCGCAAACGTGGCGATCGCATCAGGCGTTGACACTCCGGGCTGCATTATTACTAGGCTCGTCGATTGGTCCCTCGCGGTGAACGCGACGTTCTCAATCTTCGGCGTTTCCAAGCCTCTTCCAATTGACACTGCGTGGATACCGGTGAGGGTAGCAATTCGCGATGAAGCTGGACACCCGCGCCTTCTAACCACCCGAAGCAACGTGTCGTTGCTCACGGGCAGCATAAGTCGACGGGCAAAATTCGCCGCCGGGCGGCCACCCAAGGCGAGGCCAAGGTGATGGACGATCAGATCGAGCCGGGTCGTTCGCCGCGCCCACGGTGCTAGAGCGCCGTCATCGAAGCGCTCGGTGAAAATACGCCGACCGCAGAGAGCAGTAACGCAGCGGAAGCGGCGCGCCACGACCACTAAGCGAACCTGCCGCCCCGCTAGCGGCAGATCGGTTAGGCGCCGCTGATATCGGCTATGGATCCGCCCAGAACTGGTCCC
The DNA here is from genome assembly GCF_040548425.1 of Bradyrhizobium sp. i1.15.2. NCBI lineage: Bacteria > Pseudomonadati > Pseudomonadota > Alphaproteobacteria > Hyphomicrobiales > Nitrobacteraceae > Bradyrhizobium > Bradyrhizobium sp. i1.15.2. The sequence continues at coordinate 90,504 of NZ_JBEPRQ010000015.1, read as the reverse complement.
GCATCCGCGACAGAGACTCGTCCCGCTCGTGGGACGCACGGTGATCACGGTCGTAGCGCCATCACAAAAAGGCGCTTTCCACGTCAAACCCGTGAGGGACCAGAGCCGACGGACGTAGGGCTCGCTGCATCATATTGATTCCTTTGTGAAACCAACACGAGCCGGCGCTTGAACTTCATCAAAAGGGATGGTGTGGAACGGCCCTTCGGACCGGCATCAAAAGTGCCTAACGTGGTCGCGTAGAGAGGCGCCACAAAGGAAGGACCGTTCCATGGAGAAGATTATCACAGTGGGTTTGGATTTGGCCAAGTCGATCTTTCAAGTTCACGGCATCGCCGAAAACGGGAAAGTCTTGGTTCGTCGCACATTGCGGCGATCGCAGGTTCTGCCCTTCTTTCGGAGCCTTCCAGCTTGCGTGGTAGGTATGGAGGCGTGTGCGAGTGCCCATCACTGGGCACGCGAGATAGCGGCGTTGGGCCACTCTGTCCGCATGATGCCGCCAGCCTACGTGAAGCCTTACGTCAAACGAAACAAGACCGACGCGGCGGATGCTGAAGCCATTTGTGAGGCGGTCAACCGCCCGACAATGCGGTTCGTGCCCGTGAAGACTGCCGAACAACAAGCAGCCAGCATGATTTTGCGAACGCGAGAGATGCTGATGAAGCAGCGCAGCCAGACTGCAAATGCCCTGCGTGCTCATATGGCCGAATGGGGCATTATCGCCGGCACAGGCATGGCAAGCAGGTGCTTCTCCGGGACGAAAAAGACAATAGGATTCCCGGCGCCGCCCGCTTTGCCCTGATCCTATTCGCTGAACAGATTGAGCTGCTTACAACCCGCATAGAGAAGCTCGACAGAGAGATTTTGGTTGCCGTCAGAAAGGACCCTGATGCAAGGCGTCTGATGAGCATTCCGGGTGTCGGTCCTCTCATCGCCGCTACCGTTCGGACATCCGTCGTGGATGCTCGCGATTTTGCGACTGCACGAGATTTTGCGGCTTGGACGGGGCTCACACCGAGGGCACAGTCGAGCGGTGGGAAAGAAAGGCTCGGCGCGATATCAAAGCGTGGAAATCGGCAACTACGGACGCTCCTGATCGTTGGTGCGACCTCTATCATCAAGCTTGCTAAACGAGGCTTGAAAGTCCCACTCTGGATTCGGCCATGCTGCAAAGACGGCCGGTCAAGGTCGTATCGGTCGCGCTCGCCAATAAGATTGCGCGCACGATCTGGGCCTTGCTGGTCAGAGGCGGCATCTATCAGGCGCCGGCCGCAATGCTGAAATCCTAATCTCAAGAGCTCTCCGGCGGAAGAAGAACGCTGCCGAGGAGGCAAGGTGCAAATCTGGATGAACCCCGAATGACGTCATTCCCGGTAGCAATCAGACCGCCTGACTCACTGCGCTTCGAGCGCGAGAAATTGATTGGGCGATTGCTTCCGCGGATATCATCGTGGCCAGCGGCCAGGCGCCGCGTTCACAGGCCGAACATATGACCGCACCGTCATCCCTTGTTCAACCAGAGAAAGATCTTGCAGCCCGGGCCGTTCCACATATGAGTCAGAGCCCTTATTCCATGCCGAAACACAACGGGTGGATGGTCTCAAACTGGACATGGACCAGCGCGGCCTTGATGAGGGCGGAATACCGGACGATCTGAGCGCGCTCTGAAGGTCGACCAGCCTGAATTAATCTTCGTGGACTGCAGAGGTATTCTCAGGACGCGTTCGTTCGAACTCGTTCCCGGGACCCCCACCAGCGCTGCCAGCGTTCGCGCCGCCATCCCCGTTGCGCCGGGAGGCGCAGCGACGGCACTGCGGGACCGAAACGGATCTTCTTCGGCAACAGGCTCCAGATCACACGGACGAGCTTCCATAAACTCGAGCACCGCACGCCCCTTTTCGGTGATGCGCCAGCCGCCGTTCAGACGCTCGACGAGCGCTTGCGAGAAGATGTCCAGATCCGGCACGCGTGCGCCCAAGCGCTTGGTTCGCTCGGTCCAGTCGCGTCCGCTGGTCGCAAGAATCGCCATGTCGCGCTTCAGGTCGGCCATCACGGCGAACCCGTCCGGATAGCTGACCAGTATCTTCAGCACCGTGACCTGGAAATTCACCCTTAGGCCCCCTCGAGACCTAGCGCGACATCGTCGGCGCTTCGGACAGCTCGCGGCCGACCTGTATCACGCTGTCCGGGGATGTCTCGCCTCTGGTAGCGGTTTGGGATCTTTGAGGCCACGTGCGTACGGGCACCGGTTTCAGTCCGGGAAAACTTTTCGCAGACCTCGTTCAGGACGGCGCGCAGAAGCGCAGTCGTAGCAGGATCGAACATGGGAGACCCCAAAAGAAAAATGATCGTAAAGCAATCACTGCGGGCTTCGAATTCAACAGTGTTGATAACTCCCGAACTCTACACTTCCGCTTGGACTTGACGATAGCCCGAAAATGCGTGTCCCTAGCCGAGGCCTTAAGTTAGTGGCGGCGGGCGCCGATCGGACATTTATGGAGCGCAACAGGCGTATTTCGGTGGTTGAGGACGGTTTGATACGTTTGCTGGCCGTATCCTTGCGGCGTCGGCTCCCTGAAGCGCGGGATCAAGATTCCCTCTGTTCTCGGGCGATTTGGGCGAATTCTCGATCCAGCCGCGTACGATCGGCGATGGCAGAGGATTGTTTTCGCAGTCGCGGCAGACGTAGCCCTGGCGCTCTTCCGCGACATCGCCGGGGTGGGCCGTCATTGGCTTGCCGCACGTCGGGCACGCCTTCGGGCTTGAGTAGAGCTCCCCCACTGGATTTCTACTGGGTCGTCCGGTCGTGATGTGACATTGATGCGCGAATAGGCCCAGGCGAAGCCGCGGCAGCACGCTACAGGAATTCGCGTGTTGCAGCATCAAACGCGCCCGCGGGCATTCTTTGCGGCTCGCCGCCATCTATCCAGACAAACACGTTCCCCTCGGCGCGACACCGGCAATACACGAATTCGGAATCGCTTATCTGAATTCGGTGGAGCGCAAGGATAGTTGAGAGCCTGGAATTCCATTCGATAAATTTCTGCCATGCCGATTTAACATCGAAGCGCGGCCGATAGGGTCCATTTTCGTGTACGATCTCACTACAGAAATTGTACGCCTCAACCAGCTCGTCGAAATCAAACCCCGGCCTTTTCTCCGGCGAGATTGGCTCGAAGCTATTCGCATAGATCGGAACCATAAATGCGTGAACTCCGGGAAACCTGGCCTTCAAACTGTTCTGGATACCCTTGATCTGTTTCGTCTCATAAGAGATGCTCATACGAGGTTCAAAGGCGGTCCAGCACGCATAGATCATCAGCTCAAAAACCTTGCGGTAATGAATAGCGATCGATTCAGCTATTTCTCGACCTGAGAAATCGAACAACGAGACTTCTATTCCGCAGTTGGCAGCCCTGGTGGCTTCCTCGCTGGTCGCGAGGGACACAAGTCGACTTATGAAGCTGCGGCGCTTCCTGATATCTTCCATACATCCCTGATATGCGATCAAATCGGCAGGTGGTTCGGCCGTGTCGGGCTTGTCGAAAAGAATCGTGCCTCCGGCAAACGACATTTGGGTCCCGTAATACGCGACGTCCTGAGCCTCGAATGTCAGAATCCGGATATCGCCATCGTCATCGATCTCTGCCTTCAAGTTACGCAGGCTTCTCGCTCCTGCCGGACTCGTCAAATTCAGTATCTCGAGCCAGTGATGATCCTTGAGGCGGTATCTCTCGGTCGTGATGTTGATTCGCTTTCTCGTGTCTTCGCGCCTAAAAACGAGAAATCCATCGTGCCCAGGATCTGCATGCATGTTCACCACATGATTCAGATGTATGATGTCGCCCATCACAGCACCCATGTTGATGATCCTCCGAGCTTATGTGTACGGTCACCGGCCCGAGCATAGCCCTTTTCCAAAACCTCAGCCAGCGCTGGGGCACCTAACTAACCCGGTCGGCTGCAAAGAAGCAAAAAAGCAGGATCGCGGCCGTCCGCGTTGCACTTATGAGAGGGCTGCGCCAGGTTGGTTGGGCAGAGATCTGGGAGTTTGCAACAATAACGACAAAGCTGCGCGGCATCGACCGCCGCGAATTAACTATTATTCTTAGTGGCGCAAAGCGACGCTGGGACAAACGAAGCTTTCGCTTCTCTTCCTCGGAACGACTGTTCGACAGTCTGGATGGGCGTGAGTTCCGCTCGGCGCGCGATGCCGAACGCGTCTCATGTGCGTTTCTCTCCGAAGGCTTCGTTGCCGGAGCTAGCGTTGCGGCGAATGTTGCGCATCGCGATCCGGCTGGGATCGTCTACGCCAGTTTTCTCACGGTGCGCCTTGTTGGTAGCCGACATTTGCGCGCAAACGAGGGCAGCATCGAGCGTGATCCAGCGTGATCGACGAGGGGATAGTGGGGTGGTTGTGCACCAACGTACTCGAAGGAAAAATCCTATTTAGCGACAAGCGTCTAGCGATTTTCCAAGTTCGGAAGGGGTATGTAATTGGGGTTAGTTCCTCGTTACAGATCGTGATGGACCCGAAGTGTCATGCAGCGACTGTTACGCGCCCGCGCAATCACATTGTAGCACGGATTCCGAATCGATATCCATCTCGACTAGATCATCACGCTCATCGCCGACTGCTGGATCCGGCACGCGGCACTCCACGTCCTTCAAACGAAGCGATCGTGAAGATCGGCAAACGACCAGGTTTCTGCCATCCCAGCGATCGAGTTCCTTTAGCGGATAGAGAACGGCCTTGCCGATCTTGATGAACGACGGCCCGATCCTCATCGAACGCCAGTTGCGAAGCGTGCCTTCGCTGATCTGGCTGCGGTAACGTTCGATTCGACGACTTCGCTAAGCGTCAGGAATATCGGGTCGGACATGTCTGTCTTCCGTTTTTGTCCAGACATTTCCGAAAAGGCGAACGATTGCGTTCAGAGGTCTCACTCGTCCTGTCCGCGACGGAGGTCCGGAATTGAATGAGCCCCGTTGGATACAGAGCACGAAAATTCAATCCACAAAAACGTTGTTGAGGGAAAAACAGGCCGAACGCCGACGTCACCTTTTGTTCGCAACTGAAGATCGGACAAAGCGGATGCGCGCGACGTGATGATCCGAGTGCGATCATCGGGCCGACTTGGCCCAATGATGGATTGGACCGGGGTATCTCGGAAAGCGAGGCTCGCTAAATGGTAGCGCTCGAAGCAACTCGACAGGCCGTATTCGGGCCAGAAAACGACGCGTGTGTCGTCTCAAATAATTTGGTGCGTCTTTTTGAGGAGAGGGGCGGCCGCGCGGGGAATAAACGCGGGTCTTGAATTTGTTTCGATCGGCAGCTTTATTTAGGACCGTGGCGGCGGCCAGAAATCCGTCGATATAGGCGAGTACAGAGGCTTGTCTTGAGACTGCATTGGCCAACAGCTTCGTCGACTGCGCAGCGACGTCCGAGGCATCCGACAGGCGGGAGTTTAATGCGCGGCTTGTCGCGCATAGATCCCAGCCTGACGGTAAAACGGCTATGGTCGCCGAACTTGGAGACGATCACGTGCGCAATGGCCGCTTCGGTCGGCAGCCCACCAGGCAGGACATGCTCCGGCGCGTGTGCCTGCACGACAGCGCCCGAGCAGCGACGGCAGACGTATTTCGGGCGGCGCGTGACCAACACCCGCCATTGCGCCGGGATCACGTCGAGGCGTTTGCTGATGTCCTCGCCGGTCTTCGTCATGGCGCCGCAGCCGCACGGACAGAGCGTGCTCGCAGGCTCGATGATCCGCTTCACCCGAGGCAATGAGCAGGCAAGCAACCCCGATTGCGATGACGGTCTTGATCCGATCCGGCGCGCGATCGGCCCCTGATGATCGCCGCCGCCTTCTCCTGCGCCGCGTCCAGGACGCCTTGCGCGATCTCCACGTCTTCGAGCGGCAAATGATATTGATCTGGCCGCAGCTTCTCGGACTTCGCGCGAACTTCTCCCGGCGTAGTTCGCCGAGAATGACCTCCAACCGACGCCGTGCTTCTTCCGACGTCGCCAACGCCGCCTGATGCTCGCTCAACGCCGCTCGGGTTTGCGCCAAAAGCGCCTTCAGGCGTTCGTTCTCGTCGCGCAGCGTCGCGGTGCTCATGCGCAATGTCGAGCGCATCTCCGCCGCCGGCACCATGCGTAACTCGGCTCCGAGTCATTCTGCCGCAATTATCCAGCAGCCTGTGGACGCCGCGCTTCCTCCGGGCGGACCAACCTCCAATCCAGGCCTTCGAACAACGCCGCGAACATCGCCGGCGATTCCGCATCACGCCGTCCGCAATCTTTGGCCATACGAACTTGCAGCCCTCGAGGCGTTTGTGCACCAGCACCAGGCCCGTTCGATCCCAGACCAGAATCTTGATCCGCTCCGCCCGTTTGGACCGGAACACGAAGGCCGCGCCGCTGAACGGGTCGAGACCAAGCATCTCCTGCACCTTCGCAGCAAGCCCATCGTGGCCACAGCGGAAGTCGACAGGCCGCGTTGCGATATAAATCTTCAGCTCGGCGCCGGGGGCGATCATCGTGACGCCCGCACCGCGCGGATCACCCGAGATAGCTGCTCCCCATCTATCGCCGCGTCCGTCCGTACCACGACGTCGCCGATCGTAATTTCCAGCTTGGCCGCCAGAACGTGAGGCTCCTCTGCCGGCTCCTCCACCACCAGCGGCGCGAAGCTCGCTCCCGGATATTCCCGCGGAGCCAATTCGCCGCGCTGTCGAAGGCGCCGCCGCCAATCGTAAATCTGCCAGCGCGTTGCCCCATGCTTGCGCGCCACCTCCGACACCTGAGCGCCGGGCAGCAGACTCCCGGCGGCGATCCGCGCCCTTTCAGCCTCCGAACGCACACGAGGCCGAGACGGTCCTTCAAGCACTTCAAGCCGACTGACCGCCCCGACCGACGAGCCGTCCAAATGGACGTCCTTTTTGCCGTCCAATCCCATCCAAAACCTCCGTCCAAGCCGGAGGCCTTCTTCGCACATTTAATCTAACCTTGAAGCCAGGGTACCGGCTTCGCGCTTACCTGCAAACCGCTCGTCAGCTACCAGATCAATCGACAACTCTCTGGTGGAATCTTCCTCCACTGTTGATACGCGCCTTCGGGGCGCACCCCAGTTTCCCGCATAGCTCAGGTCACCGCACACAGTCCGACCGGTGTCGGGCGAGAGCCGCTCCAGCCAACTCTATCCGCACAAGCCAACATCAGCCTCTGAGACGGTTTTGCAGTGCCTGCCGATTGACGACGAACCGGTCCAGGTGGACTGTCTGCCCTACTTGCGCCAATCGCCTAACCAGCTCACGCGTACCGTCCACCACGAAGACGCCGCAATCATAACCGTTCTGCTGCTGGGCCATGCGGGCAGGCTTCAAGCGGAGGTCCAGCCTACCTGCGAGATGTTCTGCTTGCTTTTTGTTGAGTCCCCCGTAGGAATCGTAGTGATAGGCGACCGGCCGGTCCCGGTCGCTGCGATCAACGAACAGCAGCGACCAATGGTTGCCGCGGCTATTAGGATTTTCAGGATCGGCATTAATCACGGGCAGGAACAGGAAGTCGGCTGTATCATTACCATTATCATCATAGATGATGCGCTGGAATCCGGTTAGCACGACGCCATCGTGGTCAGAGCGCAGATAATTTAGGACTATGAGGGGATTCACGAACCGCGTCCGGGCGGCGAGATTTGGATGGTACCTCTGCAAGTCCTGCTCCTGGAGCCGGTAATCCCTGTCGATATGCTGGTCGCCCAGCCATTCCGTGTCATCGAGCACCAGCCCGCGGCCGTGAGACGACACTGTCGGATCTAAAGCCCTGATCTGAGCATTAGCGGAGGTGCTCGGAAACGGCCGTACAGAATTAGCATCGTCGCGTGATTCGGACGGCGTGGGCGCAGTCAGATCAACCAATGGAAAACCGCGGTAGGTGTCTGAGCCAGCCCTGGCAGCGGGCGCCGGCGCAAAGTGAGCATCGTCGCGCAATTCGGACGGTGTCGGCGCATTCAGATCAACAAACGGCTCAAGACCGCCGTAGGTGTCTGAGCGAGCCCTGGCGGGATACGCCGGCGCAAAGTGAGCGTCGTCGCGCAATTCGGACGGTGTCGGCGCATTCAGATCAACAAACGGCTCAAGACCGCCGTAGGTGTCTGAGCGAGCCCTGGCAGGATGCGCCGGCGCAAAGTGAGCGTCGTCGCGCAATTCGGACGGTGTCGGCGCATCCAGATCAACAAATGGCTCAAGACCAGCGTAGGTGTCTGAGCGAGCCCTGGCGGGATACGCCGGCGCAAAGTGAGCGTCGTCGCGCAATTCGGACGGTGTCGGCGCATCCAGATCAACAAATGGCTCAAGACCAGCGTAGGTCTCTGAGCGAGCCCTGGCAGGATGCGCCGGCGCAAAGTGAGCATCGTCGCGCAATTCGGACGGTGTCGGCGCATTCAGATCAACAGATGGCTCAAGCCTGCCCTTAGTATGTGACGGGGGCCTGGATGGTGATGCTGGTTCTTGCAGCTGTTCACCCAACCAAACCCAAGCTCCCGCGCTTGGGCTTGCCGGCGTTGAGGGAAGATCCTGCGCCGAGCCGGGATGCCGATCGCCCTGCGCGGCCGGCGAGCTCGGCTGCTCAGGGCCTGCCAGCCCCAGCTCTCGGTTCGCCTCGATGAGTTTTAAGTAGCTGCGAAGATGCGACAAATCGGGACCGTGTATTCTGCCTGCAGTCCGTTGGAACGCTAGCACATCGTTGTCGAACGTTAACTGCTCCTGGCTAGAGCCGTTAAGTCGCCCGATGATGCTCCCTTTGCGATTCCCTTTAAGCCACGCACTCAGTGCGCGAAGACGTGTCGCCCGCTTTTGCGCAGACCCCTTATCCTTCGCAGTTTTAAGATTTTTCAGAGCTTGGCTCAGCGCGCCCTCGATGAGGGGCGCATCTTCTGGATGAGGAACCAGGCGACGTGGGGCCCCGAGGACGCGGGGTTCGGGAGCTTCGGCTTCTTCACCCCCACGCAAGAGCCGCCGGAGAACATCCAGAGCCGATGTAATGCTGTGCTTGGGGTCACGGCCCAAGCTCCGGTACGCCGCAATTTCCGCATCCAGCGTTGCGCCTTTTCGCAGCCGAGATGCTACAGGCCCCCTAATACTTGCGTTGACCCAGCGAACAAATGTCCCAAGTCCGGAAACACTGTTCTTGATGGCGCCTGGGGTGAGCTTGCGCCGCTCGGCGTTTAAACGAAACCTCGCCAAGAGCTCCGCGTCTTCGCCCGGGAGCTGCTCGCCGATCAGCTCGTCCGGCGACGGCATCAGAGCCTGCATCTGCGATGGTGACGCCGCCAGTTGATGGGATGGCGTCTCCATCAGCTGCCGCTCAACGGCGACGCCCTGCGGATTGCTTAGCGTCTTCTGCCTCTTCGCTGATCTCAACTCCCCTATATCATGCTCATCGTTGACGACCTGCTCGCCTGGCCCGAGCGGGTTCCTGTGACGTTTATCCGTCAGTTCGTCGTCATGGTGGCGCCAGTTCAGGGACTCTGCAGGATGCAATGCCAAGCCATGCGGCGGTGGAACCCCATGGTCGTCGCGGGGCAAGTTCAAGTCACGAAAAGACCCTCCGGCATCCGCTGCTTGTTGATGGTGCGCGATTGTCTCGAGAGGCGGCGAGCAGCTGGGTCCGTCCATCGTCTCCAAAAGCAGATCCTGCTGGTTCGCAGGCAGAGTCTCCGGCCAGCTGATAGCTCCGTTCGACCCGCTGTGCTGCGCAGTCGCAGTCCGCCTCGGCTCGGCGCGAACCGCGTCTTCGAGATCAGGAACGGGGCGAATATGACGCCGGAGTTCGATCGCTCTAGCACCCGCCGGCGACCTCAGGAGATGAGCCAGTGCGGCCCCGGCTTTTCTGCGGCCACGGGGGTCCGCCTCCTTATACTGGCTGACATCATCATCCAGCGAGCCGTCGCCAAGTCGAGCAGCAATGCCGGGCTTATCGCTTTCACGGAGGTAATCACTGAAATCGATAAGAAGAGTTGCATAGCCCCTGACGGTGTTGGCGGTGCCTGACGCTGCATCTTCCTTGTACCTCTTGATGAGATCCGCATCTTGGGGATGGGGATTCAGCTCAACCCGGCTTGCAATCGGCGCGATGCCGCCCGGCGATTGGGAGGCTCGAAGATGATCCAGTGGCGTAGCGATGGCCTGCCCCTCCTGCTTGCCGAACTCCTGGGCATCCTTGTCCAGCGACTCTTCGGAAAGCCGGGCAGCAATGCCCGGCTTTCCGTTCTTTACGAGCCAATGTCCCAATCCGAGAAGACAACGTACATTGCGCCTGACGGTGCGATCGGAGGCCCCAGCCTTGAGGAGTGCCGGCCCGAGCCCCTCAATAAGAGACGCATCTTCGGAATAAACAGGATCCATGCTGCTACCTGCGAAAACCAAATTTGCATGGCCGAGCGGCAGCGCCGACGCATTCAGCATCGTTCCACCACCTTCACCGTGCGGAGCCGGCGTATATGGTTGCCCGCTCGCCCGCATGATGGGCCGCGCCTCAGATCGCGATGCATCCGCTTGATGGGCGCGGGCCTGCATGAGCACGGGAGAGGACGGGACAGCGACCTCGCTCAGCTGCTGCTGAAAGGCCGCCGCCTCTGCCGACGAGTCGGCCGGAGAGGCATCTTGCGCGTCCACGCTATCCGTTTGTTGACGCCCCCGATTCATTGAGACGAAGTTCATCTGTACTCACTTTCGATGATGAAGGGCCGGGAGCGCTGATCGTATGCGCCTGGAATTGAGCCGACACATCGCCGGCATTTGACGGTTCAGCTGCCAAGCGAAAGGAAGTCGGGGTCACGACGCTCCCGCTCGAATTTCAACGGACCCCGTTGTCGATCTGTTCGAGGGAGCCCGCGCCAGTTTCGAGCTCATCGAAAAGTTCCTCTCGGTGATAACGGTCTGCTTGATGGCGTCACCACTACATCCCCAGCCGAGCCATCTGCGCCGACACGTGCTCCGACTCCGGAACCGAGTGCAACGGACGGCCGCCAACTGCGTCGCTCATCAAGGACCTACAGAACGAGGCGTGAGAGCGGCGCCGTTCTATCTCGAGGCCCGGAGCGCATCCGCTCAACGACGGAGTCGAAAGATTGCCTGCCTTCCCCGGGGGCGGGACCGGGCTCCGGGCTCGAACTGCTCGATCCCGATGTGCTGTTGGCTCCTGCGGGCCCAACGTGCGATTTGCCAGGTCGGCCAATGCCCGTCATATTCCACCTCCAATCAAGTCGAGAGTGCGCAGCCTGTCTGGATAGACAGGCTGGCTGACGAGTAGCTGACGAAGGGCGTTTTTCCTGGATTCATAGGAAAACCCGGATCACCGCGGGTTGCAATTCTGGTGGATTGTGGTGAGGCAAAAATGCCCGGGGAATATCGAGTGGCGGACCTTCGGCTGCCGCACGTCCTGCTCTCCGGGAAGGAGATGCGAATCCGAAGAGCCTATCCAGCGGTGATGCACCATCCTGACCAGACGCAGAGCGTGGGTCAAAGCAACATTTTCTTGCTCCCCGTCCGAGATGTTGCGCAGCGCCTTTCGAAAGTAGCAGCCGAGGATCTCGCGCACAGCGCGGGTTACGTGACCCATTATTTTGCCTATCGAAAGCGGGCTGCTCAGCTGAGGAGGTGACGATGTTTTCACCTCACGGGAGATTGCTCTCGCCGCAGGTCTTTCGGCGAGGAATTACGGTTTCCTTGTCGACGAAAAGGTGGCACCGCCCGCGCTCGAACCGGCGGCCGATGGACGGTCCGGAAAGCAAACTCTACCACGCCGAGGCGTTGGCCCAGACGGCGCTGGTCGGCGCGCTGCACGCGGCCGGGTTCGAATTGCTGGTCTCCGCTCGGGTCAAGGATCGCACTAATCGTGGAACTGAATCAGCGCGGAAAGTCAGAGTTGATATTGGCATGGATGCCTCTCCAAGGCGCCAGCTCGAGGTCTGCGGTTTTGGGACGCAGCAGTGTGAGTTGGCTCGCCTCGAACTTGATGCGCACGCGCACCGCTGGGCACAATTCGTCATTGAACATCGCCCATCGCAGCACAATGGGCGGCGCCTGTTCGTCCCTGCCGACGCAAGGCGGTCTCGAGAGGATTGCGATTGCATCCCATACGACGTTGAAACGTTCGGTCGCGCAGATCACTGGGATGAATGGTGCCCCGATGTTCTGCATGCGCCTTCTGATCTCGATTGATCGCCCTTCCAGTTCTTGCCGTCGCCTTATCCCATTTCCCTATGAACTCTTGGGAAATACTCTCGAAATTGGCGAGTGAGATAGCTTATAGTCGTGTGATGCGGGTACGAAGGGGGCCTTTTCGGTGCACGATAGTTCGGTGGAAAGAGCCAGATGGCTCCGCGATTTGCTACGCTTTCTGCCTTTGCGTAGCCAATTCGTGCTCTCGGGCAATACCCGCGACCTTCAGACGCACGAGATCGTTCCGGGCGAGGTGACCGCAGCGCCCCTATCCAGGGTCTTGCCGGACGTTTTAAAGTCAGCTGGTTATGCGCAGATCGCATGGTTCGATCTTCTGAACGGATTTCGGGAGATCGAGCCGGCGGACGGAAGCTACCTCACGCGCGGGTTAGAGCTGTCGCCGCAGAAAGCTGATGGTATTCATGACGGTCAGCACCGAATATGGGAATAGCCGCAGCGTATAGTGTCCGCAGCCGAAGCGGATCCACGCGGGGGTCAGCCCGTGCGTCGACAGCCTGTCCACGTAGCGGCGGGTCGATTGCGGAATAAACACCGCGTCGCGCCGGCCCGATATGATCAATGCGTGATTGAGCCGTCGGCTGAGCCGTTGTGCGTAGGTCGCCGGGTTGATGACCGCCCACGCGGCCTGTACCTCCTCAAATGCAAAGCGTCGTTCGAGGCTCGACCTCACGTGGGCGGTGGCCGAGCCGGTCCAGACCACCTCGGCGAAATCAATCAGCCATCAGAATTAGGACAGCGGCGGACACGCGGGAGTCCAGCGCTGCGACGATTGAGCCGATCGAGGATCCGACGCTCACCCCAATGATGCCGAGCCGGCGGAATCCTAGCCGCTCGAGCCAGGCGAGGCAGGTGCGCGCGTCGAGGATTGCTTGCCGGTTGCTTCGGATCGTGAGCCCGAGATTCTCGCAGACCAGCTCACGGGCAAAGCCGACGCCGGGAGTTTTGCGCTCATGATGGTAGGGAAGACTCAGCCGCAGACAAGCGATGCCGGATGCCGCGAGCAGGCGAGCGAACGCGTGGTACGCCTCGGCCTCGGCGTTCCAGTGATGCAACAGGATGACGGCGCGCTCGCGGTGGCGTGCTTCGTACAGCCGAGCTCGCGCGACATCATTGGCAGCTCCGCTCGCGATAGGGCTTTTGAACGTGATGCTGTCGCGGTCTTGCGTGAATTCGACCGGCGTGTCGGGCGCGAAATAGCGCTCTGGGCTTTCGATGGCCGCGCCCGCGTGGCGCAACAAGGCGGAAAGATCGTCAGGTCGCCCATCGGCCTCGAGTAGATCGAAGCCGACCGAAGGGGCGGCCGAAAACTTGGTTGCGGCCACTTCAGCCGCGGCGGCGTGCTCGACTCCATCCACGTATCGTCGCCAGGAAATCACTCGCGCCATTCCGGATGAGTCTCCGCGCCGCTTCGAACAGCGTAGCGAGTCGGCCGCGATTGTCGAGGGCTACTCATCAAGCGGGGTGCCGCGGAGCGAAATCCCAGATTTTCGCTCGCTCCACGCCGGGCTACGCCTGCGACCCATAGATCGCGGCGCGAGATCAGCGCTGTGCACCCCTCAAGTATACGCGCTCGGTTCGGCGCGTTACGCGTGCTTCCGGCAGGCGTGCTCCTGACGCTCCACGACGGGAGCATTCTCGTTCCGCCGCCCGATTTCGCTAATCCCGCCGAAACCCTGACGCCGGCGGTCCGGCCCCGGTCGGGAAGTTCGATCCGGCCGAGCGGGACGCGCGCTGTGTGGCCTTCGCCTTCGGAGGGCAACGATGCCAGTCGTGATCATTCCCTCGATCGGCCAGAAGTACGAGGCGAAGATCACGCTCGATCACCGCCTAAGTGTGCTCAACGATGAACGAGCGTGAGGACGGGCCGCGAGTGGGATTGTTGTGCATCAAACCACTGCCGCTTCTATCCAATTAAACGCGTCTTAGTTCTTGGGATCGAAGAGGCACTGGGGACGCCAATAGGGATTGTAGGCTATGATCGTTTATGATCTTCACGTTGTTCATCGACACTCTCGTGACCTGCCTTTAGCCGAGCTAGCGACCTGCGCGTCGGCGCGAGCCGTCAGCATCATTGAAGCGAGAAGCAGAAAAGGAGCGATTATCGTTTTCATGGTGACGATGGCATGTTTGTGACAGTTATTTGAGGCTGCACACTCACCTTAGACGCCGCGCTAACCGCGCTGTCATGATGTGCTTGGGCCGCCGTTTTAGCGCCCGATACTGAGACTGTCCAAGCAAGGTAAAGCTGCGGTCATATCAGAATGCAAATGACAATAACTGCAAGAGCACGGCCCTACCATCTAAGTGAGGGCCAATCGAAATCGGTTCCGAGCGCGAGAAGCGGCTCAATCGCGACAGTTTGGTCTGTCTAGGAAAGGATCTCTGCGCGTATCCTCCGTACCTACCCCGCGCGAGCTTTACCGCCCCCTCTGCGAGCCGCGCCTCGCACGGTCATCGATCTCCTCGCGGAACGCGGGAGCCGTAGAAGTGACATCGTCTTTGTCTGCGGCTTCAACGGACCGTCTAACTTCAGCCGCTGCTTCGGCCACCGTCTCGAACTACGCTGGCGGCCGCGTGGGAAGCGAGGCGATTGGCTAACCGGTCGGCCAGATCTGCCCCTGCTCAAGGAAAGCGCGCTTTATAAAGTCGGCAACGCGGGGCCATATTTCCGGGCTAAGACGCGGCAGATATTGAAGGTGTCCGTAATCGCCTAGCGGCTCGCTAACGGCGATCTGCCAGGGCAGAACAACCTGCGGCCGCGCGGGCGGCGGAGGCCCTTCGGCTCCCAGCGCGATCTGGAAGGCGTGTGAACGTCGTGGAGCAGATTGGAGAGGGGATCGCCAATTGGAAACGCGAGCTTGAGCACCTTGTGAGAGGCGAGAAGCGAGATGTGCTCGCTATTCTTCGCCGCCACAGCGCATTGGGTGGTCAGGCACTCGCGGTTGACGCCGCCGCGGTGAGGCAGACCGAGCGCGCCTTGCGATTGAGGCGGGACACCGCCCCGAGAGCGAGCCGCGCGCCGAGGCTGTGTGTGGCTCGACGACCGGCCGACGCTCCTCATCATCGACGAGCGTTGGCTCGTCCTCGACGATCCGGCCTTCGGCCAGCAGCTTCGGGAAATGGCTGAAGACGCTTCGGGAGAAGAATGCGTCTGTCGTCTTCGCCATGCAACAGCTCTCCGACATCGACGGCAGCAACATCGTGCCGGCGATCGTCGAGAGCTGTCCGACGCGCGTCTTCGTGCGGAACGAGCGCGCGATCGAACCGCAGATCACCGCGATCTATCGGCGGTTCGGTCTGAATGATCGCTAAATCGAGGTTATCGCGCGCGCGACGCCGCAGCGGACTACTACTACTGCCAATCGCGACGCGGCAACCGGCTGTTCGAACTGGGTCTCGGGCCGATCGCGCTTGCATTCTGCGCAGCATCCGCAAAGGGCGACCATGCCGCCGGCTGCTCGCCGAGCACGGCCGCGAGAATTTTACGCCGGCCTGGCTCGCCGATCACGCGCTCCTTTGGGCTGCCGATCTCATCCCTGAACTGACAAACCTGGAGGTGCAATCATGATCGTCCGCAAGACGCGCCGTGGCTTAATGGCCGCGAGCGCCCTGTCGCTCACCTTGTCGATCTCGCCGTTTTTGACGGCGCGCAGTGGATCGTCTACGACCCGACGAACTTCAGCCAGAACGTGCTGACGGCGGCGCGCGAGCTGCAGCAGATCAACAATCAAATCCAAATGCTGAACAACCAGGCCCAAAGCCTAGTGAACCAGTCGAAGAATCCGGCGAACCTGCCGATGTCGACACTCGCGCAGCTTCAATCGACGATCGCTCGGACCCAACCGCTTCTGAGTCAGGCGCGCGCTCTCAACGTTCAGGGTATTCAAACTGTCTATTCCAGCAGCTACCGCACGGCGCCAGTCACGGGCTCCAATGCCACGCTGTTCACTGCTGCTCAAACCCGTTGGCAGAACTCGGTGGCCGCTTTCGAGGATTCGCTGAAGGTGCAGGCCGGCGTCGTCGGCAATATCCAGACCAACTCCGGCGCGATGACGTCGCTGGTCACCGCCAGGCAGTCCGCCAGCGGCGCGGCAGGCCGCTCAGGCCGGTAACCAGCTCCTCGTCCTGCAATCCCAGCAGTTGTCCGATGTCGTTGCTTTTCTCGCCGCGAAGGGACGAGCGGACGCGCTGGAGCAGGCGCGCGTGACGGCGACCGAGTCGCAGGGCCTGCAATAGTGCAAGCTCTTCGCGACGCGCAGCGGCTACCAGCCCGGCAACGTCACCATGTTCAGCGGCAACTGAGGCACAGATCATGGAGCGCTCGGATGTGCAGCCACTCCTTGACGCAGCAAGCCAGATGATGGGCTTCACCAGCTTCTTTGCGAACTTCGTCCAGATAGCCGTCTTGATGGTGTCTGGCTCCTGGTGCTGATCGCCTTCTTCATTCCGGCGGTGCAGCTGTTCGTCACGCTGATCGAATTCAAGCTGACCACGCTGGCTTCATCCTCATTCCCTCCGCCCTCTTCAGCAAGACCGTCTTCCTCGCGGAGAAGGTGCTGGGCAACGTCGTCGCCTCCGACGTGAAGGTGATGGTGCTCGCTGTCATCGTCGGCATTGGCACCGGGCTGTTCTCTCAGTTCACCACCGCTTATGGGGGCGGCCAGCCGACGATCGAGCAGGTGCTCACGGTCGTGCTCGCAGCTCTCGCCATGCTCGGCCTTGGCATTCTTCGGGCCCGGCATCGCAACCGGTCTGATGTCAGGGGCGCCGCAGCTCGCCGCGGGCGTTGTGCGGAACTGGCCTCCCCGTCGCCGGGACGGCGTGCAATCGTTGCTGCGTAAGCCGGAGGATGAAGACCACATCAGCAGATATCACTAGCGCAGAACAATCTTAATTTGATTGGGGAGCCAGTCCTACTGATGCGAGCGCTCGCACCCATTTCGTTGAAATCCTGCGTAGCAGCGTCAAAAGTGCTTAAAGTTCTGCAAGTTTTCGTTCCAGCTTCGCGAGTTTGCAGAAAAACAAACTGCCCCTTGGGTTAAATGAGGGGCTTGAAAATCAGGAGATTGCACATGAAGGTCGGTGTTCCAAAGGAAATCAAGGCGCACGAATACCGCGTGGGTCTGACCCCTGGCGCCGCCCGCGAATATGTAGCTGCCGGTCACAGTGTACTGGTCGAGACCAGTGCGGGTGCCGGCATCGGCGCGACGGATGACAATTATCGCAAGGTGGGCGCAACGATTGTGAGCTCAGCTCGTGAGGTATTTGCAGCAAGCGAGATGATCGTAAAGGTGAAGGAGCCGCAGCCTTCCGAGTGGACACAGCTGCGCGAGGATCAGATCCTTTTCACCTACCTGCATCTGGCACCAGACCCGGAACAAGCGAAAGGGCTCCTGAAATCGGGATGCTCTGCCATCGCCTATGAGACCGTAACGGATGCGCTTGGTGGCCTTCCGCTGCTTGCGCCGATGAGCGAGGTGGCGGGAAGGCTTGCGGTCGAAGCGGCAGGCAGCGCCCTCAAGCGCTATACTGGCGGACGGGGACTGTTGATTGGCGGCGTTCCTGGCGTGCAGCCGGCTCGCATCGTCGTGATTGGAGGCGGCGTTGTTGGGACTCATGCGGCACGAATGGCGGCGGGCTTAAGCGCTGAGGTCACAATCCTAGACCGCTCGATCCCCCGTCTTCGCGAACTAGATGAACTGTTCGAAAGTCGCATTCGTACCAGATTTTCGACGATCGATGCTGTCGAAGAGGAGGTCTTTGCAGCCGACGTAGTCATCGGCGCGGTCCTCGTCCCCGGTGCGAGCGCGCCGAAACTTGTCAGCCGCAGCATGCTAGGCTCGATGCGCAAGGGGTCCGTGATCGTTGACGTCGCCATCGATCAAGGTGGCTGTTTCGAGACATCACGCCCGACCACGCACGCCGATCCCACTTACGAGGTCGATGGCGTCATTCATTACTGTGTCGCCAATATGCCCGGAGCCGTCCCGCTCACTTCGAGTCAGGCATTGAACAATGCCACGCTACCCTTTGGGTTGGCTCTCGCCAACAAGGGTTTTGCGGCGGTGCTCGAAAATCCGCATCTGCGGGCAGGCCTTAATGTCTATCGTGGCCGGCTCACGTCCAAGGCCGTAGCCGAGAGCCTTGGCTTGCCATTTTCTCCGATCGAACAGGCTGCGGCCTGATCCCAGAGGTCCCTATGGGACGTTTCCTCCCTGACTTGGGCCACTCCTCGGAGTGGCCCGTTTTTTTTGAGGTGAGGGCACCGCACGCTTCGTTGGCGACTTGCGAGAGTTCGATATCTTGACCGCGCCCAGTTGAGCTTCTTCGTTAAGCTGCTCCAAGCCGCGGTGCGAACAAGTCGGAGAACTGCGAAGCGCTCTGTGAGCTGTGAAACGAGCTCACCTCAATCATTGTGCGGCGGGCGGCGCGGGAGGAGTCGACGCGCAAGAGACATCTAGACCAAGCTCGCTACCAGCTTCATGGCTCGATACCTTCCGATCAGACCGATGCAGTCTTGGACTTGTCGAGATACTTCTCGTGGAAATTTGTTGTTGTTGGCGGCGGCGGTCAGCTTCGTAGTCCGTGCGATCAGCCCCTCGATGCGCTCGATATCGTCCCATGTCCCGCCCGAGAGACCAGATTCGGTGATGCTGTGCGTGCGATAGCTTACGATGGACTTCAAACCTTCTAAGCAATCACACAATCCACTGCGCGTTCGAAGCGCTCCGCGCCGACACCCGGCTTGAACACCGCCAAGACAAACCGGACAGTAGCCATCTCGAATTCAAGCTCCTCAGGACCGCGCTAGGATAAGGAGAAGACCTTCTCAGACCAGGTGA
Organism: Bradyrhizobium sp. i1.15.2; assembly: GCF_040548425.1. Lineage (NCBI taxonomy): Bacteria > Pseudomonadati > Pseudomonadota > Alphaproteobacteria > Hyphomicrobiales > Nitrobacteraceae > Bradyrhizobium > Bradyrhizobium sp. i1.15.2. The sequence continues at coordinate 71,413 of NZ_JBEPRQ010000015.1, read as the reverse complement.
CAGGCGACGGACCGGCCGGGCGCAATCTCCTTCAGGGGCGGTCGTCTTTGCGCGCAGACAGGCTTGGCCAATGGACAACGCCCTCTCAGCATGCATCCGGGCGCGATATCGATAGGGCTTGGAATCTCCCCCGACAAAGCGAAATCCTCGCGCTTTGCGTCGGGATCCGGAATCGGAACGGCTGCCAGCAAAGCTCGCGAGTAGGGATGCAACGGGTTAGCAAACAGATCCTTTGTGCTCGACATTTCCACAATGCTGCCGAGATACATCACTGCAACGCGACTCGCGAGGTACTTCACTGTGGCCAGATCGTGTGAAATGAAAAGATAGGACAGACCGAGTTGCTCGCGCAGCTTCTCCAATAAGAGAATCGCGCGGGAGCGTAGCGATACGTCCAGCGCGGAGGTTGGCTCATCGAGAACAACGAACCGGGGATTCGTTGCAATCGCCCGGGCTATGTTGACCCGCTGGCGTTGACCGCCCGAAAGCTCGTGCGGATATCGGTCCAACTGGTCGCGGCCTAGTCCGACCTCCTGCATCAGGTCCTCAACGCGCTCTCGCCGCTCCTTTGCCTGAAGCTTGGTGTGAAGCGTGAGCGCCTCCTCGACCATCCGTCTCACCGACAGCCTGGGATTGAGCGAGGCAGTCGGATCCTGAAACACCATCTGGATGTCGCGGCGCAAAGGCTTCATGGCATGCGCATCAAGCGTCGCTATCTCCTTGCCATCATAGCGGACGGATCCTGCCGTCGGATCAAGCAGCCGGACCAGGCAACGCGCAACGGTCGATTTTCCGCACCCGGACTCGCCGACTAGGCCAACGGTTTCGCCGGCCTCGATGTCGAAGGAGACGGAATCGACCGCCCGCACCACGGGCTGCTTCTGACCGCGCAGGCGCGCGAGTGTGCTGGCCATCCCGCCGAGCGGAAAGTGCATTTGCAGATCACGAATTTCAACAAGTGCCACGGCGTTCCTCGAATCCATAACATGCAACAACATGGCCGGGACCGGCCTCGATCAACGCAGGGCGCGAAGCGCGACAGCGATCCATCACCCACTCACAGCGTCCTGCATAACGGCACCCGCTCGGCGGGTTGACCAGCGAAGGGACCGACCCGGGTATGGGCTCGAGAACGACGTCCCGATCTACCCGCGGTATCGACCGGACGAGCGCCTTGGTATAGGGATGGGCGGGATTATGGAACAGCTCCCGTACGGGAGCGCATTCAACCACCTGGCCTGCATGCATAACGGCAACGCGGTCGCAGATCTCGGCAACGACGCCGAGATCGTGCGTGACGAGCATGATCGCAGCACCTGTTTTCGCGCTCAATTCGCGCAGCAGATCGAGAATCTTGGCCGCGATCGAAACGTCGAGCCCGGTCGTTGGCTCGTCCGCGAGCAGGAGCTGAGGTGAGGTGGCAAGCGCCATCGCGATCATGATGCGTTGACACATTCCTCCCGAAAGCTGATGCGGATATTGCTGGGCTCGCTTTTCCGGCGCCGGGATGTGGACAAGGCGCAGCATTTCCAGCATCCTCTTGTCCGCCTCGCGTGCCGACAAGCCTGCGTGGACCATCAGCAAGCGTGAAATCTGCTTTCCAACAGTCAGTAGCGGATTGAGCGCGGTTCGCGGCGTTTGCGATATCATCGCGATCTTGGCGCCGCGCATGCGCCGCATCTCTTCCTCAGGAAGCGTGCCGAGATCAACGCCCTCAAAGTGGACCTTTCCTGAGACCACACGTCCCGGCGGACGGATCAGACGCAGCACGGCGAAAGACGTGACCGACTTGCCCGAGCCCGACTCGCCAACCAATCCGAGAACCTCGCCTCGGCGAATCGTCAGGTTGATGTGATCGACAGCTTTAATTGCGCCTTGGTCGATCTGGAAATGAACCGTCAGATCAGAGATTTCAAGAAGTGCGGTCATCGCAGTCCCCTCATGCGTGGGTCCAGAAGATCACGCAATCCATCGCCAATAAGGTTGAATGCAAGAACGGAAATCATGATCGCAAGGCCCGGAAACAGGAATAGCCACCACTCGCCCGTGACGATCTGCGAGGCGCCTTCCGCCGTCATCACGCCCCATTCGCTCTGCGGCGGCTGAATTCCAAGGCCTATGAAAGACAGGGAGGCCATCGTCAGGAGTGCAAAGCCCGTCGAGAGGGTCGCCTGGACGATCAGCGGCGGAAGACAGTTGGGCAGCAGGTGAATGAGCACAATCCTCCAGGTTGGATTACCAAGAGTGCGCGCAGCATCGGCATATTCCATCTCACGAAGCCGAAGCATCTCCCCACGCGTCAGCCGCAGGTAGGCCGGGATTTGCGTGATCGAGATGGCAATGGCGACATTCGTCGTGGAATTGCCAAGCCCCGCCGTGATGCCCATGGCGAGCACGAAGGCCGGGAAGGCCATCAGCGCGTCGACGACGCGCATCGCGATCGTATCAGCCCAGCCCCGGCTGTATCCGACGACGGCTCCTAGCAGCCCTCCGATGCAAACCGCGACAAAGGTTGCCGCAAAGGCCACCAGCAGGTCGACACGTGCGGCAAAAATGATCCGCGAGAGTTGATCGCGGCCGAACTCGTCAGTGCCAAGCGCATGATGCCAGGACGGCGGCTGCAGAGAGGCTGCAGGGTCGGTGGCATCGGGCGCGTAGGGCGCTATGATCGGCGCCAATATCGCGGCCGCTGCGATCAGCATGATGACACACAGGGCCGCAAACGAGATGGGATTGCGCTGAAGCCGCCGCCACGTCAGAGACGAAGCCGCTGGTTGCGAAATCGAGGTAGACACAAACGATGGTGAGGACATCAGCTGAACCTTATCCGGGGATCTACGAGGCCGTACGCAATATCGACCGCCAGATTGACCGCGACACACGTCACCGCGACGAAGAGGATGAAAGACTGGATTGGAGCCGAGTCCTTCGTGAGCAATGCAGTCACCGCGTAATTGCCGATACCCGGCCACGAGAACACGCTTTCAACGACCGCATTTCCAGCTATCAGAAATCCGAAAACGATTCCGGAAATCGTGATGACGGGTATGAGCGCATTTCGCAGGGCATCCCTGTAGATCACCGTTCGCGCCGGCAATCCGGCCGCCCAGGCTGCCTTGATGTAATCGGACTCGAGGATCTCAAGCATGGTGGATCTCACCATGCGGGCGACCGGCGCGATCGCACTGAGCCCGAGGGTAGCTGCAGGGAGCATGAGCTGATGCAGGCTTGAGCATAGGGTGGTCCAGTTGCCGGTGATCAGGGAGTCGATCACATAAAGCCCAGTTATCTGTGCGGGTGGTTCGATGCCGGATCCCAGCCGTCCAAGCGGAGAGGGGGCCAAGTTGAGCATGTAAAAGAAGACGTAAACGAACAGGAGCCCCGTCAGGAAGCTCGGCATCGCGACACCCATGATGCCGACCACTCGTCCGATATGGTCGATGAATGTGTCACGATGCACCGCAGATAAGACCCCGAGAGGCAGTCCGATCACGATCGCGATGAGAAGGCTCGCCAGATTGAGCTCGAGAGTGGCGGGCAGGCGCTGCAGGAAGTCCTGAGACACCGGCCGTCCCGTGGAGGCACTCTCACCAAGATCGCCTTTGAAGATGCCGGAGACGTAGCGGTAATACTGCTCTGGAAACGCACGATCCAGGCCCATTTGGTGCTCCATCACCGCCAGATGCTCTGGTGTGGCAAAGGGGCCCGCCTTCACCATGGCCGGATTGCCCGGGAGCAGGTAGGTGAGGGTGAAGCAGATCACGCTGACGCCGAACAAGGTCGGCAGAGCCAGCGCAAACCGTCGCATCACATAATTGAAAAAACCCATTGAAGCGATCTCCCGATCGAGACGAAGATTGACGTGTTCAGGCGAGCTTCATGCTGAAAAAGCGCTCATAACTATCCCAGCGCTTCTCAATGCCAACGAGGTCGGATCGCATGACGCGGGTCCAGTTCTCGTACCAGAGATGTCCCCAGACGGCATCGCCGATGACGATCTCCTGCAGGCGTTTTGCCGCCGCCAGACGCTTGCTGGTGTCGGTTTCGTGCATGTTCTCATCAATCAGCTTGTCAACTTCCGGATTGGAATAGAATGAGCTGTTGGTGCCTTTTGCTGTGCTGTGGAAGTTGAAGAACAAATGATAGAAGGGATCGTTGATCCAGGACTGCCACGACTCGATCGAAAGCTGGTGATCGCCTTTGGTTGCGATCTGCCGGAATGTGGCCTCGGTTTCCTTGACGATGCTCACCTTGAAGCCGATCTTCTCCAGCTCGGTCTGAAGCCAGACCGAGGCCTGCTCATGCGGCTGCCATCCAGCGCGCACCGCAAGGTCGATCGGAATCGGCTCCTTGCCGAAACCGGCCTCGCGCATCAACTCCTTGGCCTTTGCGATGTCGTACCTGTAGGGACTGATCGTGCTGTCGTAACCCGGCGTCAAACTCGGCACAGGACTCTTCATCTCGGTGCCAAAACCGTACAGCACGCTCGGGATGATGGCCTGAACCGGGATCGCGTAATTGATCGCCTGGCGTACCTTGACATTGTCAAGCGGCGCCTTCTGCGTGTTCATACAAACCCAGTGACACAGCGTGTCCGGCACGGAAACGGTCTTCAAACCCGGCTCCGCCTCGAGAGCCTTCACATTGCGCGGAGACAGAGTTGATCTACCGACCACCATATCGATGGCCTTGCGCTTGAGCAGCAGCACGCGGTCGGCTTCGTTCGGTACATATTTGAAGACCACCCGATCGAAGTACGGCCGGCCACGCCAGTGCTCGGCCTGCGCTTCCAGGACGACCTCGACCCCCGGCTGGTTCTTCACCAGCTGATACGGCCCGAGGCCGGCGGTGTTTCGCTTCAACCAGTTGGCAGCCCAGGGATCGTCCGCCGTCGCGTTCGCCTTGACCTCATCCGGGTCAAGCATCGCGTTGTTCATAAGCGCCATCATGTCCAGCGCCATCGGGCTTGGCGCGGGCATGTTGATCTCGATTGTAAACTCGTCGCGCCCCTTGAACTGCTCGGGCTTCGTCACCCCCAGAAGCCGCGGAAACAGGAGGCGCATATAACCCGGCGACTGCAGCCCGCGGTCGAGGAGATACTTCACGGTCGTGGCGTTGACATCGCGGCCGCTCGGTAATTTTACGCCTTTGCGGATGTTCAGCACGACCGTGGAGCCACCATTTTCGAAGGACCAGGACTGGGCGATGCCGCCCTCGATCTCGCCAGGCTTTGCTTGCGAGACTCCCGGTTTTCCCTCGACCGGCTGCACCTTCCACATCAGCGGGCTGTCGTAAACGTTGGCCTGTACGGTGTAGCCGGCCGACGTCTTGAAGGAGGCCGGATCGAGTGTGTCGATGTCAGCATCCCAGGCAACTGTCAGCGTTCGCTTTTCCTGCGCGGCAGCCAAACGAGCTGTGCCGGTGCATGTGAGGGCCGCGACGCTGGTCGCCGCAAATTTCAAGAAATCCCGACGGCGCGTGTCGCTTGTCATCTCATTCCCCTCCTGCTTTGCGCGAAAGATTTGCCGGTGATCCGGTGCGCGATGGCTTGCATTATTGTCATCGTCCTGTTATTGTCAACTGAGTTTCAATATACGAAACACGGTGATTAAAAAGTGGGCTCTATCGAGAATGCAGCGCAGATCCTCAGGCTTTTTGGCCCTGGCAGGCTTGAAGTCTCGGTGACGGATGTCTCGCAACTGTTGAATATGCCTAAAAGTTCAGCATCTCGATTGCTCAAGACGATGCTGCTGGAGGGGCTGTTGTCGCGCTCGGAGAATCCGCCGCGCTACAAAGTCGGAAATCTGCTTTTCGAGATTTCGCGCCTCTACAAGCTGAGCTCCTCGCTGATTGACGCGGTCGATGAGGCCATAAGAGAAATCACCCGAGTGACCGGGCATACCGGTTATGTCTCGATCCTTGATGGTGCGGATGTTCTGGTCATCCGGATGCATCAGGGGTCTCACGCCTTGCGCGTATTCACGCCGCTCGGGCAGCGTGCCCCGGCATTTGCGACGGCGATTGGGCGCTGTCTGCTTTCGCGCCTTCCGGATAGCGTGGTGCGCTCCCTTCATGCTGGAGGCCTCACTCCGCCTTCGCCGCGCGCCCCTCAAAATGTCGACGAGCTGGTGGCGGCGCTGGACCAGCCGCGCCGGTTCGGCTGGGCCGAGGCCCTCGATGAGGCGATCCCCGGGGTCGGTTCGATATCCGTGAGCGTCTCCGATCCTGAAATCGGCGAGACGGTGGGCTTCTGTATTTCCTATCCGGCCTCGCATGTGAACGATGAGGAGAGGAGTCGCGCAATCACGCAGCTTACGACGGCCGCCCAGCGCATCGCGCACCGCTTCGGCGATCAGTTTCTGTTGCAGCGGGCGCAGCGCGCCCTTGGTGGTGGCGGTCCTGTTGCTGCGTGATTTGTTTTTTTATCGCCGCGATGGATGCGGCTCGGAGGCTCTAGATGAAACAATTGAGTCCAGAGGATATCGAGGCGCTCTCGGTCGGTGCCTGGATTCTCGGAACAGGCGGCGGCGGGAGCCCGTATCACGCGCTGCTCAACTTGCGGCGTTTCTACGATGAGGGCGTTCGCCTCGATCTGATCGATCCCGACGAGCTGGACGATGATGACGCCATCGCGGTTGTCTCCATCATGGGCGCTCCGCTTGTTTTCCAGGAGCGTCTGGTCGACAGCCGGCTGATCGCTCGTGCCGTTTCGGTCATGGAAGAGCATCTTGACCGCAAGTTCAGAGCGGTCATGGCCGTCGAAATCGGTGGCGGCAACGGCATGCAGTCCTTGCTCGCGGCCGTCCACCTGAAAATTCCAGCTGTCGATGCCGATGCAATGGGGCGGGCCTATCCCGAAGCGCAGATGACGAGCTTTGCGGTCGGCAATCTCGCTCCCTATCCGCTGACCTCGGTAGATCCGCGAGGTAATGAGGCCATCGTCGGCAAAACCTCCTCCTGGAAATGGATGGAGCGTGTCAGTCGTAAGCTTTGTACCGAGTTCGGATCCATTGTCGCGACCTGCAAGGCACCGCGCTCCGGCGCTGAAGTGAAAAAATGGGCCATTCCCCGCACCACATCCAAGGCCATCAATCTCGGACGGGCGGTTGCCGAGGCCAACCGGCAGCATGCCGACCCGATCGCGGCCATTCTGAAAGCGGAATCCGGCAAGTTCCTGTTCGCTGGCAAGGTCGTTGAGGTCGAGCGGCGGACAACGGAGGGCTTCCTGCGCGGCCGGACTGTCGTGGAGGGGCTTGGCGATGATCACGGCAGCCAGATCCGGATCGACTTCCAGAACGAGTGGATCGTCGTCTGGCGCGATGGGCAGGCGCTCGTCTCGACGCCAGACCTCATCTGCGTTCTCGACAGCGAATCCGGCGAGGCGATCGGAACGGAAACCATTCGCTACGGGCAACGCACGACGGTGATCGCGCTGCCAGCAGCTCCAGTCTTCCTCTCGCCGCGCGGGCTCGACCATGTCGGTCCCCGTGCCTTTGGTTATGACATCGATTTCAAGTCGGTATTCTGCTCATGAGACGCATTGGTATTGACGTAGGTGGGACCAACACGGACGCCGTGCTGATCGACGGCGGAAAGGTCGTGCAGGGCGTGAAAGTCGCCACCACGGCCGACGTCACCAGCGGTGTGGCTGCGGCGATCGATGCACTCGATCTGAGCGCCGAGCTTGCAACCAGCATCGACGCGCTGATGATTGGTACGACCCACTTCATCAATGCGGTCGTGCAGCGCCGTCATTTGACCAAAGTGGCGGTGATCCGGGTCGCGCTCCCCGCCACGAGCTCTTTGCCGCCCTTCACCGATTGGCCGGCTGACCTGGCTGAGCTCGCCAATGGCGGGGTCTGGCAGATTGAAGGCGGTCACGATTACGACGGCCGCAGGTTCGCCACTCTGGATATTGCCGCCGCCAGGCGAATTGCCCGCGAAATCCGCAGCCTCGGCCTCGAATACGTCGTGGTCAACGCACTGTTCTCCCCACTTGATCCGTCCGACGAAGAAGCCGTCGCCGCCATCCTGCGCGAGGAGATTCCCGATGCATCGGTGACCTGCGCACATCTGCTCGGCGGGATCGGATTGCTCGAGCGCGAGAATGCGGCAATCCTCAATGCCTCTCTCATTGCGCTTGCGCAGAAGACCATCACGGCCTTTGAGCATGCCAAGTCAAAAGTCGGACTTAAGGCGCCGCTTTTTGTCACGCAGAATGACGGCACCGTCGCGGAGGCCTCTCGCGCCGCCGCATATCCGGTGTTCAGCTTCGCCTCCGGTGCGACCAACTCGATGCGGGGGGCGGCCTATCTTTCCGGGCTCAAAGATGCGGTGGTGGTCGATGTCGGCGGCACGACGGCCGATTTTGGCTTTTTGCGGAACGGCTTTCCCCGTGAAGCCAACACCGTCGTTCACATTGGAGGCGTAAGGACCCTGTTCCGCATGCCGGATCTCGTTTCCATCGGACTTGGCGGCGGCAGCCATATCGACCTAGAAGCGGCAACCATCGGGCCGCTCAGTGTTGGGTACCGCCTGTCCTCGGAAGCGCTTGTGTTCGGCGGCAATAGCGTGACCTCGACCGACATCGGCGTTGCCGCCGGACTGATCGACCTCGGCGATCGCAAGCGTGTGGCACACATCACCGCTGATGACGTGAAGAGGGTTCTGCGCCGCTGCAAGGAGATGCTGGAAGCGAACGTCGACCGGATGAAGACAAGCGCTTCAGACGTCACGCTCATCGCGGTCGGTGGGGGCGCCTTTCTTGTTCCGGAAGAATTGCAGGGCGTCGGGCAGGTGGTGCGCGTTCAGCACGGGGGCTGCGCGAACGCGGTTGGCGCAGCCATCGCTCAGATCAGTGGTGAAGTCGATCAGGTCTTCCAGGGGCTGACGCGAGAGGAGGCCGTCGGCTCAGCACGCAAGCTTGCCGAATCCCGAGCGGTGGAGGCCGGCGCGGAGTCGAAATCGCTGGCCCTGGTCGAGGCGGAGGATACGCCGATCGCATATCTGCCCGGCAATGCCATGCGCGTCCGTGTCAAGGTCGTCGGCGATATCAGATCAACCCGTATTGAGCAAACAGCCAAGGAGAAAGTCATATGCCAGTCCGTTTCCTGATCAGCACGCTCAAGGAAGGTGTCGACCCAGTCGAATACGAGGCCTGGGTCCGCGAGCGCGACTACGCTCTTGTGCGTAGCCTCGACAATTATGTGAGCTACAAAGTTCATCGCATTCGCCGCCCCATCCAAGGCGCCGAGACCGCAACGTGGCAGTACATCGAAAGAATCGAAGTCAAGAGCCTGGAGCAACACGACAAGGACCTTGCCTCATCTGCCGGTGTTGCGCTGCGAGAGGAGCTTTATGGCAAGTTTCTCGATCGCTCAAAGAACATCTATTTCGTCAGCGACGAGATAGAATGACCTCTTCGCGCCGTTGAGCTCCCTGATCCAAGACGTAAGCGCAAACAGGACACCAAGATGACCCTCGATCTGCTAATTCTCGGCAACGCGCCCATGGTCAAGATGCTTGAACGCGTCAAACTCGCCGAAGCGAGCGGATACGATACGGTCTGGCTTGCCGATGAAAGGTTTTATCGGGAGGTCTATTCGTGCCTGGGATATTTTGCGCAAAATACGTCACGGGTCAGGCTCGGGCCTTGCGTGACAGACCCCTACGCCAGACATCCGGCGCTGACGGCCATGGCGATTGCGACGCTCGACGAGATTTCGAACAAGCGCGCAATCCTCGGCATCGGCGCCGGCATTTCCGGCTTTGCCGAGCTCGGCATCGATCGCAAGAAGCCCGCGCGCGCGATCAGCGAAGCGATCGAGGTCATTCGCATGCTCCTGCGCGGCGAAACCGTCACCTACGAGGGAGAGGTCATTCAGTTCAAGGAGGGCAAGCTGAACTTCGCTCCCATTCGCGCCGATATCCCGATCTATGTGGCCAGCAACGGGCCGCTCGGCCAACGAACCGCAGGCGCTTGCGCCGATGCCGCGTTCATGGAGGCGGGCGGCAATGCTCCCGAAGTCAAGGCCTTCCGTGCGAGACTGGATGACGGGGCGAGGAAGGCGGGCCGCGATCCCAAATCCGTCAGGCTGATCGTCAGGCTCAATGCCTGTATTGCCTCAGACGGTCAGGCCGCCCGTGACACGCTCCGGCCGACGGTTGCAAGACTGCTGGGTGCAGGACGTCTCAAGTTTGAAACGGCCGAAGAGCAAGGGTTGACCCTGCCGGAGGACGCACTCGCATCGGTTCAGGGCGCCCACTACGCCGCCGGCGTGACGCCTTATCTTCCTTTGCTGCCGTATGTGACCGATCGCCATATCAACGCCTTCACTCTGGCCGGCAATGTCGAGGAGGTGACCGCGCGTGTGATCGAGCTGCGCCACGCCGGCGTCGACGGGATCATCATCATGCCCTTCGCGCCTGAAGGAGGTGCGATCGAGGACACGATTACCATGATGGGCTCCGAGGTGTGGCCTGCTGCCCAGGCCGAGCAAGGGAGCAAGCCATGAGCTTTGATCTTCATCGCCCGGCCACCGTCACCGAAGCCATCGACCTTGCTCAACGCTTTGCGCCGACCGCGCGCTATGTTGCCGGCGGGACCGATACAATCATCCAGATCAATCGGAAGAAGATCGATCCCTTACATCTGATCGATGTCGCGTGCCTGCCCGGCATGAGCGAAATCACCGAGACCGCCGAAGCATTCACCCTTGGCGCGCTGACAAGGTACCGCACGATCGAAACCCATGATGCATTTCGGGGTAATTTGCGGGCGCTGCTCGAGGCTGCCAGCGTCGTCGGTGGCCATCAGGTACGAAACATCGCAACCATCGGCGGCAACATCGTCAATGCTTCGCCTGCCGCCGATTTTGTGCCGCCGCTGCTCGCGCTCGATGCCAGTCTCGACATCACAGGTCCCGATGGCCGGCGCTCTGCCCCCTTACGCGACTTCATCATAGGTCCGGGAAAGAACGGCCTGCTGCCAGCCGAGATCCTGACCAGCATCCAATTTGCCAAGCTTCCAACCCGATCCGCAACCGCCTTCCTGAAGGAAGGTCGCCGGCGGGCCATGGAGATATCGGTGGTTTGCGTTGCAGCTTGTTTGACGCTGGAGGCTTCCACCTCGCGCTGCGCTTCAGTGCGCCTGGCCATCGGGGCGGCGAGCCCAAAGGCGTTCCGGCCCGAACAGGCGGAGAGCTATCTCCTTCGCAAGCCCGCCGGCAAGGAAAGCTTTGCGGAGGCGGGCAGGCTTGCGGCAGAGGCGTCCAGTCCGATCTCCGATGTCCGCGCGTCGTCCGGCTATCGCCGTGGTCTTGTCGCGATCATGGTCGAGCGGGCGCTTGAGACGTGTTTGCAACGAATTCGGGAACAGGATCAATGAACCGAACAATTCTCAATCTCGTTGTCAACGGCGAGAGCCATCAGCTGCTCATTGAGCCCCATTGGACGTTGCTGCAGGTCTTGCGCAACGAGATCGGCATGATGGGTACCAAGGAAAACTGCCTGGAAGCTGAGTGCGGCGTCTGTACGGTGCTGCTCGACGGAAGGGCCGTGAACTCCTGCATCCTGCTCGCAGGCCAGGTCGAGGGATCCTCGATCACCACGATCGAGGGGATCGGCGATCCCGAGCATCTGCATCCCCTTCAGGAGGCGTTCATCGAATGCGGCGCCGTTCAGTGCGGCTACTGCATCCCGGGAATGATCCTGACCGCAAAGTCATTCTTGGATGAAAATCCGGGCTGCCGACCCTCGCGCGACGAGATCAGGGAAGCCATCGCAGGGACGCTATGCCGCTGCACAGGCTATCGCAAAATCGTTGATGCCGTGGCAACCGCAGCAGACCGCATCGCACTCTCGGGAGTCAAGCAATGAACGCTCATACCCATCGCGTCGCCGGTCACCGCCTGCCCCGGCTGGATGGTGTTGGCAAGGTTACCGGAAAGCACGTTTATGCTGCGGATTTCAAGTTGCCCGGCATGCTCTATGGCAAGATCCTGCGCAGTGCTCGCGCGCACGCGCTGATCAAAAGGATCGATACCTCGCGCGCCGCTGCAATTGCCGGCGTGCGTGGCATTATCACCGCCGCTGACATCCCGCAGGTCCGTTACGGAGCGGCGGTGCGCGACACGACCGTGTTCGCAACCGATCGCGTCCTGTTCATGGGACATGCAATCGCCGCGATTGCTGCCACCTCTCTCGAAATCGCGGAGCGCGCGATTGAGGCCATCACGGTTGAATACCAGGATCTGCCGGCGCTGTATGATCCGGAGGAGGCGCTCACTAGCGATATCCGCATCCATCCGGATTGGGAAAGCTACAAGGCGCTGCCAATCATTTCGCGCAAAGGCAATATCGCAGGACAAGCCCGTATTCACGTCGGCGACGTCGAAGGGACCTTCGCCACGGCTTATAAGGTCTACGAGCATCGGTTCACAACCTCGCTGCAGCATCCAGGATACACCGAGCCGCGGGTCGCAACCGCGGACTGGGACGCCAACGGGATCGTGACGGTCTGGTGCAACACCCAATTGCCGTTTGACACGCAAACGACATTGGCCGAAATCCTCGATCTGCCGGCCGCGCGGGTGCGCGTGACTGTGCCAGGTATCGGTGGCGGCTTCGGCGGCAAGCTGAGGATCGGTGTTGAGCACTTCGCAGCTCTGCTCGCGCGCAAGACCGCGCGCCCGGTCAAGGTGATGTCGACGAGCGAAGAGGAGCTCACAGCAGCACTTCCCCGTCAGGCCTCCGTCGTCCTGCTCAAAACTGCCGTCGACAAAGACGGACACCTTCTTGCCCGAAGCGGCAGGATCATCGTGGATTGTGGGGCTTATGCAGGCTCAGGTCCCGGCACGGCTGCAATCGCACTTCAGGTCATGGCGGGTCCTTACAAGACCGGAGCGCTCGCATTCGAAAGCATCGCTGTCTACACCAACAAGGTCCATTCGGGCTCGTTCCGTGCGCCGGCAGGGCCGATGGCGAATTTCGCGATGGAAAGCCAGATCGATATGATCGCAAAGGATCTCGGCTTGGATGCTCTCGACATGCGCCTGCGCAACATCGTCAAGGAGGGGGATCCAGGTCCTTCCGGCGAGACGCACATATCCGTGAGCATCGAGGAATGTCTGCGCAAGGCAGCCGATGCGATTGGCTGGCACGATCGCAATCCCGAGCCAGGACGCGGCAAGGGCATTGCGTGCAGCTGGTGGATGACGACCGGAGGCTCGTCCGGCGTCTATGTCAAGATCAATCCCGACGGCAGTGCGACACTCGTCAGCGGCGCCGTCGAAATTGGCACGGGCGCCCTCACGGGAGCTGCTCAAGTGCTGGCCGAAGAGTTGTCCCTCGATCTGACCGACATCAACGTGACAGGTGTCGACACCCAGGCCGCGCCGTTCGACTACGGCGCCCAGGGGAGCCGCACGGCGTTCTCCGTCGGAAATGCGTGTCTGGCTGCGGCTCGCGAACTCCGACGCCAGATGTTCGAGATCGCAGCCAAGCAGCTACAAGCGCCGATCGAGGACATGAAGCTGCAAGACAAGCACGTCGTTGCCGGCAACAAGTCGATTTCGATCGCGGAGCTGGCGCGCATCTCGCGTCTCGCCGGCGGCGGGCTCATCGCGCATGGCACGGCCATTTCGCCGGCGCCAGCGTATGATCCGACACGCGTCAATAACCATCCGCTTCCCGTATGGAATACACCGAGCTACCATGCCCATGCCGTCGACCTTTCGGTCGATCAAGCCACCGGCAGGGTGACGATCAATCGATATGTCGTAGCCCAGGACGTCGGATTTGCGATCAATCCGACTTACATCGAGGGCCAGATCGAGGGCGGAGTGGCGCAAGGTATCGGTCAGGCCCTGTCGGAAGAGATCGTCTATCAGGACGGTCGTGTCATGAATGCAAACCTGACTGACTACAAGATGCCGACGGCAATGGATGTTCCGGAGATCGAGAGTATTATCGTCGAATGCCGCTCCGCAGCCGGTCCTTACGGCGCCAAGGGCGTCGGCGAGCCGCCCTGCATCGAACCACCGGCCGCAATCGGCAATGCCATCGCAGCGGCGATCGGCTGCTGGCCAAACTCGCTGCCGATGACTGCTGAAAAAATTGTTGCTTCAATGCGAGCCCGGCACCCATGATCCGCGTCGAGGTCAACATGCATGGAAATCTTCGCCGGTTCTTGCCCGGCGGTGTCGGATCCATTCAGCTTGACCTCCCCGAGGGGACCACAATTCTCAAGGTGATCGACTCCTTGAGCGCCGAGCATGAGGTCTGGCTCGCATCAATTGGTGACACGGTCGTGCCGTTATGGGCTGAGGTCAAGGAGGGGGCTGAGCTCAACTTCTATCCCTATCTTGAGGGTGGCTAGCATGGACTCCTTTTTTCGGGGAGAGGCTGACAATCGTCGACCTACGGCCGCGTCGGGCTTGACGAGTTCGTTCTCGTGAACAGGCGGGGTCGTGTTCGGCCTCGTATGAATACGGTGCGGCAGGCTCAAGCAGAGCAAAATTTTCGCGGCAATACGCAGGCCGCAAGCAAAGGAGTGTAATACAAATGTCGAACGCGCCCCTCCCGACTTTGTCGATCGTCGGCGGCACCGGAGATCTCGGATCGGGCCTTGCCCGCAGCTGGAGCCACGCCGGATATTCCGTCATTCTTGGATCGCGCTCGATTGAGCGCGCCCAGGATGCGGTCGCGCTCCTGAAGTCGGACGGGTTTGCCAATGTCAGCGGTGACACCAACGCTGCCGCCGCGGCGAAGAGCGATATTGTTGTCATTGCCGTGCCTTTTTCCAACTACGAGGCAAGCCTGGCCGAGATCAAGGACGCGGCCAAGGGCAAGATCGTTGTCACCGCGGTCGTGCCGCTCGTGCCGCCGAAGGTGTCTGTTGTTCAACTTCCGAGCGCCGGGTCGGCCGCCCTGATCGCGCAATCGCAGCTTGATCCGAGCTCGCGGGTGGTCGGGGCCTTCCACAATGTCGGCTCACAGAAGCTCCATGCCGGAGGCAAGGCGGACTGCGACGTCCTCGTGTTCAGCGACGACCCGGAGGCCCGCAAAGAGGTCATGCTGCTGGCCGATGCGGTGAGCAATCGCGGCATCGATGGCGGTGCGCTCGCGAACTCAGCGGCAGCCGAGGCTCTCACCTCCGTTCTGATCGCGATCAACCGCAAATACAAGGTGAAGGGTGCCGGCATCACGATTTCCGGCCTGACGTGAATGGAAAACCGCAGGGGCGTTCGCAACGATGCTCACAGCCCTCGATACTCTTGACCGTAAAATCTTGGGCCAACTCATTCGGGATGCCCGAATAAGTCAGTTGGCGCTTGCCGAACTTGTCGGTCTCTCGGCAACGTCTTGCGCAAGGCGTGTGCTGCAAATGGAGAAAGCCGGCATCATCAAGGGCTACTCGGTCGAGATCGACGCAAACTCTCTTGGCTTTCCCTTGACCGTGATCGTCCACATCACCCTCGACCGCCAAAGTGAGGATGCGCTCAGGGTTTTTGAGACCGAAATCCAGAAGTGCCCCGACGTGATCGCCTGCCATCTGATGTCTGGCACGGACGACTATCGGCTTTTGGTGCTGGCGCGCGACATGGAGGACTACGAACGCATCCATAAGCAGCACTTGTCACGGCTACCCGGTGTGGCAAGACTGCAATCGAGTTTCGCAATGCGGACCGTCATCAAGCGCTCGATTTCTCCGGCGGCGCTTCATGGCTAGCAACCAATCGCGCAGCGGAGCTCGCAATGAAGGCAGGAGAAGGTGCAGGCGGTCGCAAACCCGCGACAGCACGCCTGCAGCATGTCGACTTCGGAGACTTGTCCGCAAGCCTTGGCGGCCGGACGATGCTCAAGGAGAAGCAGACGAGGTATAAAACTGAGGGGCAGCTCGTCGAGACCGTATTCGAGGTGAGATGCCCACGCGCCAGAAACACGAGACAAATTCCGGACATGGGCGCCGAAGGAAGGAAGAGCTCGCGATGACGAGGAGCATCACATACACCGCCCTTCCCGGAATTCCTTTGACGGAGCCGGGCGACGATCTGGTTGGCGTCATCGCGGCCGGCGTCAGGAGTGCGGACATCGTCGTCGCGACCGGTGACATCTTTGTCATCGCACAAAAAATCGTATCGAAGGCGGAAAATAGGTACGTCTATCTTGACGATGTGAACCCTTCCGACCGCGCTATCGAGCTTGCAAAGACGGTCGGCAAGGATCCCCGGCACATTGAGGTCGTGCTCTCGGAATCCACCGAGGTCTTGCGCGCAAGGCAGAACGTGATCATCGTTGCCCACCGCCTCGGCTTCGTGATGGCTAACGCCGGGATCGATGAATCCAACATCGAGCAGGATCGCGGCCACCGCGTATTGTTGCTGCCGGAAGATCCGGATGTGAGCTGCCAGCGCCTGAAGGCCGGCCTCGATCGGCGGTTCGGAGTCGATGCCGGCGTCATCATAAACGACAGCTTCGGGCGCCCCTGGCGCAACGGCGTCGTTGGCGTGGCGCTCGGAAGTGCTGGTCTTCCTGCCCTTCAGAGCATGATCGGCGAGCCCGATCTGTTCGGGCGGCCCATGCAGGTGACGGAGATCGCCGTTTCCGATGAGCTGGCCGCCGCCGCCTCGCTCGTGATGGGACAGGCGGCCGAAGGCCAACCGGTCATCCATGTCCGTGGATTCTCCTCTCGCGCTCCAATTAATTCGGCGTCCGCACTCCTGCGTGCGAAAGAACGGGACATGTTCAGATGAACGGGCGGTCACAGTTTGTGCCTACAGAAGGCCGCGTAGTGGCACTCTGCGGGGGCGTCGGAGGAGCAAAGCTTGCTGTTGGATTGCAGCACGTGCTCGCAGAGAGACTAACCGTGGTCGTCAATGTCGCCGATGATTTCGAGCATCTCGGGCTCCATATCTCGCCTGACCTGGACACAGTCCTTTATACGCTCGCGGGCCTCAGCGACCAGCAGCGCGGTTGGGGCCGATCCGATGAGACCTGGAACTTCATGGAGGCTTTGAAGCAAATCGGCGGCGAGACCTGGTTCTTGCTCGGCGATCGCGACATGGCGATGCATGTGGAGCGGACCCGCCGTCGCCTAAGCGGTGAAAGTCTCACAGCCATTGCCATCGATATTGCGCGGCGGTTCGGTATTCGTTCAGCCGTGCTGCCCGTCACCAACGACAGGCTTTCCACCATGATCGGCAGCACGGAAGGCGAACTCGAATTCCAGCGCTATTTTGTCGGACGTCGCTGCGAACCGGTTGTCAAGCAGATCCGATTCAGCGGGGCGCAAAGCGCCCGCCTGAGCGAAGAGGTGCTGGCGTCGCTCGATGCCGAGGATCTGCATCTTGTCATCATTTGCCCTTCCAATCCCTATCTCAGCGTCGATCCGATCCTGGCTGTTCCTGGGATGGCCGAAAAGCTGCGTGCGACCGGCGTTCCCGTTCTGGCCATTTCCCCAATTATCGGCGGTCAGGCAATCAAAGGGCCGACGCGCAAGATCATGGACGAACTTGGCCTCGAGCCGTCAAATGCGGAGATTTCCAGACATTATGCAGGGCTGCTCGATGGCCTCGTCATAGATGTCGCCGATGCCGCAGGGGCGGGCGATCTCGGGGTTGATCTACACGCGGCACCTACGCTCATGACAGACTTGCAGTCGAAGATCACGCTCGCCGAGCATGCGCTTGCCTTCGGCGAGAGCCTTCGCGCAACGCACAAACGGCGGATCAGGCCCCCTTCGATACGAGGCGCGTCATGACAAGACGAAATGCATGGGTGATCATCCCGGCAAAATCGTTCTCGTGCGCGAAGCAGCGACTCTCGCCATTGCTGACGCCTTCCGAGCGTGTCCTGTTGGCCCGGTCGATGCTGGGCGACGTTCTGAGCGCGGCATGCGGCGTGATGCAACTCAACCATGTCGCTGTGGTCACCAGTGCTGAAGATGTCGCTCAAGAGGCGGCTCGTCTGGGGGCTGTCGTGATTGATGACGGCGGTGCGGACGGAACCAATGCTGCAGTGGCAGCCGGGCTCGCCGCCATCGGAAGTCGTGGAGGCGAACTCATCCTCGTTCTGCCGAGCGATGTTCCGGCAATCTTGAGCGAGGACGTCTCAACGCTTCTTCAAGCCGCACAAGGCGACGCCGTGGTGATCGTGCCGGCGCCGCGCGACGGCGGCACCAACGCGGTTGCGTTCAGCTTGGCGCGACCATTACAGCCGTGTTTCGGCCCCGACAGCTTTGCCCGCCACATCGCCGCAGCCGATCGCCTCGGCATTAAGCCCATCTTGTGCTCCAATGCGAGGATTGGACTTGATCTCGATGCTCCCGCCGATCTCTTTAATTTTCTTGAGCTGAACACGACCACAGCCACCGATCGCTATTTGCGTTCGATCGATCTGGGGCAAAGGCTGCTCGTGGAAAGCGCCGGACAGGGCGGGCGCACAATCGTCGATGCGGCGCCCGAAATGCGCTCGAAACTGGTTGCCCAAAATAGGGAGAGCTCCGCCGGACTGCGGAGAGCGTGAGGAGTTCTGAGAATGGTGGATCGGATGTTCCTGGAATCGCTGAGACGAAGTGACATTTCGGCTTCAGAGGCCCTGTCTGTCGTCAGCGACGTGTCCCTTCCCGATCTCATGCGGATGGCGGCATCAAAGCGGGATGAGGCCCATGGTAGAAAGATCTCCTACTCGCGAAAGGTGTTCATTCCGCTTACGCAGTTGTGCCGGGATGTCTGCCACTACTGCACATTCGCCCATTCTCCCCAAAAAGGGCAGCGCGCCTACCTCACCATGCATGAGGTGCTGGCGATCGCGCGTGCCGGTCGTGAGGCCGGCTGCAAGGAGGCGCTGTTTACGCTCGGCGACAAGCCTGAGCTGCGATACCGCCTGGCCCAGCGTGAACTGCACGAGATGGGCTTTGCATCGACCCTGGCTTACCTCAAGGAAGCCGCGCGCGTGGTTTTCTGCGAGACAGGCCTCTTGCCGCATCTCAATCCAGGCTTGATGGAGGCTGATGATATCGCGGCCTTGCGCAAAGTCTCCATCTCGCAAGGGATCATGCTCGAGAGCGCCTCCGCAAGGCTGTGCGGGCCCGGGGGACCGCATTTCGGTTCACCTGACAAGGACCCTGCAAGGCGGCTGCGGACGATTGAACTCGCTGGCCAGCTCTCGGTGCCCTTCACGACCGGATTGCTGGTCGGTATCGGTGAGACGCCGCTTGAGCGCATCTCCTCGCTGCTTGCATTGCGCAATCTGGACGAACGCTACGGGCACATTCAGGAAGTCATTATCCAGAACTTCAGGCCGAAGCCGGATACCCGCATGAGGCACGCGCCGGCGCCAACAATGGAAGACCATCTGTGGACCATTGCGCTCACGCGATTGCTGTTCCGGTCTGATATGAACATCCAGGCGCCGCCCAATCTCAGCCCGGGCGTACTGGACATGATCTTGGCCGCTGGCATCAATGACTGGGGCGGCGTGTCCCCGGTGACACCGGACCATGTCAATCCCGAGGCGCCTTGGCCCCATCTCGCACGTCTTTCCGAGTCCACCGCTGCATGCAGCAAGACGATCGTCGAACGCCTCGCAGTCTATCCGGCCTATGCGCGTCACTATGCACGCTGGACTGACACATCGCTGCAGAAGAGCCTGCTCGGCCTCGTCGACGGAAATGGCTGGCCGCGTCGGGACGAATGGTGCCCTGGAACAAGGTGCGATCCGCCTGCCGGAGAGCTGGCGATGCTGCATGAAAAAGCCAACCCGCCCGCCGTCTTAGCCGGCAGGTTTCGGAGAATTATCGCGAAGGCTCAATCTGGGACACGACTCGAAGAGGCAGAGATCGTGTCACTGTTCGAGGCCGAGGAGCGCGATTTCATGGCCGTGTGCCGCGCTGCTGATGAGCTGCGCCGATCCGTCAGTGGCGATTCCGTCAGCTATGTCGTCAACCGCAACATCAACTACACCAATATCTGCTACTTTAAGTGCCAGTTCTGCGCATTTTCAAAAGGAAAGCTCGCCGAGAACTTGCGCGGGCGGCCCTACGACATTTCGATGGATGAGATCGGGCGGCGCGCCCGCGAAGCCTGGGAGCGCGGCGCCACCGAGGTCTGCATGCAGGGCGGCATCCATCCCGCCTACACCGGTGCGAAGTATCTTGAGATTTGCCGGTCCGTGAAGCAGGCCACGCCCGACATGCATATCCATGCCTTCTCGCCGCTCGAGGTGTTCCAGGGCGCCAAGACGCTCGGAAGTTCGGTCGATGAGTTTCTGCGCGAGTTGAAGGACGCCGGTCTTGGCACTTTGCCGGGGACGGCTGCAGAAATTCTGGACGACGAGGTCCGCGCGATTCTGTGTCCCGACAAGATCAACACCGCGCAATGGCTGCAGATCATGGCAGCGGCCCATAGAACGGGATTGCGCAGCACCGCAACGATCATGTTCGGCCATGTTGACCGTTACGACAATTGGGCAAGACATCTGTTGCGCATCCGGGATGTTCAGGCCGAGACCGGTGGCTTCACTGAATTTGTCCCATTGCCGTTCGTCCACATGGAAGCCCCGATCTATTTGAAAGGGCGATCGCGCAAGGGGCCGACCTTCCGCGAGGTCGTTCTCATGCATGCGATCGGACGGCTTGTCTTCCACACCAAGATCTCCAACATCCAGGCGTCTTGGGTGAAGCTCGGCGAAAAAGGCATTCGCGCCTGCCTTGAGGCTGGTGTGAACGATCTCGGCGGCACGCTCATGGACGAGACGATCTCGCGTTCAGCCGGTGCCCAACACGGCCACGAGATGGCTCCAAAGCAAATGGAAGAGCTCATCCGCGCGACGGCGCGCCTGCCGCGCCAACGTACGACACTCTATGGCGATGTTGCTGACCATCGTTATCTCGCCTCGCTGAACCCGCCAGAACTCGAGCCGATTGTTACTGGACTGGAGGACCATCGCGGTGGGGGCGGCGCTGCAGGGCCTCCTGCGCTTGAAATGACGTAGCGGGAGCGCGGACCCTGCGGGCAAAAGTCTAGCGACGCCGACATGCGTTGCCGCGGAATACTTGACGCGGTTTCGAATTTGTGATCACATATCTCATATTGGAGAACTTTGGAGTGAGCCGTATTATCGCGCCAGCGCACGCTTTCGGCTGGGCCTTGATTGTCCAACGCGTTTCGATTGACCGGCGTTTGGCGCCGTTATCGGGCGCGGCACTCCGCTCAAGCTTGATCCGGGCGGCCGACATGCGGTGCCGCAAGGCTCATTGCATCAACTATTCCGTCGCCTTTGAGTTGGGGAGCCTGCCTTGCGAGCTCTCCAAGCGCACCCTTGCCGTGATTGATATCAGGCCATCACGAGGAGCAGGAACATCGTCCCGCTTTAGCTCTCGCGATGTCGCGTTTTCCGGCGCGCGCACTCAGCTGAACCGCCCAGAACTGCTGTCCAAGGAGTCGACGGGGCCAAGGCCGCGGAAGCGGATCCAGCAAGCAAGAGAATCTGCCCTGGTTTTTAGACCAGAGGCCGATGAGGTCGCCAATCTCAGGCAATCCCCGGCGGCCAATTCCACGATCACACCACCCAGGAGCGTTCATGCCGACTATAGATGAAGACCGAGCAGCCATTTTGAAAGTGCACCGCGACTGGTGGGCGGCCAATTACAAGTGGGATATCCCCTTGATGCGAACTTGCTTTCCGAGTGGCGCCGCGTTCTTGAATTTCAACCTCAGCGGTGATCCGTACTTCGGGCGGGAAGAACTGACCGCCTTTTGGGAGTCGTTCAAGGACACGCCGCGATCCAGGCCTGCGGTCATGCACATCTGGCGTCTGGATGTCCATGGCGACGTGGCTTACCTGCTTTGCGAAGGCAACTTCGAGACCGCCGAGAAACCGGACCAGTACCTGCGCAGCACCGAGATCTACGTGCGCAATGACGGGGAGGGAAAGCCGGAGTGGAAGATCTGGCACTTCCACTGCTCGGAGATGGCGCCGCAAGACAAGATTCGGCAGCCGTTCGGCGATAGCTATGCCAGCCGCGGTGTGGGCTATCTGCCGTCCAGCTTCGGCAAGAGCTTCTCTGTCACTGACGATCAAAAGCCGTAACGGCAAGCGAGCGTCCTGTCGGGGCTGGCAGGAGCATCCTACTTCCGGCGGGACGAACTGATCCCGCCGGTGCTGCAAAAACATACAGAACCGTTTTTTTCTCGTTGAAGTGCCGTCCGATGTGCCCGCCCGGAAGCGAATGGACTTTCGATGCTTGAGCTTGGCTGGAATCGAAGAGCGATCCACAAATTGAGCGTCCTTTCGGCCGTTTGGGTCACCGTGCCCGAGGATGATTCATGAGGCGGCTCACTATCAAGCGACCGGTCGGTACGATTGCCGTGTCTTACCATGGCGAGACCGATGCGAGCAGGCCGCCAATCCTGTTCGTGCATCCCATCAATCTTCAAGGCGCGGCGTGGGCCGAAATTGTACCGGCGTTCGCCGACCGGTTCACCATCGTTCCTGACATGCGAGGATTCGGTGACTCGCCGCCGACCAAACAATACGACCTTGCGCGGTGGGCGCAGGACTGCATCGACGCCGTCGACCGGGCGGGCGTCGACCGCTTCCACGCGGTCGGCGGTTCACTCGGTGGAGCGATTTCGCTCTATCTCGCAGCCGCCGAACCCAAACGGGTCATCTCGGTTGTTGCGGTAGGCAGTCAGCTCTACTCGCGAGATCCTGACAATACGGCGGTGCTATCCACCCTCGAACATCACACCGTCACCGAGATGTTTGAGCTCATCCTGCCGAAATATGCGCTGGGCCCAAACGCGTCTGCCGAAGTGGTGGCCAAGACCATGACGCTGCGCAATCCGAACGGAAAGGACGACATCCGTCGCGTGTGGCGAGCGGCATGCGCGGCCGATATCCGCGCACAGGTGGCTAGCGTCAGCTGTCCCGTGACGGTTCTGACCGGCGAGTTCGACCTTACCTGCACTCCTGCGGCGGGCGCAGAAATGGCAGCCTCGCTGCATGCTCCGCACGTTGTCCTGCCAGGCGTCGGTCATTTGCCGATGCTGGAGGATCCGCCCGCTTTGATCGCCGCGATCAAGGCGCACCTCAAGCGCGTGGAGTTCTGAAGAGATGACATACTCGATTGTCGCCAGAGACCCGATCACCGGCCAATTGGGTGTGGCCAGCCAGTCGCATTATTTTGCCCTCGGGCGCGTCGTGACGTTTGCGCGAGCCGGCGTTGGTGCTGTTGCGACCCAGTCCTTCGTTGATCCAGCTTACGGGCCGAATGGGCTGGATCTCATGGCCTCGGGCGCACCGGCGGCGACGGCGCTCGCGACCCTGCTCGCAAAGGACGCAGAGCGAGAACTGCGCCAGGTCGCCTTCCTCGATGCCGTCGGCGGCAAAGCCATGTTCACTGGCGATCGCTGTGTTCCCCATCGCGGTCAGCTCGAGGCCAATAACGTTGTGGTGTTGGGAAATATGCTTGCCAGCGACGGCGTCGTGCCTGCCATGCTGGCGGCGTACGAGAATGCTGCCGGTCCACTCGTCGATCGTATGCTCGCGGCGATGGACGCAGGTGAGGCCGCGGGGGGTGACGCCCGTGGCCGGATGTCGGCTGCGCTTCTCGTGGTGTCCGCAGACGCCGGTCCAGCGCCTTGGGCTAACTGCCTTATCGACGTGCGAGTTGACGACCATCCTGACCCGCTCGCCGAATTGCGCAGGCTCGCCAAGCTCTCTCAGGCACACACGACCTTCGGCGCGTCTGTCTTCACACCCGGGCTGCTCTCGCGCGAAGCGGCAGCAACAGGTTCGCAGCTTGTAGAGGCGCTACGTATGCTCACGGACGCTCAAGTATTGATCGGCGCCGACCCCGAGCCAACCTTCTGGAAGGGCGTGCTGCTGATCCGTGCCGGCGAGATTGCCCTAGGAACGAGACTCATTACCGCCATCGTCGCGGCGCGACCGCAGTACCGGACCTTCGTGGACGGCCTGCACGCAGTCGGCATCCTTCAGCTGTCATCGCACGAATTCCTCGGTGCGTGAAAAGCCCAACCTTCTTGCCTTCTATCTGCGGCACTTTGCTGCCGAAGGGTCCCGGCGGCCGGCACGCATCACGCTCAATCCGAGCCGGTCGACAACACAACGCCCACGCCACACCGCGCGAAACCGAAACTCGATAGGCCAGACAGACCGCCTTTGCGGCGGCCCTTGACGGGTTTTTCGTATTGTGATCACATATCTCATATACGGGAGGGGACCTTGGAATCGAGCAATCTCGTTGCCTTGCTGCCATTGCCAGCCATTGCCCGGGGCTCAATGGCGGATCAGGTCTACCGTCATTTGAGAGACGGCCTGATGGCCGGTCGCTTTGCGCCGGGTCAGAGGCTGATGATCCGCGGCCTCGCCGAGGCGCTGGGCTCAAGCCCGACGCCGGTACGCGAGGCGCTTCGCCGCCTGCAAGCCGACGGCGCCTTCGAATTCAGCGGTTCGGCGCGGCTGAGCGTTGGGCAGCTGTCCGAGGCGCAGTTGCGGGATGTGCGCGATGCGCGCGTGGCGCTCGAGGGGCTGCTGGCCGAGCGCGCAGCCTCGCGCATGACGCGCGTCGATGATGCCGAGGTGACGCAACTCTGCGCGCGGCTTCAAGCAGCCGCTGATGCAGCCGATGGGCCCGCTTATCTATGGACCAACTTCTCCTTTCACCGGCGGATCTACCAAATCGCGGACGCCCCGATGCTTCTCGCTGCCGTCGAGAATTTTTGGCTGCTCATTGGCCCCTGCCTCGTGCTCGTTGCATCCGATGCTGTCCACCTGCAGCGTTCCATGGACGCACACCGCCAGATCCTCGATGCTCTCTTGGACCGCGATGCCCCCGCCGCCCGCTCCGCCGTGACCGACGACATCATGCAGGCCGCCAGTCGTCTGTCGGGCATTCTGGACAAAGCGGGCAGAAAGCGCTCCTTGGTCGTTCCGAGACGCAGGCGGGGAGGCATACCGGCATGAGCGTGCTGCAGCGTCTTGTGCCTCATCCCGAGCTGCGCGTCCTGATCTCGGCAGGCGCGTCCGGCATTGGCGCCGCACTTGCCGATGCCTTCATTGAGGCAGGTGCGCATGTCCATATCTGCGACATCAACGACGATGCGCTTGCAGCCTTCCGCGATCGGAATCCAAAGGTGCTTGCCACAAAGGCCGACGTGTCGGATCACGAGGCCGTCGCCGCCGTCTTTCTCGCGCAGGCAGCGCGTTGGCGTGGGCTCGACGTGCTCATCAACAATGCAGGCATTGCCGGACCAACCGGCGGAATCGATACCCTTGCAGAGTTCGACTGGCAGCAAACGATCGATGTCAATCTCAACGCGCAGTACCGCTTCGCCCGTCATGCAGTCCCGATGCTTCGCCAATCGCGCCATGGGCAAATCCTCTGCATGGCCTCCGTTGCCGGCCGGCTCGGCTACGCCTGGCGTACCCCGTACGCCGCAACGAAATGGGCCATTGTCGGGCTCGTCAAATCGCTTGCCGCCGAACTCGGTCCCGACGACATCCGCGTCAACGCGCTTCTGCCCGGTATCGTCGAGGGCCCGCGCATGGAAGGCGTGATCCGCGCGCGCGCCGAGCAGCTTCATACCAGCTACGAGGCGATGCGCCAGGAATACCTCAAGAAGATCTCGCTGCGCCGCATGGTGACGGCCGAAGACGTTGCAGCGATGGCCTTATTCCTCTGCTCGCCAGGTGGACGCAACGTGACCGGCCAGGCGATCAGCATTGACGGGAACGTGGAATATCTGTGAAGCGTAAGAACGGGGGGATGACTTGCAGATCGAGATCGTGGCGGATCTGAAGACGACGCTGGGCGAAGGCCCGCTTTGGGACACGGAGCAGCGGCGTCTGTACTGGATAGACAGCATCGATGGTCGCGTTTTTCGCGCGACAGAAGATGGACGCGAGCTTCACGCCTGGGATGTCGGGGCGAAGATCGGCTCGATGGCGCTGCGTCGCGAGGGTACCCATGCGCTCGTCGCGCTGCAATCGGGCGTGCATGATCTCGATCTGGCGAGCGGCGAGCTCAAGCTGATTGCGGCACCCGAGACGCATCTTCCGCGCAATCGGCTGAATGACGGCAAGGTCGACCGCCGCGGGCGTTTCCTATTCGGCTCCATGGATATGCTGGAGGCGGAAGCCTCCGGTCGCCTCTACCGGCTCGATCCCGATCTCTCGCTGCACGTGCTGGACGAGAAGATCATCGTCTCCAATGGCCCGTGCTGGAGCCCGGACGACCGGATCTTCTATTTCGCCGACACCTGGACGGGAGAGATCTGGGCCTACGACTATGACATCGAGACCGGTGCTGCCACGAAGCGGCGCCGTTTCGCGCCAGTGGATCGCTCAAATGGCGGTGCTGCGGACGGCGCCACCGTTGATGCAGAAGGGTTCCTCTGGCAGGCGCTGGTCTACGACGGAAAGCTCGTGCGCTACGCGCCCGACGGCCGCGTCGAGCGCATCATCGAGATGCCAGTGCGCAAGGTCACGAGCGTGATGTTCGGTGGTGCTGACCTCGACATTCTGTACGTGACTTCCATGGCGAAGCCGCCCTTGCCGCGATTTCCCGATGATGGGCAGCAGCGCGGGGCCCTATTTGCCATCAAGGGACTTGGCGTCAAAGGCATCCCGGAGCCGCGGTTTGGCAGCTGATCTGCCAAAAGCTGCTTCATCATCAAAGCGCAGGCGAGAGAGCTCCACGATCCGAAAAGCGCGGTGGAACTCCTGATTCTGGCGGCTGTCCTGCCACTTCTCGGCGATAGACCTTGAAAGCCGAAAAGGCCGCGGCCGCCCCTTACGATTACCGATTTGCTCTGGAGGTTTTTACATGCCCAGGACCGGCAAGGTCATTCTCACCTGCGCGCTGACCGGCGCGATCCACACGCCTTCAATGTCCGAGCATCTTCCGGTCACAGCCGAGGAGATCATCGAAGAGGGAGTGCGAGCTGCCGAAGCGGGAGCTGCGATCCTGCATGTGCACGCACGCAACCCCAAGACTGGTCAGCCGGACCAATCGGTCGAGGGATTTGCGAAGATTCTGCCGGAGTTGAGCCGCAGGTCGCGGGCCGTGATCAACATTACGACCGGCGGCAGCCCATTCATGACGGTTGCCGAACGCGTAGAGCCCGCCCGGCATTTCCGGCCCGAGCTCGCCTCACTCAATATGGGCTCCTTCAATTTCGGCCTGTTCCCGATGCTCGATCGCTATCACGAGTTCACCCATCAGTGGGAACGCGAGCACCTGGAATCTTCACGCAACCTCGTTTTCCGCAACACCTTCGCAGAGATCGAGCAGGTCCTCGCCCTCTGCGCGCCCGGTGGCACGCGATTTGAATTCGAGTGCTACGATGTCGGCCATCTCTATAATCTCAAGCATTTTGTCGACCGCGGTCTCGTCCGGCCACCGTTCTTCATCCAGTCCGTCTTCGGCCTGCTCGGCGGGATCGGCGCGCATTACGAGGACGTCGCCACCATGCGCCGCACGGCCGAGCGGCTGTTCGGCAACGATTATGTCTGGTCGGTGCT
Organism: Bradyrhizobium sp. i1.15.2; assembly: GCF_040548425.1. Classification (NCBI taxonomy): domain Bacteria; kingdom Pseudomonadati; phylum Pseudomonadota; class Alphaproteobacteria; order Hyphomicrobiales; family Nitrobacteraceae; genus Bradyrhizobium; species Bradyrhizobium sp. i1.15.2. Next base: position 43,864 of record NZ_JBEPRQ010000015.1, on the reverse strand, counting down.
CGGCGCCGGCGCCGCGCAGATGCGTATAGGCGCCATGGCCGCCGCGATGGGCGGCAACATCCGCGTGGGACTCGAGGACAGTCTTTGGGCAGGGCCCGGCAAGCTCGCCGCTTCCAGCGCCGAGCAGGTGGGGCTGGCCCGCTCGATCCTGAAAGGAATAGGCTTGGAGGCGGCTACGCCCGAGGAGGCTCGCGCCATGCTGAAGCTGAAGGGGACCAGCGATGTTGGCTTCTGATCGTGCGATCTATTCGGCAACTCGAACCCTAACGAGGACGCTCGAGATCAGAAAAGAAGCGAGTGACCGATGAACGGCTACAACGATAACGGGAGAGTTCTGTGAAGCAGCATCCCTGCCTGTTGGCGCCTGGTCGCCTGCCCGGGCGCGCGTACGATGCCGTTACTTACCTTCAGCCGGCATGGTCGAACACGTGATGGGCAACGGCGGTTCGATCCGGCCAAGTGGTCTCATGGCCGTGTTCTCCGGCCTGATCATCAACGCAAATGACTTGTAAGCGCGCGCTGCACCATATGACACGTCGTCACGTGTCGATTCAGCGCCCGGACGAAAAAGGGTGATCAACCGCGCTAGAACAGAGGCGTTCTGTGCGGCTTAACAGGGAGGGGCAGGTTGATGCCAAGGCAGACGAAAAGCGTCCACTGCTCACCCAGATATGGCGCGGGCGGCTGGATCCACTGGCCGGATTATGAGGTGGAGAGCACCCAGCTGAGACGCCTGCTGGGAGATGCCCAAGAGGGCGCAAGCTTCGTGTCCGAGTGCCTCATGGTTGCGGCCAAGATCGTCGTCGGCGATGACGAGAGCTGGCAGAGTGAGTGGCGGGCCTTAGCGGATCGTATCGCAAGGCGCGCGCGGCTGTCGTACGCAGATGGCCACTTTGCGACGGCGACGAACGAATGGCTGCGCGCCTTGAATTATTATCGCACGGCAGCCGCGTTTCTTGTTGGGAGCGACCCGAGAATTTCCGAACTGTCTCGCATTGCCCAATCATGTGCCGCTGCCTTCCTGGAACTGCTGTCTCCGCGTGGAGAGGTGCTGGAGATCTGCGTCGGGCACAACCTGCTCCAAGGCTATCTCATTCGTTCATCGGCCGCGCCTCGCAAGTCTCCAGTGATCCTTGTCATTGGACATGAAAGGGATACCAAGGAAGACCTTTTGGTGAGGTTTCAGTCTCACGCCATTGCTAGCGGCGTGTCGTTGCTCGTTGTCGACTTGCCGCAAGAGATGGAGTGCTTTCAGGATCGACATGTCCATCATCAAAGTATAGTGCTACGCTGCTGGCTGGACTACCTGCTGAGCCGCGATGACGTCGATGCGAGGCGAATCGCCTTGATTGGTGATGGTCTTGGAGGAGCTCTTGCCACGCGCGTGGCTGCAACCGAAACGATGTTGGCGGCCGCCGTTTGCGACGGAGGATTTTGGGATGATGTCGAACACAGGTACGTCGCCGCCAGCTTGTTCGGTTCAGGCACAAGGTTATCGCCGCCCTACAAGCTTGCGCGCCAAATCAAGTGTCCATGCTTGGTCGTCATGGGTGAGCATGACTACGCCAAGCAGGAAGATATCACTGCGTTGCACGAGCACTGTCGCGCCGCCGGCGTACCGATGGACCTGAAGATTTTCAAGGACGAGGATACCGGGTCATCGCACCGGCAACTCGACAATCCGAGCATTGGTCGGCAGTTTATATTCGATTGGCTGACAGACCAGCTGCGCCTGGATCGAAAAGAAGAGACGCTTACCATTCCAGCGCGAAAAAGCCGCGTGAAAACCTCTCGGCAGATCGCAGCCGACGATACGCGCACCGCCTCGAGGGCCTAGGCCCTTTCCGTTCCGACGGAATCGGAACGGGGCTCTAGATTCTTATTTTGACCCGTTTTCTTTACTCGAACCGGTATCCACTTCGCTCGAAAACACTCTAGAGCGCGAATACGATTGGAATCAATCGCTCTCGCGCTCCAACCATGGGCATGTATTCGCTGATGACGAGCCTAAACGCGCTCCAGTGCTCAGTTGCTCACACGTCAGGCTTGCTTGCATCCAGCTCGAGCTGAAGGGCCGCTTTCTCCATCCTGCGCTTAATGGTCGAAAGCACTTCCCTGAAATCTTCCAGTCTTTCGTGGCCGAGATCTGCAAAGATCGCCTCATCCAGCTTTCTGCGCTTGGCGGCAAGGCCTGTTATCGCCTTACGTGCCTTTTCAGTTAGCGACATCAAGACGACCCGGCCATCCGCCGCAGAGGCGGTGCGGGATACGAAGCCGCCTTTTTCCAGCATCTTGGTCTCTGCCGTCACGAACGGTGAGCGGACGTTGATCTTCGCAGACACATCCCCGACGGACACGCCCGCTCCCTGATCCTGATCGGCGATCGCCATCAGGATCAGCCATTGAGGGCCGCTGACGCCAAGCGCCTTTGCCCACGTACGCCGGATGTCCTCCAGATGCACATTGATGGCCGCGATGTCCCAACCGACTTCTCCTATGATTCGGTCCGACGAAGCGGTCTGTTTGCTTGTCCTTTGACCTTTCGCACTGGGCGAGGGCTGCTGCCGGGTCGTATCTCGGGGCGTCATCCGAGACCTCCTCTTCATTAGTTCGTTAACTTACCTAACCCGGTTTGAAAGACACGGCAATCATTTGGCTGTGGTGGGTGTTGCTCGAATGTCACGACGTTCTCCGATCTAAAGCTTCGCCAGCTTATATCAGTTGCATATATAAGTTACTTATATAATGTCCAGGCCGTGACGGAGGCGGCCCTCGGTCGCACGTCAAGCAGATCGATCCATTCGTGCGTGGCGAAGACGTCGAGGCTCGCAAGACGAGAAGCAACAGTCGTGAACTTGGGATCATTCTCCGGTGACCGCCCGTAAGGGCCGCCGCAGAAAATGTTGGAGGGCTTTTATGAAGATGTTTAACCGAATGCTCTGCGGTTCGGCCGCTGTACTCACCTTGATGGGTCATGCACACGGCGCCGACCTGCCGGCCAAGGCAAGGCCGGTCGAATACGTGAAAGTCTGCTCTCTCTACGGCCAGGGGTTCTACTACATCCCTGGCACCGACACCTGCATAAAGCTCGGAGGTTACCTGCGCGTTGATGCGGCGTTGAACACCAACTCGATCTACACGCAAGGCGCGGTGAATGGTGCGCCCGGAGCTGGCAATCGTCTGCGCAACTACTATTCCACCAATGCTCGCGAAGATCTGACGATCGATACCCGCACCGCGACCGAATACGGCATGCTTCGCACCTTCTTCGATGGCGTGTTCGATTGGGGCTCGGGTGGCTATACCGGTGCCGGCACGGGCGCCGCTAACGGCTCGACAGTTTACGGCGGAACTGGCGTCGCCAGCGGTTCGGTTGGTGTCTATCTGGCCTTCATCCAGTTCGCCGGGTTCACGATGGGCAAGACCATCTCCCAGTTCTCAACGCCCTGGATCAACTACCCCTCGAACAATTTCGACGGTCTGCCGGGCGGCGGTGGTGCGGTTACGGGTGTCAATCAATTCACGTACACCGCTGACTTCGGCCAGGGTATCACGGCTTCGTTCTCCGCGCAGGATCAGGTCCAGTACTATACGACCAACATCTGGAATGTCAGCGGCGCGACAGTGGCGGGTCTTGCAACAGGTGCGTACGGCAGCAAGGACATTGCCGGTGCAAGCTCTCCGGACCTTGTCGCCATGCTTCGCGTCGATCAGGCTTGGGGTCTGTTCCAGGCCTCAGTCGCAGCGCATGACAATCACGCCGCATATTACGGCGCTGATGAAGCCAGCGGTCATGCCGGCGACAAGTGGGGCTGGGCCGGTCAATTGGCCCTCTCGATCAAGAACCTTCCGACGGGGCCGGGTGACACGATCAACGTACAGGCCGTGTATACGTATGGCGCAAGCCGCTACAATTTCCAGGATCTTGTGCCCACGACCTACGCGATGTACGGAGGCTCGGGCCTCGCGGGGGCTTACCAGAGCGTTGGCCTTGCGGGTCTCGCTGACTCGGTGTTCGTGACCGGCTCCGGTCAGGAGCTGACCACCACCTACGGCTTCCGTGGCGGCTATACCCATAACTGGGATCCTTACTGGAACACTGGCATCTACGGTGCTTGGGCTGCTGCGCGATACAACGGCACGGCGAAAAATTACATCTGCGGTGCATTCGTCGCAGGCCTTGCGCTCTCGAGTGGCGCGACCGGCTGCAATCCGGACTTCAACTATGCCGTCGCCGGCGTGATCACGCGCTGGACCCCGGTCAAGAACCTGACCTTCTCTGCCGATCTGGCCTATAGCATGCTCGATCAGAAATACGCTGCCGGCAGCACCGTGGTCTTACCGACCCAGACGGGTATCGCCAAGCCCGCTGCCACCTACGAGCTAAAGGACCAGAGCACGCTAAGCTTGCTCCTGCGAGCCCAGCGTAATTGGTGATCCGCTTCAACAACGAGCAAGAAGGAGAAAAGAAAGGCTTTTTAGAACCGACTTTGACCTCCAAGAGACCTCCGGCATGCCCGCCGGAGGTCTTTCTAAGCAGAGCCGGAATACCCTGGACGGCGAGATCAGGTGCATCGCCGCTCGCCGCCTTATCGAGCTCTCTCGCGTTGATCGGAACGACCCGTCAAGTCTTGCCGCGTTGCCGAGCGAACAGGCCAATGATCGTCGCAAGCACACGATTTGACGCAGAACAGAATTTGTGATCACATATCTGGAATCAGATCTGGGAGGATCCGCGAAGGTGAAGAACAACAAACCGCTACCGCCGCTGCCGTCCGTTGCCCGGGACTCCATGGCGGATCAAGTTTACCGGCATTTGCGTGATGGCGTGATGGCCGGCCGTTTCGCACCGGGCCAGAGGCTGACCATACGCGGACTTGCCGACGCGCTGGGTTCGAGCCCGATGCCCGTGAGGGAAGCGCTGCGCCGCCTGCAGGCCGAAGGCGCATTCGAGTTCAGCGACACGGCGCGGCTGAGTGTGGTTCACCTATCAGGACCTCAATTGCGCGACGTGCGCGACGCACGGGTAGCGCTTGAGGGGCTCCTCGCCGAACGCGCAGCAATCCGCATGACAGGGGTCGATGATACCGAGATCGCCCAACTCTACGATCGCCTCCAGGCAGCCGCCGATGCGATCGATGTGCCGGCCTATCTATCGGCAAACTTCGCATTTCATAGGCGGATCTATCAGATCGCTCAAGCCCCGATCATCCTTGGTGCGGTCGAGAAGTTCTGGGTTCTGATTGGCCCGTGCTTCGTACTCGTTGCGCCTGACGCCGCACACCTGCGCCGCTCCATGGATGCGCATCGCCGCATTCTTGACGCGCTGATGCATCGCGACGGCCCCGCCGCCCGCGCGGCTGTGACCGATGACATCATGCAGGCGGCCAACTGCCTTTCGCGCGTTATCGACAAACCTGAAAAGAAGCGCTCGGCCGCCACTCCCAAACGCAGGCGCGGAAACGCCTCGGTATGAGGATCCTGCAGCGGCTCATGCCTCGTCCCGAGCCGCGCGTCTGGATCGCACCTTTATCTCCGCGATCGTCGATTGTACGGACGCGAACCGACCTTCCTGGCCGCTGCTTTGCGAGAGCCTCTTTGAAGACTCGTGCACCTTCACGTCATTTGAGCTTGTTCACGTCACACAATCTACGCAGGGGGACTTGAATGTTTGGAAATCAGTCACGCCGCAATTTTCTCAAGCTGGCGGCGAGCGGAAGTGCGATGTTCACGCCGGGCCTTGTTACCGGGTCTGCAAATGCACAGGGCGTTCCGACGCTCACGGTCGCCTGGGGCACGGATATCGATTCTTTCGATCCGGCACAGTTCAAGTCCGACGGCGCTTATATCGTTCAGGCAAACATCTACGATACGGTATTGAGTTGGGGGGCGGAGCCGGTTGGCGGATCGCCCAACCTTGCGATGTCCAAGCCCGGTGTTTTCACAGGCGGGATCGGCGAAAGCTGGACATATGAGAACGATAACAAAACCCTTGTCGTCAAGATCCGTCGCGGCCTGAAGTTTCCCAGCGGGCGGCCGGTGAATGCAAGCGCGGTGAAATATCTCTTTGACCGAGGGCTACAATCCACCGGCTACATGCGGCTCATCTTTCCGACCATGATCGGAGTCACAGAGGCCGATCAATTCGAGGTTCGCGACGAGAGCACCTTTGCCATCAGCCTGCCGGCGCCAAGTGCCATGTTGCTCGACGTGCTGGCCTTGTCCAACAACGCACTTCTCGATCCCGAAGAGATCAAGCTGCACGCGACGGCCGACGACCCCTGGGCCGCTCAATGGCTCAAGCGCAATACGGCCGGGCTTGGGCCCTACAAAGCTGTCAGAAACGAACCGGGGGTCGAGGTAGTCCTGGAAGCGACCCCGGGCTATTGGGGGCCGCCACCCTATTTCAGGCGCATCGTGATCAAATCGACGGCGAATGAAGCGGACCGGATTCTCCTGCTCAAGCGCAAGGCCATCGATATGGTGATCGGACCAAATTCGATGTCGCCGAAGAACCTCAAGAGTCTTGAGGGCGAGCCGGGCCTCAATGTCGTGTCTCTGCCCGATACCAATTGCAATTTCCTCTGCATGAATCTGAAGAAAAAACCGTTCGATAATGTGAAGGTTCGCCAGGCGATCAACTACACGATGCCGATCCACGCGATCATCCCAAACGTGCTCTATGGCTATGGCGAACAAATGAAAAGCCCGGTCGCAGCTCAAACGCCCGGCTATGATGGTTCGCTCTCGCCGTACACATATGATGTCGCCAAGGCAAAATCACTGATGGCGGAAGCTGGGTTCGGCTCCGGGCCGATCCCGGTCAAGCTCGCGGTGCGTGTGGGCTATGCGCCGCATGAGCAAGCAGCGGTTTGGATACAGCGCGAACTGGAGAAGATCGGATTCCAGGTCAGCATCGAGAAGGAGCCCGACGCGACCTTCCGCCAGCTGTCATCGAGCGGCGGGCACGAGCTGTCGATCGAAACGTGGCAGTCCTGGATCAACGACCCATTTTATCACCTCTATTGGAACTTCCACAGCAAAGCCAGTGCGACCAACAAGGGGGGCTACGCCAATCCTGCCCTCGACAAGATTATCGACGAGAATATCCGCGAGGCTGATTCAGCGAGGCGCATGGCCGCAGTCAAGGACGCGCAGAAGATTCTACTGGATGACGCGGCGTGGGGTCTGCTTTGGTACGACAATTGGGCGAGGGTGACCCGTTCTGAGCTCGCGGGCGTTGCGAAGTACTGGGATTCGTTCGAGCGCTTCGACAAGATGAAGCTGGCTTGAAAAGCAGCCTGGACGCGCTGAGAAGGCCATGTCGTTCCTCGCTTTCGTGCTTCGTCGAGTAGCTCTGCTGGCGCCGACCTTGCTCGGCGTCAGCGTCATCGGCTTTCTCCTCGTCTATCTGTTGCCCGGCAATCCCGCCCTCGTGAAGACTGGCGCGATGGCGATGCCCGAATCTGTCGCGGAGATGCAGCACAGGGTGGGGCTGAATCAGCCACTCGATGCGCAATACGAGCAGACATGAGTGCTCTTCTCCACGAAGATCTCGGCGGAAGCTCCTCGACTGGCCGTCCCGTTTTGGTTGACGTCAAGCAGGGTCTGCCGGTCACCTGCGAGCTGACGTTGGTGAGCGTGCGTCTTGGTCCTCTGTTTGGTGTCCCGCACAGTGTCGGAGCCATGGATCTCGGCATCATCGTCCAGGAAGGCGATCCGGCCAGCTTCGCCGACCCAACGCATCCCTACACGCGCGCGCTTTTGTCATCGCTACCCGTTCCTGATCCGGACGTCCGGCGCGAACGCTTCGCTTTAAAAGGCGAAATCCCAACTCCGACCGCCGTTCACGTCGGCTGTCGCCTTCGCGCTTGCTGTCCGCTGGCCAAGGCGGTCTTGCCGAGCCCGTCCCGCGACGGGAAATCGCGCCAGCTCATCACGTCCTCTGCCATTTGGCCCGACAGACGCAAACATGAGTCGAACGAAGCCCGTCTCATTAGGCCTAGACCGGCGCTCGCAAGGCCCAGCTCTTGCCGCTCTGCCGATCGGCCAGCCCATCCGCCGCCCCTCGGCGTGATCGCATGCGTCGTCAAGGATCGGACGCGTGGGCTGGTCAGGAGCTTGGCCGCGGGATCGGCGAAGCGGCAAGGCAAGCCCTTTCTTCATCACCTCTCGGCCGGATCAGCTGCTTGAGCGCGGCCGGAGGCAATTGTCGGAGACGTTCATGTCGATAGAATTGTTGATGCTCGGCGACCAATCGGTGTCCCGCCTTGCCGCTCGTACCAGGCTTGCCGAAGAGAGCGGATTTGAAACCGTCTGGCTTGCGGATGAGCGCTTCTACCGGGAAACTTACGCGTGTCTGTCCCACCTGGCTGGACAAACCTCGCGCGTCAATCTCGGTCCCTGCGTTACCGATCCGTTCGCGCGCCACCCGGCTTTGACCGCCATGGCCTTGGGCACCCTCGATGAAATTTCGGAAGGCCGCGCCATTCTCGGGATCGGCGCGGGCGTCTCCGGCTTCGCCGAGCTGGGGATCCAACCGCGCAAGCCTCCGCTGGCCATTCGCGAAGCCGTTGATCTGATCCGTCAGCTGATGGCCGGGCAGGAGGTCGACTATCAGGGCGAGATCGTTCGTTTTCAGCGCGGCCGATTGAATTTCGTCCCGCCACGCGCGCGTGTCCCTGTTCGCGTTGCAAGCAATGGGCCACTCGGCCAGAAAATGGGCGGCGCAGTCGCCGATGGCGTGATGATGGAAGGGTGCGGATCTGTTGAAGAAGCAAAGGCCTTCGCGTCGATCGTCGCCGAGGGAGCCATGAAGGCCGGCCGTTCTCCGGGCGAGGTCAAGCTTGTCGCGCGCCTGGATTGCTGCATCGCCAATGACGGTAAGCAGGCGCGGGATATATTGCGGCCTTCAGTGACACGGATCATTGCGCAAGCCACTTCGCGGTTCTACACGCTCCAGACCCAGGGACTTACGTTGCCGAATGAGGTCGTCGAAGCCATTGGTCCGGTCCCTTATGCTGCCGGGGTCACTCCGTTCGCGCCACTCTTTCCCCTCGTGACTGACCGCCATGTCGACGCTCTCACCCTCTGCGGGACTGTCGAAGAGGTGACCCAGCACGTCATTGACCTTCGCCGCGCCGGCGTCACCGGCTTCAATATATTTCCCGTTCCGGCTCCGGGTATCAGTTACGAAGACGTCATTGTGCGCTTCGGAACCCAGGTCTGGCCGGCGGTCGAGGCGACTCTCGCCAAGGAGGCCAGCGATCGGAGCGCATAAGCCTCGTGCGCTTCGGTGCAAAAGAGAGTGGCTGGCTATGAGCGGTCCCCGTCGCGCCGCTACGATCGAAGCACAGCTTTGCCGATATCTCTGAGGGGTGGGTGCAGCTTGGGGCGGGTCTGAGCCAAGATGATGGGCTCGCTCGTGGCGTTGAGCAGGACCTTATCGTCACCCGCTGAGCCAACATTTAAGAACCTCCTGGTTGAAGCGTGGCCTTGAGGTTGTGAAAGCTCGCTCTTTCTCCCTGAGCAATAATGATGAGGAGCACTTCATGACGACCGTCGTCTATATCCTGACCGCCTTGAAGCCGGGGGTCGATGCGGACGAATACGAGCGATTCGAGCGCGAAGTCGACTATCCGTTTACAGCAAAGCTGAAGACGATCATCAGTTATCGGATTCATCGCCTCACGGATCCGGTGCCGTTCGACGGCGGCCCCTGGGATTACATCGAGCGCATCGAGGTGAGCGATCGCGCAGCCTATGAGGCGGAGCTGGCCACATCCGCCAAGGATCTCATCGACCTGATACACAACAAGTATCTGGACGAATCGAAGCTGAAGTTCATCTGGTCCAGGAGAATCGATCCATGAATGCTGGCGAATGTGATCTCAACGGCAAGGTCGCCCTTGTCACCGGCTCCTCGTCAGGCACCGGCGCTGCAATCGCAGTCGAGCTCGCCCGCCGTGGGGCGCGTGTCGCAGTGCATTGCCGGCGTTCTTTGAGTGAAGCAGAAAGCATTGTCGCCCGCATCGCCGCGATCGGTGGAAAAGCGGCTGTCTTTCCGGTTGACCTCAGAGATCCAGAAGCGGCGGCAGCGCTCGTATGCCGCGTGACGGAGCGACTGGGAGCCGTGGTCATCCTGGTCAACAATGCGGGTCCGTATTCGGATACGCCGTTTCGGTCACTCCCCCTGTCGGAGTGGGAGACGGTCATGACGGTGAATCTAAGGACACCATATCAGCTCGCTCAATGCACCATCACTGGCATGGAGCGAATGGGCTGGGGCCGGATCATCAATGTGAGCGCAACCTCGGCCTATGCGAGGTCGCATTCGGTCTATGGCCTTGCCAAGGAGGCTTTGATCCATTTGACGCAGTGCCTCGCGCTTGAATTTGCGCCCGCTGTCACGGTCAATGCGATCGTGCCCGGCCAGATCGCCAGCGAGCGTACCGACGCGATGACCCACGACAAGGCGACGGTCGTCAAGGAAACGCCGCTGGCACGACTGGTTACGGAACAGGAGGTCGCCCGTATGGTGGCGCTTCTGTGTGCATCGGAGTTTTCCACGGTGACGGGGCAGTCAATTGTCATGGATGGCGGAAGATCGCTGCCGCGCACTCTGAAACTCAACGTCACGACGACTGATTGAGTGTCCGCCGCGGGCAAAAATCCATTCCTTGGTTTGAGGGACCGCTGGCCTTCCCGGCCCTTTGCTGACGTCCGGTGTCCGGCCGCTCGTGGTCCTCCAGGCCTGTCCTGCCCTGTGACGAAGCTCGATCGCTTATCGACACGCCTAAGCAACAAAATGGTGCAACGCGGATGGCCGCCTTTGGGTCAGGCGCGTTCATGCCTGAGTCTTACGGTGAGAGACAGCCAATCCCAGATAGCTCTGTCGCAACCGGTGATCGGGCTGACTTGGTGCCGGGGCGGGCGGCTGACGGTGAGAGCTGTCTTGGCCGAACTCCTTCGGCTCCGTCCCTGACGGCGATGGCCCTGCCTTTTTCATTCCAGGGAGAAGGGTGAAGGGTAATGTCCTCGGCTCCCTTGCAGCGGCATGGACACGTGTGCTGCGCCACGCGCTTTTCCGCTTCTTGGCTGCGCCACGAGCGCGCGACATTCGCTGCAGGTGCTGTACGAACTTGATTCGATCGTCTGTCTATCCATCGCATCTTGCAGAAATGTTTCGCTCATCTCCAATCTTGCGGCGGATTCCACCGCAACTATCCAGCAAACGCAGTCAGATCGCCGAGAAACGAGACCTTCGCAGTGCTAGCTTGCGCGCAGATGCGAGGCAAAATGCAATGGGGCGGGGATCCAATGTGAGGTGCAATCGGCAGCTGGATGCGGCAGGGCGCCTGACCTTGAGGTTCATCCGCCGCAATCCTCATTTGATTATGGGTAACGAGTGAGCGAGCTTTCGATTCAGGCGTGGCGCGATGGTCGGTGTCCCGGCTTGGCCCGGGCGGGATAGTCCGCGTACGGAATGCCGCGCTGGCAACATTGTCTCTCCATTCGGACCAGCGGCCTGAGAGCTCCATTGCGATTTGGCAGATCGCGTCGAGTAGAAAAGCGGCGCTGCGCCGCTAGAGCTTAAAAGGCTCGGCGTCTTTAGGAAGCGCGCCGGGCACGTAATAGAGTCCAGCAAACGAGCTTATCCCCAGTGCGGACAGGTAATCACCAAAAATAAACTCGGCCGTTCCGCGGGCCTGCACTCGGAAGACCATTGCACGAAGACAGGCGGCACTCGCCGGGAGGTTTCATGAAGGTTGCCGTTGCCAAGGAAATCGATCCGTCGGAGCCGCGGGTCGCCGCTTCGCCGGATACGGTGAAGAAGTTCAAGGCGCTGGGCGCCGAGATCGCCGTCGAGCCGGGCGCCGGCCTCAAGTCGGGTCTGCCGGACTCCGAATTCACTGCCGTGGGCGCCACCGTCAGCGCCGACGCGCTGAAGGACGCCGATATCATCATCAAGGTGAAGCGCCCTAAAGCCTCCGAGTTGGCGCAGTACAAGCGCGGCGCGCTGGTCATCGCCATCATGGACCCCTACGGCAACGAGGCCGCGCTGAAGACGATCGCCGATGCCGGCGTCTCCGCCTTCGCGATGGAATTGATGCCGCGCATCACGCGCGCGCAGGTGATGGACGTGCTGTCCTCGCAGGCCAACCTCGCCGGCTACCGCGCCGTAATCGAAGGCGCCGAGGCCTTCGGACGCGCCTTCCCGATGATGATGACCGCGGCCGGCACGGTGCCCGCCGCCAAAGTGTTCGTGATGGGCGTCGGCGTCGCCGGCCTTCAGGCGATCGCGACCGCGCGCCGTCTCGGCGCCGTCGTCACCGCGACCGACGTCCGGCCCGCTACCAAGGAGCAGGTCGAATCGCTCGGTGCGAAATTCCTCGCCGTAGAGGACGAGGAATTCAAGAACGCCCAGACCGCCGGCGGCTACGCCAAGGAAATGTCCAAGGAATACCAGGCCAAGCAGGCCGCGCTTACCGCCGAGCACATCAAGAAGCAGGACATCGTGATCACGACTGCGCTGATTCCGGGCCGGCCGGCGCCGAGGCTCGTCACGGCCGAGATGGTCAGGTCGATGAAGCCGGGGTCGGTGCTGGTCGATCTCGCCGTCGAGCGCGGCGGCAATGTCGAAGGCGTCAAGGCGGGCGAGGTCGCCGAGGTCGATGGCATCAAGATCGTCGGCTACACCAACGTCGCCGGCCGCGTCGCGGCGTCGGCCTCCAGCCTCTACGCGCGCAATTTGTTCAACTTCATCGAAACGATGATCGACAAGACCAGCAAGGCGCTGGCCGTGAACTGGGACGACGAGCTCGTCAAGGCGACCGCGCTGACCAGAGACGGCGCCGTCATCCACCCGAACTTCCAGCCGAAAGCGTAAGGAGAGCCGTCATGGAGCATATTGCACAAGTCGTCGACCCCTTCGTCTTCCGGCTGTCGATCTTCGTTCTCGCCGTCTTCGTCGGCTATTTCGTAGTGTGGTCGGTGACCCCGGCGCTGCATACGCCGCTGATGAGCGTCACCAATGCGATCTCCTCGGTGATCGTGGTCGGCGCGCTGCTCGCGGTCGGCGTCGGCATGATCTCGAGCGGCTCGGGCTGGGCGCGCGGCTTCGGCTTCATCGCGCTCATTTTCGCCTGCGTGAATATCTTTGGCGGCTTCCTTGTCACCCAGCGCATGCTGGCGATGTACAAGAAGAAGGTGAAGTGAGCGGCGTGCACCTCGGGGTGACGAAGACAAAGGGGACCTGAGATGAACGCCAATCTGGCTGCAGTTCTGTATCTCGTGGCAGGTGTGCTGTTCATCCTGTCACTGCGCGGGCTGTCCAGCCCCGCCTCATCGCGGCAGGGCAATTTCTTCGGCATGATCGGTATGGCGATCGCGGTCGCCACCACGCTCGCCAGCCATCCGCCGGCGGACGGCCTCGCCTGGATCCTCGTGATCCTTGGCATCGCGATCGGCGGCAGCGTCGGCGCGGTGATCGCCCGCCGCGTGCCGATGACCTCGATGCCGGAACTGGTCGCCGCCTTCCATTCGCTGGTCGGCATGGCTGCGGTGCTGGTCGCCGCCGGCGCGTTCTACGCACCCGAGGCCTTTGACATCGGCAGCCCCGGCAACATCCATCCGCAGAGCCTGGTCGAGATGTCGCTCGGCGTCGCCATCGGCGCGCTGACCTTCACCGGTTCGGTGATCGCGTTCCTGAAGCTGTCCGCGCGGATGAGCGGCGCCCCGATCATCCTGCCGTTCCGTCACATCATCAACATTGCGCTCGCGATCGCCCTCGTCGTCTTCATCGTCGGGCTGGTCATGACGGGCAGCGCGCTCGACTTCTGGCTGATCGTCATCATCGCGCTGGCGCTCGGCGTGCTCATGATCATCCCGATCGGCGGCGCCGACATGCCGGTCGTGATCTCGATGCTGAACTCCTACTCGGGCTGGGCCGCGGCCGGCATCGGCTTCACCCTCGGCAATTCCGCGCTGATCATCACCGGCGCGCTGGTGGGATCAAGCGGCGCGATCCTGTCCTACATCATGTGCCACGCGATGAACCGCTCCTTCATCTCGGTCATCCTCGGCGGCTTCGGCGGCGAGACCGCGGCGGCCGGCGGTGGCGGCGGCGAGCAGAAGCCGGCCAAGCTCGGCTCGGCCGACGATGCCGCCTTCATCATGAAGAACGCGCAGAAGGTCATCATCGTGCCCGGCTACGGCATGGCGGTGGCGCAGGCTCAGCATGCGCTGCGCGAAATGGGCGACATCCTGAAGAAGGAAGGCGTCGAGGTGAAATACGCCATTCACCCGGTCGCCGGCCGCATGCCCGGCCACATGAACGTGCTGCTGGCCGAAGCCAACGTGCCCTATGACGAGGTGTTCGAGCTCGAGGACATCAACTCCGAATTCGCGCAGGCCGACATTGCTTTCGTGATCGGCGCCAACGACGTCACCAATCCGGCGGCCGAAGAGGACAAGACCTCGCCGATCTACGGCATGCCGGTGCTCCAGGTCTGGAAGGCCGGCACCGTAATGTTCATCAAGCGCTCGCTCGCTTCGGGCTATGCCGGCATCGACAATCCGCTGTTCTATCGCGACAACACCATGATGCTGCTCGGCGACGCCAAGAAGGTCACCGAGAACATCGTCAAGGCGATGTAGCCGCAAGGGGCTCAATATGGTTCGGGGCGTATCGATTGTTGCACAACCCCGGCGCCGGCGCGACGGGGCTTATCAATCGGCTCCCCCTGATAGCCGTGAGGCGTTTTCATCTCGCTTGCTCGATCCGCTGCAACCCAGGAGACATTCAGATGCCGCCCCCGCCCCTTGTGATCCCTGAACCGCAAGATGCTCCTGACCTTTCGCCTGCGACGACTTGGTTGCTGGCGATCGTGGCCGCCCTCGTCAATCTCGCTTTCGTTGGATTGGTCTTGTTCTGGGCGTGAGCACAAGATGCGCTCTTGCGGTGAAGGCGACTATGTCCGCCTCTGGAATTCGCATCACGCTTCAGAGCACGAAGCGTCCCGATGCATGAGCATTCAATGTTTCATATTCAGCTTGAGGAGCTAGCGTGACTGCATACCGTGGGCCAGTGTTTGAGATGGCCGTAAAGCAATTCGAGGTGATCGCGAACTATCTGAGCATACCGGATGACGCGAGACCGCGCCTGTTGCTGCCGAAGCGATCTGTCACAGTGTCGTGCCCGATTCACCGTGATGATGGCACCACTGCGGTTTTCGAGGGCTACCGGGTTCAGCATCATTTGACGCTTGGCCCGACAAAGGGTGGCACCAGGTTCGCGCCAACAGTTGACCTTGGCGAAGTTGCAGCGCTTGCCATTTGGATGAGCTGGACGTGTGCTCTGGTCGGGTTGCCGTATGGCGGGGCCAAAGGCGGAATCAACGTCGACCCCTCGACCTTGTCGAAGCCCGAGCTTGAGGCGCTTTCGCGCCGCTATATGCAGGAAATGATTCCATTTGTTGGGCCGCACACCGATGTTATGGCTCCAGACCTCGGGACAAACGAACAGATCATGGCCTGGTTCATGGACACATACTCGATGTATCAGGGCCAGACCGTCACCGAGATCGTGACGGGCAAGCCGGTCAGCGCCGGTGGAACGCTCGGTCGTCGTGAAGCGACAGGCCGGGGTGTGGCTCATTTGGTCAGGCGCGCTGCGGACGAGCTCAAAATCCGCCTCAATGGCTCGACGGCCGTCGTTCAAGGATTTGGAAATGTCGGTTCGATTGCCGCGCTCGAGCTGCACAACATGGGAGTGAAGGTGATTGCGGTCAGCGATCACACCGGGGCGCTCTACCGGCCTAGGGGTCTCGACATACCCCAACTGGTCCGGCACGCAGCGTCGCAAGGGAGCCTTGACGGTTACTCCAACGAGCTTGCTCTTGACTCCGCAGAGATCTTGACCCTGCCGTGCGACGTGCTTGTTCCGGCCGCCGTCGAACGGGTCATCGACGCCGAAATGGCGGGTAGGCTGCGCTGCCGGATCCTTGCCGAAGGCGCCATCGGACCCACCACACCGGAAGCCGATAGAATCCTGGAGGGACGCCAGGACGAGGTGTTCGTCATTCCCGATATTCTCTGCAATTCGGGAGGTGTTGTCGTCAGTTACTTTGAATGGGTGCAGGACCTTCAGCGATTGTTCTGGGAGGAGGAGGAAGTCATGCGCCGCGAGTATCAGCTCCTGGATCGTGCATTCGATCGTGTCCTGGCGCGAAGCAAACGTGAAAAGTTGTTCAATCGCACCGCAGCCATGGCGATAGGGGGCGAGCGTGTTCGCGGTGCCAAGGAAACACGCGGACTGTTTCCGTAACAGCTTCGTCTTTCTTTCGCCTGCCACCGCTGCGGGCCGATATCGCTGTCGCTAACCGAGCCACACGAATGAACTGCTCCAATCTAGCCTGTGCCCTCGCGCTGATGCGTTTCCTTGCGAGCTCGATACACCCGATCCGCTGGTAGACCAGTATGTCTGCCAATTCGCCCTAGACTTGGCTGGGCCGCTGCCGACAACCGCAGCGGCCGGTTTTTGTACATTGAGTGACTGTCTTGAGTCTTACGAGTTTTCCAATCGGCCGCAGGCTCGGCAAAGCCATGCGCCATCTAGTAGGAAAGAAAGCATTGTTCTCACCTCTCACACTTCGCGCGCTCTCCTTCAAGCGCACCTCATCGTGGCGCTTGCTCAAGCTGCCTGCCAGCCCGGGATTCGGTGCCTCATTACGCGTTAAGATCGGCCTGCTTGGCATTGTCGCGGTCATTGCGACCGGTGCGGTCTGTCTGGTCGGGCTGAACTACGCAGCGCAGGTCCAGCGTGATGCGGACGAGGCCGCTCGCTTTCGTGACCGGTTTGCGGCGCTCTCGCAGAGCTTTCTGGAATCGCAACATGTGACGACCGAATTCCTGCGCCGGCGTGACGAGGCAATGATCGAGCGTCATGCCGAGCTGCTCAAGCAAGAAGTGACGCTGCTCGGCGATATCGAAGCCTCTGCGGCCCAATTGCCCGAGGGCGACCCTCTCAAGAGCTCCTCCGGATTGCGCAGCGGGATCGACCTCTACGCCGCGCGCTTTCAAAACATCGTCTCGACCGAGCGCGCGCTTGGTTTCAACGGCGACCAGGGGCTTCAGGGCGGGCTCCGCGCGGCCGAGCTTCAGCTGCAACAGCGGCTTGCTGAGCTGGACCAGCCAAGGATGACCGCGCTCATGGAGACAATGCGTGGGCACGAGAAAGATTTCATGCTGCACGGCGACGAGAAATACGGCCAGGATTTCGACAAGTCTGGCGCCGAGTTCGCCAGGCTGCTGGCCACCTCAGATGTTTCCTCGGCCATTCGGACGGAACTTGAGGGTCTTCTTAAGTCCTATCAAGCCGGCTTTTCTGCCTTCATGTTCGTGCAACAATCGCTGAACGACGAGATGGAGGATATTGCAAAGGTTTATGGCAGCCATCGACCGGCATTGGCACGGGCGATCGCAGAAGCCGATGGCCGAAGCGCAGCGGCTGGCTTGCGGGCGACAAACGCCCGCGATCTCTTATTTTGGCCGGTTACTGGCGCGATGGGCATGGTCGCGACCTTTGCCCTGCTGTTCGGCCATCGCATTGGTGATGCCATTTCTCGAATGACGGCGGCCATGCGTCAGCTTGGTGCCGGTCAGTTCGCGATTGTTCTGCCGGGGCTTGACCGCAAAGACGAGATCGGGGACATGGCACGAGCGGTCGAAGACTTTAAGCACGGCATGCACCAGAAGGCTCAGCGCGACGTTGCCGAACAGTTGGAGCGCGACTGCCTGCAGGGCGAGCGAAGCCGCGCGGAGCTCGTGCGGCTTGCTGATGCCTTCGAGGCGGCCGTCGGTAACGTCATACAGACGGTGGCTGACGCCTCTTGCCAGCTTGAATGCGCGGCTCTTGGCCTTGCTCAATCGGCCAAGCACACGACCGGCGTTTCGAGCCACATCTCGACAGCATCCGACAGCGCCTCTTCCAACATCCAGCTCATTGCTGCCGCGACGGAGCAGATGATGACCTCCGCCTCCGAAATTGGGCGGCAGGTGCAGGAATCCTCGAAAATTGCGCTGGAGGCGGTCCGACAGGCGGCGCGGACTGACAGGCAGATGTCCGAGCTCACTGAAGCGGCCGAACGGATCGGCGACGTCGTTCGGCTTATTGCGAAAGTGGCACGCCAAACCAACCTGCTTGCCCTCAACGCAACGATTGAAGCGGCACGTGCGGGCGAATACGGCACCGGCTTTGCGGTGGTCGCGCAGGAAGTCAAGGCTCTGGCGGATCAGACTTCTTATGCCACCTCGGAGATTGCCGCGCAAATCGGCTCGATGCAGTCGGTCGCCCGCCAATCGGTGAACGAAATCGTCTCGATTAGTGCAACGATCGACCGCATCTCGCGGATTTCAGGAGCTGTGTCGGAGTCTGTCGAACAGCAGCTCCTGGCAACGCGCGAGATCGCGCAGAACATCCAGCAGACCGTCGCCCGAACCTCGGAGGTTGCCAGCGGAATGAGCCAGGTCGCCTATGGCGCCGCGAGCACGGATACGGCTGCAAGTGATGTCCTGCAATCGGCGCGGGCGTTATCCACGAGCAGTTCTGCGCTGCAGGCAGAACTGAGCCGCTTTCTTGCAACCTTGAGACTGGCATGAGATGCCTATCGCACAACGGTCGACAAGCGAAATGTCCCTTGCGCAGGAACAGTCAGTGCAACCTGATGATCAGCAAGACCAAATCGCCGCGGAGACACCCCTGCTGTGCGCTGGCGTATATCTGCTCGACCCCGGCTATCGAAAATGTGATACTTGCGTTGTCTTTTCCGCAGGGTGAGCCAACAGTCTAACGACTTGCGCTCTCAGAAATATCGACGTTTAGGGCGATGGGTGTTTTCGTGGATGAACGATTCTTGAAGGACCGGGTCCGGATCATCCGGAATCTGGCAGACGATGCGCCCTCGTTCATTAGGAAGAGGCTGCTGGACCTTGCGTTCCTGCAAAATAGATTTTTGGCTGCGATGCAGCCTACCGACGATTTCGCTGCAAGCTAACGGTCGTCGTGGAGTTCGCGCGATGGTGCTTGCCGGCAGCCCTCGATCGATCAAATTCCGCAGTCCGGCTCTTGCCTGCGAACTGTGAGCGGCGTCAGGAACTGCGGAGCGAAGCCGTGATGAAGTTGCCCCGAGTCAGGTATCGCCTTGTGCGCTGCAACCGACGCGTTCGCGATCCAGAGTTGTCAACGGACGAGCATTCTCTGTAAACGCTGAGCGCGAGATTGAACATTTTGAATTACCTAGCTATAATTCCACTCTGTGCTGTTTGGCGTTAGCTGCAAGGTCGATGGCACGGCTTATTCGCCCAAGCCGGGATGTACCTGAAGGTTGAGGATCCACGACGGGATTGCAACTCCTCTACGACGTGAAGGGCCGTAAGATCGGTTACCCGTCTTCTAGTGCGCGATGGTGTGGAGGGGACAATCATGTTGTGGCATCGACTAGTCCGTCACGCTCCTCCGCCCGTCGTTAAAGAGGTGCCCAAGGAAATACGTCGCAGAGGGGAGCTCTTCGAAGAAACGCAACGCATTGCCCATGTCGGCTACTGGGAAGGCGATCTCGGAACAGACCGGATCACCTTTTCGGACGAAGCATCTCGTATCTTCGATCTGGCGCCGCGTGAGGGAACCATTACGATTGAGGAGGTGACCGAGCGGCTACATCCGGAGGACCGTGCGATCTGGCGCTCAGCGATAGCCCAGACGCTACGCGGCGGTCCTCGCTTTATTCTCAATTGTCGGTTAGTCAGACTCGATGGCGAGGTGCGGTTTGTCAGCAGCCAGGCCGACCTGACTAGGGACGCATCCGGCAGACCTCTTAGCCTCTTCGGAGTGGTCCAGGACGTTACCGATCTCAAACGGGCCGAGCATCTGACGCAGCTGGTTTTCGAACGTTGCCCTGATGCAATCTGCATCATTGGGCGGGACTACCGGTACCGACGCGTTAATCCGGTCTTCGAACATATGACAGGAAAATCGGCCAAGGATGTGATCGGGATGCACGTGGCCGATGTCTTGGGAAACACGGTTTTTGAGCAGACGGTCAAGCCGAAACAGGACCGGTGTTTCGCAGGAGAAGAGGTCAGATATGCCGACTGGTTCACGTACCCTGATACTCAACGATATATCGCGATAAGCCATTCACCCCTGTACTCCAAGTCGGATCGGGTGGAAGCCATCCTTTCGATCTTTCACGATCTTACAGACTATGCGTTGGCGTCCGAAGCCTTGCGATTGGCGCAGGCGAAGCTTGCGCATGCCAACCGCGTCGCGACCATGGGGCAACTCACGGCCTCAATTGCCCACGAGGTCAACCAGCCAATCGCTGCGGTCGTCATGAACGCCCAAGCAGCTTTGCGCTGGCTCGATGCCGATCACCCCAATCTTCAGCGGGTCCGTCAATCCCTGGATCTGATCGCTGACGATGGAGCACGAGCCGGGGAGGTCGTTAGCCGAATTCACGGACTTCTGAAGAAGGCACCGCCACGCAAGGATAGCCTCGACCTCAATCGCGCTGTCCTTGATGTGATCACCCTCACTCGGAGCGAAGTCCTCGAGCACGGACTTCTTCTGCAGAAAGATTTCGCGAAGGATTTACCACTTGTGGAAGGCGATCGCATCCAACTGCAACAAGTGATTCTTAATCTTATTATGAACGCCGTGGACGCGATGAGCTCTCTTGCAAACGGCGTCAAGGAGCTCACGATTAGCACTTCAAGCGACGCCTCTGATCGCGCGCTGGTATCTGTGCGGGATACCGGGCCAGGCGTGGACCCAAACATCGAGAACCGCCTCTTCGAGGCGTTTTACACCACCAAGCCGGACGGGATGGGAATGGGGTTGGTCATCTGTCGTTCGATCATCGAGGCGCACGGGGGACGGTTATGGGTGACCGCGAATGAACCACGGGGAGCGGTGTTCCAGTTTAGCTTGCCTACAAAGCAAGACGACCATTCTAAGGGGGGGCCACGCCAAAACGTGGCAGCATGAGCTCAATCTCAAGCATGCTGCAGAGCCTGGGAAGGTAAGACCTCCTGGTGGAGCAATCTCTGTAAACCTTTCCAGCACATCTCTTTGCGATGAATGAAGCGCTTGCGTCCGCAAAAAGTCTGCCGACTGCATCAATTCACATTTACTCCGACATCATTGCATTACATCTGCGCTCACTCGCAGAAGAACCAAGCATCCGCAAGCCGAGCTATGTCTATACAGTGCATAAGCTGCGCCCGTTGCCCTTACTCCCACCGATCATCGCGAAATCTCCAAGGGCGTTAAGCGGCACTCCATCGTCCCGGTAGCCATCGTCGGCCGGACAAGAATATTAGCGGATCATGTAATCAAGCCCGATAAGATCCGAACGGCAATCACTGAGACACAAACGACGTGCCCAGCTGACCGGCTGTGGCCGTTTCAACGCTCGCAAACTCTGTCTCGGCTTCCCAGATATTAGATCACCTCCCACAAAGACGGTCGAGAGGCAGCCAAGCAGAGAGTGTTACGGAATTGTCGGTTTCGGACGCCTTCAATTGAGCCTTCCATTGCAAACGCCTAACGCGCTGCAGCTTCGCGCTGTGCGTATCGGGCGGGCGAGCACCGAAAGGGTGCCTGCGCTACCCGATACTGCTCTGCCGCTCTCCGAGATCTGCTTACGCGGTGCTTACGCAAAGAATGTTTCAGATCGGGCAGATTGCCTGTCGTGTCAATCGATCCTTTAATTGCGGTTTGTTGTCAAGCTACCATTCTTTCTCGCCGGTGGCACGCCGGTAGCGATTGCTCCGTCGGAGTCTGGTCGGGATTGCGGAGACGGATGCTGGCGGCGAGCTTTTCAATTCCGCCCGGCAACTGGACACCGATCCATTGCACCTCGTCTTGTTCTCCGTCTTTTCTAGCAAAGTAAGTAAGCTGATCTGAGTGTCTTGATCGGCTGAACCACCACGTGCCCGTCCTAATGAACTGCACCATATCCGAGAGCGATACCTGTTGGATGAAACTCCTCCTCCTCGACGGTCGCTTCCAGCCGCAGCGCTTTTGGGTTCTCGTCGGCGACGTTCGGCAGTGGCATGCGTTGTCCGATCCAGGCCGACAACAACGTGCGAATGGTGTTGCCATCGCAGCCCGGGGGAACTGCGTCGAATAGTTGACCGAACGGACTGGCCTCCAACTCGGACAGCACTTCGCCATTCGCTCAACTATTGAGCTTCGCCTTGGGAAAGTGCAGAAAGCGCCCGACGGCCTCGAAAAGTCGGATGCGTCCCGAATGTCCAATCGGGCCCTCACGAGATTGTCCTGCCCGGACTGTCGATCAGTGACGCGCAGTGGAGTCATCGTGTGATAGACGGAGCGCACCATCGCCCAGGCAAGCCAGGTATCGTATTTCGTGATTACTGCGCGGGCCTGGTCCAGCTCCTTGTGAGGCGAGGCTCCGTTTGCGCTTCCGTTTCCTGCGCGATGCGCCTTGTCGATACCGTCAAGCCAAAGAAACACCCGCCGCGGCGACGCGGTTTGTCTCAGGCTTCCAAACCGCTCACCGGCGATCTGCGCTACGAATTTGAATTTGGTGCGGCATGCCTCATCGACGCGGCGTTCTTCTAGGGATTTGGGCCGCTGTCGGTCACGCTGCTTGAAAGATGGTGCTTCGTCCTGCACCCAGTCGCGCCACAGCTTGATCTCGGCCTCGGTGAATACACGGAACATGGCGCCTTTAAACTCGAGCAGTTTGAAGAAGCGGCTTCCGTCGGGATCGCCGGGCACGATATAGCCATGTTCGATCAGGCCAGTGAGGAACGCTTTCGGATCGTTGAAGAACTGGTTGATCGGTGCGCCGCCCATTTTTTTGGTACCGTGGTTATATTGTCCGTAGATCTTCTTCGCGCTGATCAACTGGAGCAACTGGTCTTCGATGGTGCGCGGCTCTCTGAGGACATGGATGATCTGCTGCATGAGGATGACGAAGGTGAGGGCGTAAGCGACGTAGCCATCCCAGATGCAAAACCATTGCGCCTGCACCGCCTCGTCTCCGCGATGCAGCATGACGTTGTGGAGATAGATCTTCACCGCTCGAAGGATCTGTCCTGCATGTCCGTCCTCGGCATTTTCGATAGGATGTGGAGACGATGAAACTTGGAACTGAGGCCGACATTCTCGAGGATCGAGGCAGCTCGGTGCAATTCGAGCGCAGTCCATTCCAGCCAGAGCGTCATGCCAATGATTTCGGGGTAGTACAGGCTCGGAAACTCTGAAATTCCGAGCTGAAATGTGGCGCTCTCGAAGGCGGCATCCAGGAACTGGATCGAAGGCGAACGCGGTACTCGCCACGGCGCCGGATAGAAGCCAAAGGATGGCAAGGGTCGCGGTAGACGTTTGCGTGATTTCTGCGAGACCTCGCCGTCGCCGAGTTCTTCGTTGAAGATCGAGAACAGCGTCGAGTTCACCTCATCCATCGGTCCCATGCGATGAACGTTGCGCAGCCAGGCGCCGTCAAGGAAATTGAAGGAGTAAGCTGCTTGACGCGCTCGATGACGTTCTCACGGGTCAAGAAGTAGGGGTTGTGCTCCTCGTTCGCAGCGTTGTAAGGCCTGCCATTCTCGGTCAGACGAACTCCATGCAGTCGTCATAGATGTCCTTCATGCGCGCTTCGAACACGTCCTCCGAGTACCGGAAAAGGCCGGACATTGTTCATGAAATTGAACGCGCTTGGCAATTTCTGCACGTCGCGACCAACCGAAGAGATCGTCCTGGCTGCGGTCGTCCCGGAATGCGTCCGCAAACCGATCCACGACGCTCGGCACAATCTCGCGCATGGGCTTGAACGTGTCGGCGTCTGCTTCATCCTCCCTGCCAGCTGCTGGGATCAAGGCCACGGCCCTTTCACGGCTGGACTTCGTTGGTGAAACTCCGACTGGCAGGACCAATTCTGACGGGCTCGTTCAATGGTTAGGACGTCGCACTTTGAAGGCGATCACGTCGGTTCGATTCCGTCACCCGTCTCCATCATCGCAGGCCCTCGGTTTGGTGGGGGTTGGACCCCATAAGTCTGACTAGGCCGGCGCGACCCCGGCGCCTGCGACCAATCTCTCTGGCAGGGCCCGTGTGCCGCGATCGGACCATTCCGGTAATGCGCGTAGTCCGTCGCTTCTTGCTCCGTGACGAATGAGGCCACCCTATGCGCGCCCGCGCCTTCCCCGAGGCTGCACCGGCTTACGTCGAAGCAGTGCCGGAAAACGACATAGCCGCCCGCTTGCTGGGAATATGGCATCATCCGGTAGAGGCTGGGTACGCACGCGCCGGTATCATGTTTGTCGATCGCCTCGACGAGCGCGATCAGGTCGACCCAACCATCAATCATCGTCCGTTGGTGATCGCTGCTGTCGACGTAGATTCCGGGTCCTTTGTTGGCTTCGCTCTGCCGATACAACTCGGCGAGGATCACTTGCGATCATGGTCATGACGGCAGCACCATTTCGCGGGTTTCGATCTTGTCGACGTAGTAGGCACCGTTGCGTCCGCCGCTCCCGGCGTTGTGCCGGAGCTCGACGAATAAATCGACGCGATGGGCTTGGGGCAGGGCGTTGTTCAGCGCGGTGACCGCCTTCATGATATCCGATGAAGCGTCGCGCTGCTCTTTCGTCGCCATCTCTTCTTCTCCCGCCGGTTTAGCTCAATGGTTCGAGCGCTGCGTTGTGAACGCGGATATCTCGGTTCGACTCCGAGGGCCGGTACCATCACAGAGCGGGCATATCGCCGCCTGCCGCCAGTTCGAGGCCAAGAAAGACCGGATTATTGCCGGCCGCCATATAGCCGCTGTAGGTGAGCGTTGGAGCTCGGAATGATAGGCCAAACGCGGCGCACCAGCACCGCCGGTCATAGCCGCCGGCATCTTCGTAGACGTCTTGGCCATACCTGACCTGCTCCCAGAAGACGCGGCCCATCGCCGCTGTGTAGGGGCCGCGGCCGATCGCGGCGGGGGCGCCATCGACGAGCCTGTCGACGCGGCGAGCTCGACGTTGCCACCACCGCGCGCGCTACCGCGGGATGCAGGGCCACCCGTGAACGGTGGTGCCGAAATATTTCTCCAGAGCATCGAACGTCTGTTCCTCGACCATCTGATCCTCTCGGGGAGTGTCGTCTAGTAGTAAGACACCGGCTTACAAAACCGGCTATGTCGGCTCGATTTCGGCCACCGCTGCCAATTCTTGATCCGAGAGCCTGCCGACGCGGCGGACCTCGCCGATGAATCTGAGCATGAACTCGTTGCGTGCGAGCCGTCGCGATCGGGATCGGCGCCGATTATCCCCGGCTTGTTTCGGTCCCACCAGCTTTCCCGGTTCTTCTCGTACCAGCGACGGACGAGATCCGCCTCTAGGTCACCCGTGACGTGACGTCCATTTTGCTTTTCCCATCATGAGCGCGCGCCTGCGCGGACTTCTTCGACCTATTCGGCCGTGATCCCGCCGTTGGCGACGAAGCAATCCCACGAGCCCGGTTTCAGCAACCCGATCGCTCGCAGCGAAGCACCAGCTGGCGCGGGGTTGTTCCGTACATATCGGCCAGGCGATAACCATGCGACGAATGAATTTGTTTTCTCCGGCCGTGTGACTCCGGAAGGCTGCCGTCAGCATGTCCATATCCATTAGGCTCATCGTCGTTCTCTCTCGTCAGAACGGAATCTCGTCGTCGTGCAGCACACTCAGCGCCTTGCGCGGCCGGACCCGCTCGAGCAGACGGAAGACCGGTCAGCGGATCGGGTAGGTGACCTTGCGCCAGAACTACTGGCGCCGCCTCCGTCGCTCCTCGCGCCTGACGTCATCCTGATAGTTGGCCTGCCGCTCGAGCTCGGCGTCGACTTCCCCCGCAGTCAGGTAGCCAGTCTTGGAGCAGCCCCCTGTTCTCGCGTAACGATCTCTCGGTCGGGCGCGGTCGGCTCGACGCCCATGATCTGCTCCAGTGGTCACCTCGTAAAACGATGCCAGGCGCTTCAGCAAAGGGATGTCGACCCCGAGCGATGTCTTCTCGACGGAAGCTAACAGCGACGCATGGATGTCGAGCGCTTCCGCGACGGCCCTGATCGTCAGCTTGCGCGCCAATCGCAGCCGCCGCAGCTCGGCACCAAATTCGGACTGCGTTTCGCTTTCCTCCACGGACGACTCTTCGGCATCGTCGCGCGGCATGGACGCAAACGTGGTCTTCATCTCGGGGATCGTCATTCCTACCACCGTTCGCATGCGCTTGATGACGATGGCGGTCCCGACGTCCGACTGCCGATAGGCTCGTCTGCCCGAAGCCGTCTAGGCCGGAGATAGAAGGTCCCTGGGATTCCCATACCCGGATCGTTGAAACCGACACACCAGCGCGCCGGGAGACGTCGGATATCTGAAGCAGTTGTTCACGCGGTTCGAACATTGGGTAATTTCAGATTTCTGAGATGCGCCGACAATGATCAGAGGCTCGGGCTTCAACTGGTAGGGGTCGTACAAGAAGTTTCGGTGTTGGCGACCGATCTCGATCGTGTCGCGGAAGCCCTTTGTCGTGATGAACGCTGCGGCCGGGTAGTTCCGCTCGATCAGGGCGTTTGTCGCGGTCGTCGTGTCGTGCATCAGATAGCTGATGTCGCCGAGCGGGATGCCGGCCGCCTTGAGCCACCGGAGGAGACGCCGGAAGTTGTAGCCAACGGCGGCGACCTCATGACGCGAGCCCGGGGCGGAGATTTTGTAAAAACCATGAGCTCCGGGCAGTCGAACTATAAATGGAGTTCATCTCCCATTTGTGGGAGCATTCTTGCATTAGCTCTGCGATTTCCAGGCGTCCAATGCACCGTGTCTCGTACCCACCATGTCGTATTCGCAAATGCTGACCTGCAAATTGTAGGGTAACAGTCGCGGTCCGGTGCAACGAAAGACAATCGTCTGTTCTAGTTGGAAGATCTTGCAAGGCTTCGATAAGAAGCTTTTATGCGTGTGATCAGCTCGCCCCCTCAGTCGTCGAGCGCGGCACTGGAGTATTGGCTCCTAGCCCGAGTCGGGCGCTCGATCTGAAGCATCGCTGGCCTCTGTAGAACCGGCTCTGCTCGTCAGAAGCTGGAAACGTAGGACGAGGAGGGCGGCGCAAACGGCCTTCCCGATTGATAAGCCAATCCAGATGCCAATGGCGCCTAAGCCGATTTTGGAACCGAGCACGTAACTGAGGGAAAAACCAATCGGCCAATAAGCGATGCCGGCGAAAAGGAGCGGCACGCGCGTGTCCTTCAGGCCGCGCAGTCCACCCGCCGCAATGCTCTGCACCGCATCAGTAATAAAGAAGCTCGCGCCAACCAAGATGAGCTTCGCAGCGAGTCCGATCGTTGCGTCGGCATTGCTGGCCGATTTGCCGACAAACAACGCGGCGATCTCAAAACGCGCGACGATCACCGCAAGCGTAAGAATTGCAGCGATCAGGACCCCGAGCAACATGGCGGCCAAACCTGCCCGCGTTACGCCTGAGGCGTCATTGCGACCTACTGCGTGCCCAACCCGAATGCTCGCCGCCATACCGATGCAAAAAGGGATCATGAACAGGATCGTGACGACCTGGAACGCGATCTGGTGGGCGGCAACCGCCGTGGTGCCGATCACGCCTATCAGGAGCGCCATAGCGGAGAAAAGTCCGGAGTCCATGAAAATGGCGATCGAGATCGGCGTCCCGACCACGAAGATCTGCCGCATCAGCGGCCAGTCGAAGCGCCAGAGATGTGCGAGCACGCGGTAGTCACGGAAAGGACGACGCATTGTGGCGAACCACAAACCAGCCAAGAAGGTCGCACAGTTCACCAGCGTTGTCGCAAGGCCCGCCCCGAACAATTCTAGACGCGGCAGGCCGAGCTTGCCGAAGATCAAGAGATAGGCTAGCAGCGCATTGAACGGGATGGCCGCGAGTGTGATCCATAAAACTGGCGCGGGCCGGTTGACCGCAGTCATGAAACTGCGGATGGCCAAGAACCACAATGCCGGCAAGGCGCCCCAGGCAAGTCCGAACAGATATTGCTGAGCGAGCCGCGCTGTGGCTGGCCCGTGGCCGAGCGCGAGCACAATTTGTTCGCCGCCTACCGGCAAGGCCATAATTGGCACCCACACGACGAGTGCGGCCCAGAGGCCCATGCGCAGCGAGCGCCGCACCATAGCCGGGTTGGCGGCACCACACGCTTGCGCGGCGAGCGGTCCCACCGCCGACACCACGCCAGATCCCAAGGTGAGGACGACGGATAAGACCATGCCCGCGAGCGCCGCCGCGGCAACGGCCTCGGTGCCGATGCGGCCGATGTAGGCAAGATCGGTTGTCATCATCGCGATCTGCCCGAGCTGCGTTAGCGCTATTGGCAACGCGAGTTTCGCAGTTTCCCTGAGTGCAGCCGTGAGGTGATGGCCATCTACACATTTCGGCAGTCGATTAGGCCACGATGATACCGGTTTTGTTTCGGCTGTTTTTTCCATGAAAGTCAGGCTGCCCCGGTTTGCATCGGTCGAGCAAACCGATCGCTTTCTTCACTGAGAGGATAACCTCCCCGCCCTTGCGAGTTGGCAGCGTGATGTCTATTGCACGATGTTCTCACGCGATGACGAGCCACTCGAAAATGGCGGCGAGAATTCTGACCGCAAGGGTGATCTCGGACAATTTCTCGTTTCAGCGATCGTCGCCGATGACGTTCCGTGTTGTTGCGTTGAGCTGTGTCTGGTTCAAGACGTCGACGTCCCAGACGCGACAGTGAGACGGCAGTATTTCGTCAGCGCGGCGAGAGGCGCATTGTTTCTTCAAGAAAGCTCCCAGAACGTCGTTTGGCACGTCGGTTGCTAGAGATGCGGGGGGTCCGTTACGGCCATGCCGGTCTCGCAGCAACTATCCAAGAGCTCAGATGAAATTTGCTCGGTTGATTCAAAATGCCTCGCTGCCGCGTCCGTCGCGCGCGCCTCCATGGCGAGGCTCTCATCTGACGGTGCTTCAGTTTGCCGGTGAGGACGGGATTGCCCTGTGTACCCCGTACGGGACGAATGCTGGCAGTCAAAGAGGTGCTGCGGACCACATTCGAAGTGATGTGATGCGAGCAGTTAAAGATGATCAATCTGGTAGACGTCAACCTACGAAGCTGACAGCTGGCCGCAGACCGGTGCTCGCTCGTAAAAGGCCAATGGGCTGATGCAGGACAGTTGGGACCTTCGAGAACGATTGAGGCGACGAGAAGATCTCAAGGTCGAGCTTCTTCGCGCTCAATCGGACGTGGCCAGGTGTAAGGCAGAGTTGGTGGACCTCGAGCAGAGGCTGGAGCGTGAAGATGGCTCATCGGTCTTCTGCGGTGCATGCCAGCGCGCGTCTCCGCCAAACGCTGCGGCGCGTGACGGGCGACCACGTAAATCGCGAAGTCTCGCGGATCCCATCAGTTCACGAGCGGATGCTATGGGGTTCACCAGTCGATCGCGGGACCGTTGAAACGCGGCGGCCACGCGGATCACCCGCGTGGAGGTGTTGTCATGGGTTACGAACATCACGACTCATGCGGGTTGGCCTAATCGCATTGCCAACCCGGCGGCGGGCTGGACAACGAGATGCGGCCGTACCATTCGGCTCTACCGTCTTTGTCGGTGCTGGTACGCTAGCTATCAGGTGCGCGCTGCTGGCAAGAAAGATGGGCCACGTCATCGCCGCGGCATTGTGTGGCGACGCCCTATTCCGCGATTGGGCTGCTCGCGCCGATATCTTGTGTGTCGCGAATGTCGAAGAGTTCTCCGCCTTGGTCAATAGCGAGCCGGTGGAGTGGATGTTCTCCATTGCCAATCCGTTCATATTGCCCGCAGACGTGTTTCGACGCGTGCGTCGAGGCGCGTTCAACTACCACGATGGTCCGCTGCCACGCTATGCTGGGACGCATCCGACGTCTTGGGCGCTGCTGGCCCAAGAGACCGAATATGCCATCACGTGGCATCGCATAGATCATGGTGTTGATACGGGTGACCTGGTGGTTCAACGCCAAGTCCTGATTGGACCCACCGACACCACGTTAAGCCTGACCCTCAAATGCTATGAAGCCGCAGTCGAGGGATTCCGCGAGCTTTTAACTGGCTTAACGAACGGGACGCTCGCCGCCCGTTCGCAGGCGCTAGCGAACAGAAGCTATTTTCCAGGCGGCCGCCGCGCGGATGCTTCGGGGTCTCTGCGATGGGATAGATCCGCGCAAGATCTATCGGCGATGGCGCGCGCCTTAGAGTTTGGGCTGTATCATTCCAATCCGCTGTGTTTTGCCCAAGGCTCTCCTGGGGAATGACGTTGTCACAGTCGTGTGCTTGGAGCCACTGCCTCGGTGCTCGGGCTTTCCGGCAGGTTGCCTGCTTGAAATCCATCCCAGCCACTGGCGTGTAGCGACAGGTACAGAGGATGTTGATGTTTGGTTCTGTAGCTCGGATGGTGAGGCTCTGGACGCGGGCGCACTTGCAAGGCGCTCCGATCTGGATCAAGGCGATCGCCTCCCGATTCTAAGCGATGACGAGGCACGCAGCATAACTGTTGCCCATGAAATGTTGGCGCCTCGAGAGAGTTTGGCGACAGCGGCTTGAGCCGTTTAAGACATTGCAGCTCCCCTTCCCGTCATTTTCAGAAGCTGTGGCTTCCCCCGGACGACAGTCGAGTTCCTCGCTGTTTAGTGCTTTGGCCGAGTTGGCGCCAGTTGATCGCACTGAGTAATTGTGTGCTTTACGGATCTATCTCGCCCGCATCACGGGTGAATCAGAGCTTCAATTGGGGTGGACACCCGCACCGAATGGGTCGCGGGCCGGGTTGAAGGCGGTGGAGATGCTTGTCGCTTCTGTCGTGCCAATGGAAATAACCATTGACCTTGCTCATGAATTTGCGCGGTGCGCGGGACGGTTGGGGCCGAATGCGCCGAGCTGAGGGCCCACGATAGCTTCGCGCGGGATCTGATCGCGCGTTGCCCGGCATTACGGATGATGGAGGTGCTGCGGTCGTGCCGGCCCTGGCCCATAGGCGTCACGGTTACTGAAAGCGGTTGTTTCGCTGCTGGTGATCTGGCTTCGCGCCCCGAGTTCTGAAGCGGTCCCGTCGGGCCATTTGCTGACGTTTGAGGTTTGCGCTCTGGATGGGAGCTTTCGATGACACTTTGATGCAAGTCGCTTGGCGCCTGAGCAGATCGACCGTATGACGCAGCATTTGCAAAATTTGTTGTGTGCGGTGATGGCCGATGCGGAGCAGCCGGTCGGGCGGATCGGGCTGCTGGATCTCGAGGCCGAGCAGTCCAACAGTGCAAATGACGGTTTGTCTCCTCAACCGACGCGGCCCGCGCCCACGACATTCGAATCATGGTTGCCCATGGATTCAGAAGCCCGCAACAAAAGCAACTGTAATGCTAAACCTCCCCCGATAGTAGTCGAGTGCTGCCGAAGTAGAACTCATTGATGGCGTGAACTTGAAATATGCGAGTTGAGGACGTCTCGCGCCGATGCGCGCAACCTCGTAGGCCGACGCGGCCCGATGCAGCATTTGATACTCGCAATCAACAACAGTCTCGGGAAGGGCAGCGCCGTGGACGTTCATGCACTCGTCTTCTCCAACGATGCCGTTGGCATCGAGTCGTGCATGCATGATCTAATGTCTGGCTGCCGCGTGAACGAGGTGAATCGTAGGCGCGATTTTTTTTGCGCGACCGCGTCGGAGGTGAAAGCACATCTTGGTCAATTGACAGGAGAGTTGCTTGAATTCCGCGAAGTGGCCGAGGCAATTGAGTTTAGACAGACACTGAATGCGAAATTTCATCACTGCACCGGCTCAGTGATCGCTGGCGCGCTAATGTCACTGGGTTATTAGCGCGCGGAGGTCGGGCTTGGCCGAGTATGGTCTGGCCGCGCGCGCTGCATTTCGAGCCGCGAGAGGTGCGCTCGGGTGCTTTTTTGCCTGCTACCTCGCGAGGCGCCCCGCTAGTTAAGCATTTTGTCACCAGTTATTGTCACCATATTGCCATTGCAGATGAGTCGCGATTTGCGGCCCGGAATTCCTGAAGTGTTTTGAACCTGGGCACCCCGGGGTTGGTGATCTCCTTCACAGAAGAGAGGCCAATGTTTAAGGTCTTCACGGTGGTCGTTGTGGCGCTGATCAGCACCTAACCCACGGTCGGTACGCGGCGATGGCTATGCTGCGGCAAATTGGTCATGCGTTTGGATTTTAGATAGTTCTTTGCGACGGAGACGCGTCATGGACGGCATCTCATGGGCCGATCTCGACAGGGATGAACAACGCGCAATTGCGATATTGGGAGCGGGTCTTTCCATTGAACTGTGCGCCCCCCTTGCTCTCCTGACGTTAGGTCGGCTCGGTCTGACCATAGGGTCTCATTTGACGGCTGCTGGAGACACTTTGCGAAGAGATGCCGTTTTGAACGGTTTAGCAGGGTAAGCACAGGACTGCGCTCGGGCATGCCAAACGCGATCGAACTCATTGTAGACGGTTACGTTACCCTGCAAGACCGCAGGGCTCTCGACAATTTGCGCATGCAGCGCCGGAAGCTGGCCGTAGACCTAAAGGCGCTTACCGGTTTTGATTGCCGGCCAACAATCCAGCAGATCGAGGAAGATATCGTCGCGATCGAGGCTGGGCTGGCGCGGTTGGATGAGGGGGCGACGAGCTAACCTGCCAAGGCGTTATAGACAAATGCGGCCCGGGTATCTGGCTTGGACTTGGTGCCACGGTCTACCCGGCTCCGACAGTGCGGTCGCGATGCGTGCCTGTGTCCTAATTCCCACACTTGCGATCAAAAGAGCATCCGTTTGTCACCTTTCGAACAGACAGGCCAAATCCACTCCGGTCCAACTCCACCATTGGAAGCAGTCATCGGTTGGGGGAGGCGAAATGGAACGTTCCCTGTTAATTGAGATGACGCGCGACAAATATGTCGAGCGATGCAAGCAACGTGCCTTCTATCATCTCGACCGAGGCGATCTTAGGAACTCGGTCGCGTCGTTTGTCGCCAATATGAACGCGCGTCCCGATTGCGAAGTGCCACACTACTTGGCAACGCTTGGCGCTTCGCTGCTAACGGCGAACGATGCGCTCGGCTGGAGGGCGCTCATTGAAGGGTTGAGGTGATGGCCGATGATCGACATGCGGGATCAGAAATGAAGGAGCGCGACAAGGCGTCTCCTCCATCCAGGTTCTTGGTTCGCCAAGGGTCGAAGGGCTGGATGGTTTACGACCGGCAACGTAGGGGACCGGCAATGGTTGGGACCGGTGTGGCGGTCAATTTGACCAAGGAACAAGCCGAGCGCATCGAGCGGGTGCTAATGGATAAGCGCGAACGTGGGATCATCCCCGATTAGGGCAGAATTCTATTACGGTGTTGGGTTGATTGTGTGCAACATGATAGGGGCTTAATGACATATTGTATAGTCGTCAGAGCATCTGGACGAGAGCTAGATCGCTTGCGGACACATGCCGCACAGATTGCGCGCGATCAGAAATCAGATTGGTGGGTGGAGGCAACTGAGAAAGGAAAAGCATTTTGCTTTGAGCACGCAAACGCGCGGGCCTCATTCAGTGCGGCCTGCGAAAGAGACAGTATTCAGTTCAGCGACGTCTAAGTGGCATAAGAGGATTGAGAGACCAGTTATCGAAGGCAGGGTTCTCGGGCCTCAGCCATCCGCGCCACTGCGGCGACGACGTGTTGCGGATGTTGGTGACCGGCGGCCCGCCTGTGCGCGGCGGCGACGGCATTGCCCCAGCGTATCATGCTTAGCCTCGCGTCCAGTCTCGGTGTTGCGAACCGTTGGAGCCGGTAATCCGGAAACACGCCCGGCATCGGTGCGAGGTTTCCGACACAGCGGTTGACGACGCGGGACAGCGCGATGATTGCGGTTTGATTGGTGGTGATCGAACAGAGATTGCGCAAACGGAGAACACCGGCCCGCGACCTACTCGACGTCGATCATTCGCTGCTTGGTGACCCGCAGACTGCGGACGTAATAGCCTTGTCCCTGAACGGCTGACTTGATTTCGTCGCTGACCTTGAGAACTCGTTTCCTGCTCTTGCGCCACTTATGTGCAGAGCAAAGCATGGGTACGGCAGAGCCTGTACTTAGAACGAGCAAGTCGCGCTTGTCATTGCGATAGACATCAAACATCTTTCGCCCCCGCTGATCATATTGAAACAAGAATGAAATATATTTCGGTTGTCTCGATGGACGAGCTTAGTATCTCGAATGCCCGTTGTAAATCTGCAGCGCCCGCGAGTTTTGCTTCGCCGCTCCCAAATTAACGGCGAGCTGAGGTAACACTGCCGGGGTGTGAATCGCGGGGGAATCACCGACGGGCTGGCACGATCAACTTAGGTTTCTCTTTGTATGTTGTTCGTATGCCCACGCCAACGCATCAACTCTGCTCTAGATCAATACGAACTGGCCGTCGATGAGATCGTCGCCGCTTGTGACGGTGATCTGCGCGGTGCGCTTCGAGCGCTGATGCTCTTCAATGAGCAGCTAGAGCAAGAGCTGGCGCGTATGAGCGGGTCCGTCCTCCTGACCAGCGACTGCACTAACCTTGGATAGTTCAGCGAGTCGCTGGGCATCGGTGTAGGTTGCCGACATAGCTGTTGATGACGCAGCGCGATGATCGCGGCTTGGTTCGTGGTGATGCTGTAGAGGTTGCACTTGCGCTTTGCGGACTACCGCTTCTTAAAATCCGTTAGTTTGCGATGTAGTAGCCCTGTCTCTGAACGGCGAGGTTAATGTCCTCGCTGACGCTCGCCACGTTTTTCTTCTTACGCCATCCGCCTGACGCGTCAGGAAAAGGAATTGGCAAGCCATTGCGCACAACCAACAGATCACGCTTGGTGTTCAGATACACATCGAACATTCTACAGGCTCCCCAGCCGCCGTCAGAGTATGGCGGGGAGCAGAAATGGCAACTGCTCCGCCCGGCCACGATGGACAGGCAAGCCGCTACAGATTGCTGTGGTTGGCATGGCGGGCACAACGGAGGCGACGACGCGGCCAAGGTCTCACCGTAAGGACCTGCGATGTCGGAGTTCCGCCCAGAAGCGGACATTCGGGCTCGCCTTCAGCAAGTCCGCTTTGTGCACAACACAAGGCGACATGCCAATGGGCAGGGAATGCTCCGATGAGCGGCAGTGGTGGCATGGTAGACACGATCGAACCCGCAGGGCATTACCAGCGGCACTTGGCGGCCAAGCAGGCTCACCGTCGATCAGGCGAAGGGGCGACCCGGTTGGCTTCGCTGCCAGCGGATGCCAAAAACTCATTTAGCAGGTGTCGCTTGATCCTGATCGGTTCACGCACGCCTTGGGAAGCGAGCAAGAGAACGCGCTCGGCAACTTCCAGAGCAGATCGCTGCTGCTGGCGAGTGAATGACGGACTGGAAAGAACGTCGTCTAGAACGTCGCGGAGCAAATGTACTGTTGCCGTGTCGTAGGCCATGCGCCAAATACCCGCTTGTCGAAACAATATGCGCCGTAGCGGTGGCGCAAGGGAAACGCAGTGAGGCGTCGCCGGGCTCGAAATAAAGCGTCCCGGCAGCGCTTATTCTCTAACTGAGCGCTGAAATCCCAGTTGTGCTGAATTAAGCAATGGTCATGCCACAAGTTTGTGACGCCGGTTCGCGCGGGGGCTCCCATGCTGCAGTCCAACGGTCGACCAGAAGCCCCCGCTCGCGATTTAATGCACGTTGGCGGGCATTTGGTTCCCTGCAAGTCCTTAACAGAAATAAGGAATTGCCACTAAACATCTGAGCCGGGTGTTGCGGCTTGGCTACATCAACCTGCAGGCGAACGGGATACCATTTAGTCCTTAGGTGGGCGTCGTGCCTTTTTTGAACTTCTTCTGGGGAGATTTCTCGTAATGAAAAAGCTTCTGATTGTCGCGGCCGGGATGATGGCTGTGGCTCTATCCGGCCCTGCGTCGGCGGCTGATTTGGCGGCTCGCCCCTACACTAAAGCGCCGCCGCCGGTGGTCGCTCCGATCTATGACTGGACCGGTTTCTACATCGGCGCCAACGGCGGCTGGGGCCAAACCCACAGCTGTGTGGATTTCGTTACGCTCGCAGGGACAGTCGCGGGTGGTTGCGCTGATCGCTCCGGAGGTCTTGTTGGCGGACAGATCGGGTATCGCTGGCAAACCAATCAGTTTGTGTTGGGACTGGAAGCACAGGGCGATTGGGCTGACATCAAGAATACGCGCGTCAGCCTGATCGATCCGCTGATTTCGACCACAGGGAAAACCGATGGCATTGGCCTCTTCACGGCCCAACTCGGTTGGGCATGGAACGCATCGCTGCTCTACGTGAAGGGCGGCGCGGCCGTCACTCACAATCGCTTTGACGTGTTCAACAACATCACCGGGGTCGGACTCGCCTCGGCAGGTCACACGCGCTGGGGCGGCGCCCTTGGTGTGGGCTGGGAATATGGTTTCGCACCGAACTGGTCGGTCGGTGTTGAATATGACCATCTCTGGATGGGGCGTGACAACTCCTCCTTCGCAGGCGTGGTCACGCCCGGTGGGGTCACCCTCTTAGGCGACGGGGTCAAGCAGGACGTGGACATGGTCACCGTGCGCTTTAACTATCGCTTCGGCGGATTGGGAACACCTCCTGTCGCCGCGAGATACTGACTTCATCTAGACGCTTTTGTCAGGACAGTGGGCCGGGCATTTTGCCCGGCCTTTTGTTTAAAGCCATGTCTGAGAAAGATACAAAGCGCGCATCAGATCCAGACTGAACCGCCGAGAGGTTGCGGAATGCCTCAATGCCGCATTCGAGACTGGCGACATCGCCGATATGTGTCGTGCGATTGAGGATGCTGTCCGTGTGCACAACATTTCGGAGCTCGCGCGACGTTCTGGGAATCACACGAACAAGCCTTTACCGCGCGTTCGCAGGCGGCAAGGCGCATCCGAATTTCAGCACCGTCTTGAGCGTTTTGCACGCGATGGGTTTTCGGTTGCACGTTGACCCTGCGCGTGCACGCTCAGGCGAGGACGACGCATCACAAAGGCTCAAGCGTCGGCCCCACTTCCGCATCGGGTCAACGAGCGAAATCGGAAGTCGCGGCCTTGCGGCGGGATGTCTGCTTTGCCCCGGATTGTGTTGCCAAACGCCGGTTGAGACGACTCGCGAACCGTGATTCCGTTGGTTTGAGGCGGCATTTGCGGGAGCAGCGGATGTTAGGTCGGCAGGAGAGCGGTCAGGGCCAGTTCTTTTACTCCTTTGATCTCGACAAGGTGGTGCCGGTTGATCACCTGGTACGGCAAATCGACGGTTTTCTGGACCTGAGTTGGGTGCACAACGAGCTCGCTCCATTCTTCTCCCACACTGGCCGGCCTTCGATTGATCCGGTGCTCATGATCCGGATGCTGGTCTTGGGCTACGTATTTGCACTTCGTTCCGAGCGTCGGCTCTGCGCCGAGGTCCAGGTCAATCTGGCTTATAGATGGTTTTGCAAGCTCGGCATCGAGGATCATATCCCTGATCACTCGGTGTTTTGCCGGGCGCGGGGCGAACGCTTCCGTGAGAGCGATGCCTTACGCCGGGTTTTTGAACGTGTAGTGGCGCTGTGTATTTCGGCGGGGCTGGTCGGAGGCGAAGCGTTCTCAGTCGATGCGAGCCTAATCAAGGCCGATGTGAACAAGACTAGGCGACTTCCCGGCGACCAGCCTATTACCTGGCCAAAGGCAGAGGAAGCATCCCATGCGGTGCGCGAGTACATCGCAGCGCTTGATGCCGCCAATAGCGATAAGGACGGCGATGAAGACGGCGGCGGTTCAAGTGAAGGCAGCCGTCGCCGCAAGCCTCCCAAGGAAGTCTCGCTCACCGATCCGCAAGCAACATGGGTTACGAGGCCGGGCGTGGATCCATTCTTTGCTTATGATGCGAACTATCTGATCGACAACAAGGCCGGGATCATCCTCGATGCGGTAGGCACGCGCGCGAACCGTGCGGTTGAGATTGCTGTCACCCAGATCATGGTGGACCGTGTTGAGCGTCGCTTCGATCTGCGCCCCAAGAGATTGGCAGGCGACACGGCTTACGGCGCGGTCAGATTGCTCAAATGGCTAGTGGATCGCAAGATCACGCCGCACGTTCCGGTGTGGGACAAGTCGGCACGCCCCGATGGCACCTTTAGCCGAGCGGACTTCGTCTTCGACAAAAAGCGCAATGTCTATGTTTGCCCGGGTGGCGCGGAACTGACCAGCACCGGCAATATCGATCAAGGTCACATCGTTTACTACAGGGCCAGCAAGAGCGATTGCTCTGGCTGCGCCTTGAAGCCCAAATGCACGACGGCGGTCGTGCGCAAAATTACGCGTGACGTCAACGAAGATGTGCGCGATCATGTCCGTGCGCTGGCCAATACGGAAGCCTTCGAGCAATCGCACCGCGAGCGCAAAAAGGTCGAGATGCGGTTTGCTCGTATGAAACGCATTCTCAGGCTCGACCGGCTTCGGCTGCGGGGCCTGAATGGCGTCAGGGACGAAGTGCTGCTCACAGCCACCGCGCAGAACCTGAGGCGGCTGGCCAAGCTAATCTGCCGTCCCCCGCCACAACTGGCAGTCGCGTGCTGAAATCCACCAGCAA
Organism: Bradyrhizobium sp. i1.15.2; assembly: GCF_040548425.1. Classification (NCBI taxonomy): domain Bacteria; kingdom Pseudomonadati; phylum Pseudomonadota; class Alphaproteobacteria; order Hyphomicrobiales; family Nitrobacteraceae; genus Bradyrhizobium; species Bradyrhizobium sp. i1.15.2. The sequence goes on along the minus strand of NZ_JBEPRQ010000015.1, from coordinate 5,202 downwards.
AACGGAAACCGCCGACACCCCGTACCAAAAAAAACCGCCGAAACTCCAAAGCCAAGCTCGCCCCCAAGTCAGAAACGAGTTTTGCAACACAATCCCCCGGTGAGCGGACATAGTGGTCGTGAGTCGAGGTGATAACACGCTGCGCGGACCGTCGCGGCCACCCTCCGCACAGTCGGGACGTCCGGGTCCCTCTGGGCGTGTCAACCTCCGCGGGGCCGCGCGACCGCGACCTTTGAGGGTATTTGGGGTTTTTGATTTTCGAATTTCCTTTCGTACCATCTCGCACACAAAGGCTGGCGCGCGATATGGAGCCTACCGGCTGTGGGCGCTCAAGCAGCAGAGCAAGTAAGCCCGACAGGACCATAAACCTTTGTATCGTTCCATCACCCCTTACGTTCAATTGAGCCGCTGATCGCGATCGTCTAGCTAAGGGTATGCGGTAGCTCCCTGCTATCGTTGCCCTCCTTGGGCGTTTCCTCCCTAGACTTGGGCCGCTTGTGGCAACGCAGGCGGCCTCCCTTTTTGTATGGCCGTCACGTCCCGCAGCAATTCGCGATCTGTCATGTCGCTGTCTTCTCCCTGAGAGGGTGGCCCAACCGCCAACGATCACGCCACCAGCGGCGCGACCATGATGGCGATCATCGCGATGTACCCGAAGAACGATACGCTCGGCGAGTGGCTCAGGCTGTATGTCGAGGAGTGCTTCCATGCTGCTTGAAGAAAAGATCAAGCTTCACAGGTTCGCCGGTATCTCGCCAGACCAGTCTTTTACCGAGGCTGGCCGCCACTGCGGGGCGGTGGTGGCCGCCGATTAGAACATGGTCATCTGATGTTTGGGCGATGATCTCGCCAGCTTCGTCCACGATGAACTTCATGGGGGCCGCCTCCAATCGAGCGCGCCGATCAGCGCCGCCGCGATGGAGCGCAATCTATCTAACCTCGTGCGGGCTCCGGGCGTTCCAACCCATGAAGATCACGGTTTCCGGACGACGTGCGCCACTTCGCGCACGCTTTTCTGTGCCAACTCGCACAAAATAAACGGGGATACGCGAAGTGAAATGTATTTGTAGCGGGCCGTCGCGCCGTCCCCGCACAAACCCACGCCCTCAAAAGGACCCTATCGACCATCATTCGGAGGGGCGCCATCGTCAGAGGGCAGCGGCATGGCACAAACTGCATAGATCGCCTCGAAGAGACAGATCAGTTGCCCGAAAGAGCGTCAAAAGACACTTACTCACCGCGCATTGCGCGATACCCTCTCGATAACGAAAAGGGGATCGGTGCCGGGGTTCGCGCACATTGTTGACGATGACAAGTCATTCCGGACGGCGATCGAACGCCGCCTGAAGAAAGCCGGGTATAGGGTCGAGACCTATGCTTGCGCCCAGCAGTTGCTGGACCACCTCCCAACCGGCGACGAGCCGACCTGCATCATACTCGATGTGCGGATGCCCGGCGTGGATGGCCCGGCCCTGCAGAAGCGCTTGGGCGAACCCAGCTCAACGCTGCCGATCATATTTCTCACGGGCGATCCCGACATTCCTGCCACCGTGCAGGCCATCAAGGCGGGCGCCGATGACTTCTCGTTCCAGGAGTCGGAGGCGCGCAATTTCGGCCTGACGAGCAGCTCTCGCGCGAGGGGCGCTACGAGCGCGCCGACGAATTTCTCGAGGTCGTGACCAAGCTGTGGAATTCGTGGGGAGGATGGTGCGCTGGTCCGGGATCGCCAGCCGCCGCTGTTCGCCGACTCGGCGCGGGTCCACCGGATCGACCATTCCGGCAAATGGTTCAATGTGCGAGGCCCCCTCAATGTCAGCCGACCGCCGCAAGGGCGCCCGGTCTTTATCCAGGCCGGCGCTTCGGATCGTGGCCGCGATTTCGCAGCTCGATGGGCCGAGATCATCTTCGTGACACCCGGCCTGATCGACGTCTCAGTCGAAATTCCGCAACGATCTGCGCGCCCGCGCGGTCCGTTTCGGCCGTGACCCGGACACGATCAAGGTGCTGCCTGGCATAGTGCCGGTGATCGCCAACACGGAGAAGCAGGCCAAGGCGCTGCAGCACGAGCTCCAGGCATTGTCGCATCCAGAATCTGGCCTCTCGACATTGTCCGATCGTCTCGGCGTCGACCTCTCGCGCTTCCCGCAGGATCAGGTCCTGCCTGAGAACCTCGACGTTCCCGGCGTCGAAGGGCACTACCGCGAGGTCGCCGAGCTGACGCGCCGCTCGGGCGTGAGCCTTGCCGAGCTGGGATAGCGCTACGGCGCGGGGAGAACCACCAGTGGATTTACCGGCACGCCCGGTGCGGTGGCGGATCGCATGTAGGAGTGGTTCGAGGCGGGCGCCTGCGATGGCTTCATGTTGCAGGTCCCATATCTTCCAGGCGGCTTGGAGGAGCTGGTCCACGGCCTCGTGCCAGAGCTGCAACATCGAGGCCTGTTCCGCACTGAGTACGACGGCTCGAGCTTGCGCGATTCTCTCGGCTTGCCCCGGCCGGCGGGCTGATGGTCGGCGCTGGCCCCGACGCAATGTTCTTCAGTTTCAGACACTCCATGATATGCAGCGCACCCTTTTGATCGTGCGACGAATGTCCATTTACGGCCTGAGAAACCCCGGGGCACAACCAGTAAGGCATTGATAGTGTTCAGCGCGCAGACTCTCAATCAGTGGCGCGGTCGGTGTTCATTCAGGCAACAAGCGCAGGAATCTCTTGTTCAATCAATCGCAATAATCGGGCGTTGCGCCGTTGCGCCTCCCCGCAACCAAGTTCGGACTTTACCGGTCCCGATACGAAAATGGCCCGCATCAAGCGGGCCATTTTTGTTTGGCGAGACGATCGCCGGCCGTCTCAGGCGATGACGTATCCCTCGGCTGATGCCGGCTGTTCGGTTAAATCAGCAGTACGCCCGCGAACCATGTCGAACTGGCCGGTTCGGTGCGGCGCCGCAGCGATTGCGACTCTGCCCACCAGATAATTAGTGCACCGTCACCATAGTAATTCTATCCGACCGGGTCGGCTCTAAGATGCCTTTGCACCTTGGTTCGGCAGCTCAAAGAGAACACCCACCACTTCCAGTAAGTCGCTTAGCACAGGTAAGCCATGCGAGCCGTCCAAACTAAGCAGCTGGGCTGGCGTGATTCCGTCAGGGTTGAGGCTTTCCAACACGACCAGCCTTTTGTGGACGCGCAGACGCTTGAAATACCTTTCTCCCGTCTCGTCCACCGCCACGACCAGCCGCCCTTCGAGGCGCTTTAATGTGTCAGAACCAAATGTCGTAGGATGAGTGACAAGAAATTGTCCGTCCAACGCGATAGGCTCGGCACTTCGACCCTGTACTTCAAACAAGCGCGCATTCGCTAAAGCTTTTTCGGCCAGAGAAAAGTCGCTTACCGCCACTACCTCCTGATTAACGATATGAGGCGGTGGGCGTGCAATGTGGGAGACGAACAATGTCCCCACGATCTTTTTTTGCTGCACCTTTTCTTTTGGCGCGATCACTGGCTGAGGGAGTTGGTGAGGTTCGAGCGTTTGCCCCGTCAAGACGGTCATCGTCGGGTGGAGATCTGTCTCGCTGTGTCGATGAGCTAACAGTTGCTCGCCAAAAGTTGCGACGACCAAGCTGTGCTTGGTGACGGAGGCAAAGTTCGAAACAATCAGGAAGTCACCGATTCCTGCGACCGGATCAAGCGTATCGGCCGCTAGCTGGTAGATATCATGATTGAAGAGTTTTACAGGTTGGGCTGAATCCCATTCCTTAAGGGTGACGATTCCATCGCCTGCTTTTCCATCCGTTTTCGCCGCAGCGGCCACGCCGGTCTTCATTAGCGTAAGTGCCTTTAGCGAGTCCTTGTGACCGGTCGGGAACGCAACAACATTGTCCCGCCATGCGAACATTCGCGGCTCGCCAGCAAACGCTTCGAATTGTGCGCACACATGGAATGCTTGATGCAACTTGGGCCGAAGCTGGTTATCCCAAAACGTCCTTATATCGAGCGCCTGTGACCTTGCCCCTTGGGCTCAATCCAGTTTGAAGTTCGTTCTGGCCCAAGACGAGGACCAGAGCATGAAGCGCAAGCGGTTTACCGAAGAACAGATCATCGGGATTTTGAAGGAGCACGAAGCGGGGGTTCCGGTCGCCGATCTCTGCCGCAAGCATGGTGTCAGCGACGCCAGCATCTACAAATGGAAGGCCAGGTTCGGCGGGATGGACGTCTCGGAGGCCAAGCGACTGCGGTCGCTGGAAGACGAGAACACGAAGCTGAAGCGGCTTCTGGCAGACGCCATGTTGGACAATGCGGCGCTGAAGGATCTCGTGGGAAAGAATGTATGACCCGCCCCGCCCGTGCAAGGTCGTTTAATGAGGACGATGCAGTCTGCACAAATGTATCCGGCCTCTTGCAAGTGGGCCGCTGTTGCGGCCAGGCCATGATGAGATCCGCGCGTGCCGTTCCCAGATAAATGGTTCGGGCTCGAAGCCCGCTTTTTTGCACAGGGTTTACGGCGCGCCGATCGACTGTTTCGTCATCACCTTCACGAACCTCGCAGTCTGGAACAAACGGGATCAGCTAAAGGCCGGATCCCGCCGTTCATAGCTTGCGCCGGGCTTGGTCATCACCACCCATGCGATCCGCGCAATCTTGGCCGCCAAGGCGACGGTGACCTTGTTATTGTGCATGCGTGCCTGAAGTCCATCAAGCCACGCGCCAAGGCGGTATCGCGAGCGATCAAGCTGAGTCACGCAGGAACGGGCGCCATGGATGATCATCCGGCGCAGATATCGATTGCCGCGCTTGCTTATCCCCAGCAGCTTCGTTTTGCCTCCCGTAGAATATTCTCTCGGGACAAGACCTAGCCAAGCTGCCATATCGCGGGCCTTTTTGAACTGGCGGGCAGATCCAGCTGCGGCCAAAAGCGCCGTCGCGGCCAGCGGACCAATGCCCGAGATGGTCATCAATCGACGTGCGGTATCGCTTTGAGAGGCAATTGCCTCAATCTCGCGGTTGACCTCGGCAATCCGCAGCTCCAGCTGCCGCAGCTCGTCAAATGTAGATGCAAGAATGCGACGCATCGCCGAGGTTAGATCATTCGACTGATCGGCCAAAACCCTCGGCAGATCAGCCTTGAACTTGCCGGCGCCCTGGTGAATAGCGATCCCATATTCCAGGCAAAAAGCGCGCATCTGATTGATGAGGCACGTCCGT
>NZ_JBEPRQ010000014.1:0-164028 GCF_040548425.1 Bradyrhizobium sp. i1.15.2 | reverse complement strand
GCTTTCCACGGCATCTACACCTCCCGCAGAACAAAAGCGGAAAGTGTAACCCATGTGTCCGGTACGAACTGTCACCTATGTCTCGGGTCGCTCAAGCAGAATCCGAGATCTGTGCGTTCCTTCACCTGACACGCGACGGTGGCCTCATGCCGCCCCGAATCCGGTTGGCGGAGCACGAGGGAACCTGATTCAGCGAAAATCAGCTTTCACCTGCGAAACGACGGCCAGGACGTGATCTCCGCTCAGTGGGCGGAAACCCATGCCCTCGCCTCGCGCTGGGCGGCCGAGATATCGGCGTCCGACATCTGCCCGGCGACTTCCCGGCGCAGCGTCACGGCGTCCTTGCGACCCTTGAGCGCGGCGAGGTTGAACCATTTGTGCGCGGCGACGAGATCGACGAGACCGGAGCGTCCGCTCGCCCAATAGAGGCCGCGCTCGAACAGCACGTCCGACAGCGCGTCTGCGTCGATCGGCGTCGCGGTCTCCAGATCGAAAGTACCCTGAAACATAACGCATCCCCTTTTTTTGTGCCGTCCCGTCCCCCGAGCGCGGCTCCCGTCCAATCAACTGTTCAACTCATCCCCGAGGCTTCTTGCCCGTGCCGTTTGCCGGCTTGTTGGAGGTAATGATGGCGGGCAAATTTGAATGGCAGTTTAAGTATCGCGATGAAGCAGACGTAAACGCGCCCGCGCCAGGCGCGTGCGACAAATGCAAGAAGTCCCTGTTTTGCAGGCACTTCTGCAATTCGTCAGATTCGGTTTACCTTGGGATTTTGGGAGAACGATAACCATCGCGCACGGAGACGCGCGTCCTGTGGTGATCCCGCCCGCTATCGTCACCGGATTCCTGAGACGACAATGGTCCCACGGGAAGCTGCGGCGTCCTGGATCGCCCGATCGGAGCCGGGCGATGACGCCGCGAATGGACCAGCGGCGCGCGAACAGCGAGCAATTGCGCCGCAGCCTCCCTGCTCGAGCAGGGCGCGCATATGGAGAAACATATGGCTGGAAGCTCGACTGCGGCCATCCTTCGAGACGCCCGCCTGCGGCGGACCCTCAGGATGAGGGATGAGGATGCGGCAGCAGCAACGCAGATGGGTGCAGCTGAGCCTCATCCTGAGGAGGCCGCGAAGCGGTCGTCTCGAAGGACGAGGCGCTCGCTCAGGCGCCGCTGAGACCTCATATGCGAACCCGCCTGCTCAACGGCAAAACGGCCATGCCGCGGTCAGATCAACAATGTGGGGATATGGGAATGCCGGCAATACCCCGGCCTCATGAGAACGAGGGCGTCGGCGAACACGTCAGGACCAGCTTCCACGTTGGCCCGAAGGCCACTTGTGAAATTGCGGAGCCCCTTACGGAGAACCGCACGAACGAAGAAAACTTGTTTCTTCTGCCGGACCGGCCTTTGGCGAGCGAACCCGCGAAAGAGAACGATCCGACCGTTGACCTGATGTCTCGCCGACACCCTCTATCGTCGACCAGAACCTTTTGAGAGGCGCTGATGACGTGCCGGCTCTCTAGGAGCCGGCAACTTCAAAAAGCGAAGTTACTTCTTCTTGGCGACCTTGCGGGTCTTCTTCGCAGTCTTCTTCACTGCGCTCTTCGCCTTCTTCGCCTTCTTTGCCTTCTTAGCTTTCTTGGCCATGTTGCCCTCCGATGTGTGAGATGGCTTAATCGCTGCATGCAGTCGGGGATCGAGTGCACACTCATCCCGAATACACCAACACAACGAAAAAAACAGCGTCTCGCTTAAAGAAGTGTTGACGACGCAACGCGCCTGCGCTTGGCGAACGCGATGCAAGCGGTCTGCATGACGTGTGCTTGCGATCGCGGAGAGTGCCCGCAGCATCGACCTTTGCGAGAGATGCGATTGCAGAAAAACGCTATGCAGAAAGTATTTTTTTGCGCGCGCGCATCGCGCGCGATCGTTGCAATGATGCATCCTGCCGATCGCGCGAGCGCCTCGCGAAGGCGTTTCGCGGACTCTGAGTCGCGACTTTTGGCAACGAAAATATTTTCATGATTAACGGCGCGAACGCTCGTCAGAGCGCGTGCAAGTCGCCGTTTTGCGCGAATCGCGTGACGGCGATTCGGTCGGCGTATCGCGTTCGATCGGGATGAAGTTCGTCGCCGAGGATGCGCGCGAGCGTCGCATCGCGAACCGAAGCGAGGTGACGACGCCCGTCCGTCACCTCGTTCGAACGCGCGAGGTCAGATGCCGAGCTTGGACTTGAGCAGCTCGTTGACGCTCTGCGGGTTGGCCTTGCCGCCGGATGCCTTCATCACCTGGCCGACGAACCAGCCGAGTGACTGCGGCTTGTCCTTGACCTGCGCCGCCTTGTCGGGATTGGCCGCGATGATGTCGTCGACAACCTTTTCGATCGCCGAAAGATCCGTGACCTGCTTCATGCCGCGGCTTTCGACCAGCGCGCGGGGATCGCCGCCCTCCTGCCAGACGATCTCGAACAGATCCTTGGCGATCTTGCCGGAGATCGTGCCCTCGCCGATCAGGTCGATGATCCCGGAGAGCTGTGCGGCATCGACCGGAGAGTCCGTAATATCCCGGCCTTCCTTGTTGAGACGACCGAACAGCTCGTTGATCACCCAGTTCGCGGCGACCTTGCCATCGCGCGCGCGGTTGGCGAGCTTCTCCAGCACGGTCTCGTAGAACACCGCGCTCTCGCGCTCGGCGACCAGCACGCTGGCGTCGTAGGCCGACAGGCCGAGATCCGCGACGAAGCGCGTCTTCTTCTGGTCTGGCAGCTCGGGCAGCTCAGCCTTCAGCTCGTCGACGAAGCTTTGCGAAAACTCCAGCGGCAGCAGGTCGGGATCGGGGAAGTAGCGATAGTCGTGCGCCTCTTCCTTGGACCGCATCGACCGCGTCTCGCCCTTGTTGGGGTCGTAGAGCCGGGTCTCCTGGTCGATCGCGCCGCCGTCCTCGAGGATTTCGATCTGGCGCCTGGCCTCGTACTCGATCGCCTGGCCGATGAAGGTGATCGAGTTCATGTTCTTGATCTCGCAGCGGGTGCCGAGCGGCGCGCCCGGCTTGCGCACGGAGACGTTGACGTCGGCGCGCAAGGATCCTTTCTCCATGTCGCCGTCGCAGGTGCCGAGATAGCGCAGGATCGAGCGCAGCTTGGTCACATAGGCCTTGGCCTGCTCGGCGTCGCGGATGTCGGGCTTCGAGACGATCTCCATCAGCGCCACGCCGCAGCGGTTGAGATCGACATAGGACATGGTCGGCGACTGATCGTGCAGCAATTTGCCGGCGTCCTGCTCCAGATGCAGCCGCTCGATGCCGATCGTGGCGGTCTTGCCTCCGTCCAGTTCGACCACGACCTCGCCTTCGCCGACGATCGGCGACTTGTACTGGCTGATCTGGTAGCCCTGCGGCGAGTCCGGATAGAAATAGTTCTTGCGGTCAAACACCGAGCGCAGATTGATCTGCGCGTTCAGCCCGAGGCCGGTCCGGACAGCCTGTCTGACGCATTCCTCGTTGATGACGGGCAGCATGCCCGGCATCGCCGCGTCGACCAGCGACACATGCGAGTTCGGTTCGCCGCCGAACGCGGTGGAGGCGCCGGAGAACAGCTTCGCGTTCGACGTCACCTGAGCGTGGACCTCCAGGCCGATGACCATCTCCCAGTCACCGGTTGAGCCCTTGAGAAGCTTGTGGGGTGCGGCAGGTGCGTTCATGGCTTGACTGGTTCCTTTACTGGTCCCTTGACCGCTCGCGCTTCACCGGCTTCGAGAAGCCCGTTGAGCGACCGAAGCACATCGGCCGGCTGGCGCAACGCGATCTCGCGGCGGCCCATCACCTCAATCTCTCCGAATAGCGCGTCGACCTCCGGCGAGGAGGCGAACACGAAGCCGTCGAACGACGTGCTCTGCTCCTCGAAATCGCTGGAGATCTCAACGCGGTAGCCGTGCGCCTTGAGACGATCGACGACCTCGTCATGGAGGGCCTGCGAATGGGTTGCGATGAAGAGATAATCGACGCGGCGCTTGGCGAGCACGCTCTCCGCGCCTTGCAGCATCTCGACCTCGAAGGCCTGGATATCGGCATGCAAGATGTCGAGATGCTTGATCTTCCTGTCCCTGAAGAAGGCGTCGACCTCGAATTTGCCCTTGCCGACGAAGGCCTTGACGAATTCGGCCCGCAGTCCGTTGCGCGCGAAATTATCCTGACCGGTCTTCAGGCAAGCGGGATCCGGCTCGACCAGGATGACCTCTGCCTTGGGCCGCGCCTTCTTGAGCCACATCGAATAGTGGCCCCAATAGGCGCCGAGCTCGATCATCGAGGGCGCCTCGCCCAGCCGCTTCAGCAATTCCTGGAAGACATATTCTTCCAGCGGCTCGTGGACGCCGCGATTGATGATGAGCACACTGCTGAAAGGTCCGTAATAGGCTCCGGGCCCGATGCCCGGAACCTTCAGGCCGTTATGCAGATAGACCTGGTCGCCTTCGACGAGGCCGGCCATCGGGACGCGCTCGATCAGGAGGTTGAGCGGATCGGAAACGATCTCGCGAAAACGGCCGAATAAATCCTCCGGCTTCGCTTTCGGACCCGTGAAACCAGGCTCGCTCATGCGGATGCACTCCCACCCAGCGTATCGGCGATGCGCTGCCATTCTGCTTCAAGCGAATCCGTGGCCACGGGCTGGCCAGCCTGGCGGTACCAATAGCCGGCATTGCCGAGGTCGCCCTCGACCCGGTGCAGATAGGCGTGCACCCAGGCGGCCTCGCGGCTGCTCTCGTCCTGGACGATTCTGTGCGCCTGGTCCCAGTCGCCTTTGGCGGCCCACCACAGTGCGGCGAGCGGCGCGCTGAGATCCGGCGGCGGCGCGGCGCCGTCGAGGCTGCCGATAAACGCCGCCATGTTCACCACCATTTCACTGGCGTGAAGCGGCCGGCGGCCTGCTCGATCACCTCGCCGAGCGAGAACAGCGTCTCCTCGTCGAAGGGACGGCCGATCAACTGCAGGCCGAGCGGCAGGCCCTGCGCGTCCTTGCCGGCGGGCACCGCGATGCCCGGCAGGCCCGCCATGTTCACCGTCACCGTGAAGATGTCGTTGAGGTACATCTCGACAGGGTCCGCGCCGCCCTTCTCGCCGATGCCGAAGGCCGCCGACGGCGTCGCCGGCGTCAGGATCGCGTCGACGCCCTTGGCGAAGCAATCCTCAAAGTCCTTCTTGATCAGCGTGCGCACCTTCTGGGCGCGCAAATAATAGGCGTCGTAGTAGCCGGCCGAGAGCACGTAGCTGCCGATCATGACGCGGCGCTTCACCTCGGCGCCAAAACCTTCGGCGCGGGTGTTCTCGTAGAGCTCGTTGATGTTGCGGCCCTGCTCGCGCAGGCCGTAGCGCACGCCGTCATAGCGCGCGAGGTTGGAGGACGCCTCCGCCGGCGCCACGATGTAATAGGCCGGCAACGCGTATTTGGTGTGTGGCAGTGACACTTCGACGAGTTCGGCTCCTGCCGCTTTCAGCCAGGCCGCGCCCGCTTCCCAAAGCTTTTCGATCTCGGCCGGCATGCCGTCGAGCCGGTATTCCTTGGGAATGCCGATCTTCATGCCCTTCACGGACTTGCCGATCGCGGCCTCGTAGTCCGGCACAGCCATGTCGATCGAGGTCGTGTCCTTCGGATCGTGGCCGGCCATCGAGCGCAACAGCATCGCGGCATCGCGCGTGCTGCGCGCGATCGGACCGGCCTGGTCGAGCGAGGAGGCAAAGGCGACGATGCCCCAGCGCGAGCAGCGGCCATAGGTCGGCTTGATGCCGACCGTTGCGGTGAACGCCGCCGGCTGGCGGATCGAACCGCCGGTGTCGGTCGCGGTGGCGCCCATGCAGAGCAACGCGGCCACGGCGGAGGCCGAGCCGCCAGACGAGCCGCCCGGCACCAGCGTCGCGTTGCTTCCGTCGCGCCGCCAGGGATTGCCGACCGGGCCGAAGCACGAGGTCTCGTTCGACGAGCCCATCGCGAACTCGTCATTGTTGAGCTTGCCCAGCATCACCGCGCCGTCGCGCCACAGCTGCGAGGTGATGGTGGACTCGTAAGTCGGCACGAAATTGCCGAGGATTTTCGAGCACGCCGTGGTGCGCACGCCCTTCGTCGCGAACAGGTCCTTGATGCCGAGCGGAATGCCGGCGAGCGGCCCCGCGTCGCCCTTCCCGATCCTGGCGTCCGCCTCGCGCGCCATGGTCCGCGCCTGGTCCGGCGTCTCCATGACGAAAGCATTGAGCACACGCGCGGCTTCGATCGCGTTCAGATGCGCGTCGGTCAGCTCGAGGGACGTGAAAGTCTTGGCCGCAAGGCCCTTGCGGGCCTCGGCGAGCGTCAGCGATGTCAAATCGGTCATTTATTGATCGGGCTGCAGAAGAACGGAGACAGGGACTTGTCGTTGGCCGGGTCGTCTTTTTTGGCGGACGCTTTGGCCGCCGCCTCGATCTCGTCGAGCACGGCATTGACGGCGACATTGGGGTCGGCGGCCTTGCCCTGCCGCTCCATCTTGTCGAGATAGTTCATATAGGCCTGATAGGCCTTCTCGTCGTCGCAAAGCATGCACATCGGACCACGTCCTAAGACTCTTTAGTTTGACGCGTTTTCTTTACGCGAACCGGCTTCCACTTCGCTCGAAAACGCTATGCAAGTTACTCGACGACCTTCGGCACCAGAAAGAAGTGACCTTCGGTCGCGGGCGCGTTGGCAACGATATCGTCGGCGATCTCGCCGTCATTGACCAAATCCTGCCGCTTCTTCATCTGCATCGGGGTGACCGAGGTCATGGGCTCCACACCCTCGACATTGACCTCCGAGAGCTGCTCGACAAAGGCGAGCATGGCGTTGAGCTCGCCCTGCAGATGCGGAACCTCGCCCTCGGAAACCGCAATGCGCGCCAGATGCGCGATGCGGCGGACGGTAGCGGCGTCGACGGACATTATATAAGGCCTCTCACGGCAAAACCTAAGTGCCGTATAGCAGAGGCCGCTTTTGCGCCGCAACCGGCGGCGGGGACCTATCCGGCGAGAGCTTTCAGGCGAGCCAGGGCCGTTTTGGCGAGATCCCGGGTCAATTCGGCTGCCGGGACCTCGCGGCCGAGGGCGATCGCCTGTCCGGCCCAGAGATTGGTGAAATCTACCCTGCCCTGCTTTTCGGCAGCCGCCTTCAGCGGTCCCAGCGCCGTTGCGGCATGGGGAAATGGCGGCGCGTCCGGCGAAATCGGGCCGGCCTCGCGCATCAGGCGGTTCTGGACGCCGCGCGCCGGCCGCCCGGTCATGACATTGGTGATAACGGTGGAATCATCCCGCCCCTCGGCGAGCGCCGCGCGTGCCGCTGCACTGACTTTGGATTCCGGACAGCGCAGATAGGCACTCCCGATCTGCACGCCGGCCGCGCCGAGCGCGAAGGCGGCTGCAATGCCGCGGCCATCCGCAACGCCGCCGGCCGCAATCACCGGGACCTTCACCGCGTCGACCACCTGCGGCACCAGCGCGAAGGTGCCGGGCTGTTCCGAGATCTTGTCGGTCAGGAACATGCCACGATGACCGCCGGCCTCCGCGCCTTGTGCGATCACCGCGTCAGCGCCGTGCTGCTCGAGCCAGACCGCTTCCCTCACCGTGGTCGCCGAGGAGATGACGAGACATCCGGCCGCCTTGACCCGCTTGAGCAGCGCGGCCTCCGGCAGGCCGAAGTGGAAGCTGACGATCTCGGGCTTCAGCTCCTCCACGACCTCGCAGAAGCCGGCGTCGAACGGCGCGCGGTTCGCGGCATTGATGGGTGCGGCGGGATCGAGGCCATGCTCATTGTAGTAGCCCGCGAGGCGCTGCTTCCAGCGCGCCTCCGCCTCGGCTGTGAGCTCGACCGGTGTGTGGCAGAAGAAATTCATGTTCACCGGCGCGGAGACGCGCTGCCGGATGATGTTGACCTGCTCGCGTGCCTTGTCCGGCGACAGCATCGCGCTCGGTAGCGAGCCGAGCCCCCCGCCTTGCGCAACGGCGATCACCAGCTCCGCGTCCATCACGCCAGCCATCGGCGCCAGCACGATCGGGAATTCGGTCTTGAAGAGATCGATCAGTCGACGGTTCGGCCACATGGTTGTTCTCTCGCAGTTTAGGCGGACACGCTGGAATTTCGCCGGCCGGTTAGCAGTTGCTCGGCCTCGGTCGCAATCCGTTCGACGATTTCGGCGGCGGACGGAATATCATGGATCAGGCCGACAGCCTCGCCGGCAAAGACCGCGGCGACCTCGAAATTGCCCGCGGCCTTTGCCGCGGCATATTCGACGGTCACCTCGGCGGCGCGCTGCATCAGCTCGATCTCGCGGCCCGTCCAGCGCCTGATATGATCGTTGACCAGCGTTCGCGCGGTGAACGGGGCCGGCCAGAACAGGCTGCGCGACCAGTCGACGATGACGCCGCGCACCGTGTCATTGGGATCAGCGTCGCGAATGCGCTGCTTGGCTTCCTCCGCGCCATTGGCCTCCACGCTGGCATAGAAGCGCGTGCCGATCAGCACGCCGGAGGCGCCCAGCATCATCATTGCGGCCAGCCCGCGACCATCGGCAATTCCGCCGGCGGCAACCACCGGCACCCGCCCGGCCGCGAGATCGACGATCGCAGGTACGATATCGACGGTGGTGCGCGATGCGCCGTGGCCGCCGGCTTCGGTACCCTGCGCGATCAGGATGTCCGCACCGGCGTCGAGCGCCTGCTTCGCCATGTCCTCGCTCTGCACCTGGCAGATCAAGCGCACCCCGCACGTCCTGATGCGCGCTGCAAATGGCGCGGGATCGCCGAATGACAGCATGATCGCTTGCGGATTGGCGTCGAGTGCGATGTCGAGAAGTCTTGGTTTTTTTGCGAGGCTCCAGGTGATGAAGCCGATACCGAACGAAGCAGAGCCGCTCAGTTGCCTGGTCTCGGCCTCGAGCCGCTCCTGATCGCCGTAGCCACCACCCAGGATCCCGAAGCCGCCGGCCTCGCTGACCGCCCGCGTCAGCCGGCTGCCGGCGATCGTGTCCATTGGAGCCAGCAGGATCGGATGTTTGATCCCCAGGAGCTGGGTCAGCGGCGTGATGATCGGCATGGCTCCTCCGCTCTCGACACGAACATTAGTCCAGAATACCATTCTCTAAAATTGAATTCTAACGAACGCTACCATCTCAAAAGAGAAACGATATTATGGAACTCAGCGACATCCAGACCTTCGCTGCCGTCGCCCGCACCGGCGGCATCACCCGCGCGGCCGAAGAGCTCAACACGGTGCAGTCGAACGTGACCCAGCGCGTGAAGGCGCTGGAGGCGGAGATCGGTACACCGCTGTTCGAACGCCATAGCCGCGGCATGACCCTGACGGGCGCGGGCAAAAGGCTGTTGCCTTACGCGCAACGGATGTCCGCGCTCGCGCGCGAGGCCGTGCTCGCGGCCTGCGACGACGGCGAGCCCAAGGGACCGCTCGCGATCGGCTCGATGGAAACGACCGCGGCGGTGCGGCTGCCGCCGCTGCTGGCCGATTTTCATCGCCGCTTTCCCGCCGTCCGGCTGAGCCTGCGCACCGCGCCCACCGCCGACCTCGTAGCGTGCGTGCTCGAAGGCACGCTCGACGGCGCCTTCGTCGCAGGTCCGATCGCGCATGCCGATCTCACCGCGACAAGCGCGTTCCGCGAAGAGCTGGTGCTGGTCAGTGCGCGGCGCTGGGCCACGCTCGCCGAGTTGCGTGCCGGCACGCCGGAATCCGGCCCGACCGCGCTGACGTTCCGCACTGGCTGCACCTACCGGCAGCGGCTGGAACAGATCTTTGTCGAGTTCGGCTGGCCGTCAGCCGCACGCTTCGAGCTCGGCACGCTCGACGGCATGATCGGCTGTGTCGCCGCCGATATGGGTGTGACGCTGCTGCCGCGCGCCGTGGTCGAACGCAGCGCGATCAATGGCAGCGTGTCGATGCACGCGCTGAGCCATTCGCACGCGCAGGTCGAGACGCTCTTCATCCAGCGTCGTGCCGGACATCAAACCAGCGCGCTGAACGGGTTTTCCGCCTGCCTGAAGCAGGACGACGAATTCATCGCGGCCTGAGACCCCAGCGCCGCAGTGGCCCAGATCGCCTCGACCACGTCGAACGGCTAGGCCCCTTGCAGGAAGCCTTAAGCCGAACCGGGCACGCAGGACATGGCGAACAGCACCACGAACCATTGGCTGCGGTGTTCCAGGGACCAGCATCGCCGTCACGGCGAACATGCGATCCCGGCAGCCCCCGCAACTCGGTCTCCTCGACAATTCGTTCGACCCATAGTAGGGCAAGGCCATGGATTGGCGGCTTAAAGCACTTGCGTTCCGTGCGCTCGATCTCCCCGGCGGGGCTCAGGCGCACTACTTCTTGCAGCGCCACCTGGCCTCGCCGAGATGCTACGCTTGATGCTCTTGCCGGAATCGCCCGGCGCGTTGTAGCGGACTACAGTGCCGTGAGCGATGCGCTTCCTGGATCGGTCTTGGAAATCGGCGCCGGACGCGATCTGGCCGTTCCTATCGCCCTCAGGGCGCTTGGCGTGCCGAAGATCATCGCATGCGACGTCGAGCGGCTGGCGAAGCTAGATCTGATCCGGCATGCAGGAAGCAGGCTCGGCGGCAAGTTCGAGACTTGGGATGACCTTGCGCGGTCGGGGATTGAGTATCGGGCCCCTTACTATGTGAACGATGACGGAACGAAAGTGGATTGCTCCTGCTCGAACGAGGTTCTGGAGCACGTGCCGGCAGACCAGCTTGTAACCCTTCTCAAGGGATTGCGCGCCGTCACCAATGGCCTCACGACGCATTCAATCGACTATAGCGACCATTATGCCAGGTCGGACAAGTCAGTTTCGAGACTGAACTTCCTCCGCTATTCGGATGAACAGTGGCGACCGTTCAACAGTGGCAAGCAGTACGTCAATCGGCTGCGCCACAGCGACTACTTGCGACTATTCCGCGAGGCAGGATTCCAGATACGGGAAGAGAGCTCGGTGATTGGTGAGCCGCCGCCGGGCTTGGAGGTTGCAGAGCAATTCAGGCGCTATGAGCCGCCCGATCTATTCGCAATTAAGGGGCGCATCGTCGCCGTCTGAGCCGCCTTTCGTGCGGCTTTTCCATTTTGTAGCACCGCAGCGCGACGCGTGATATGCGCTAGTCCCATGCCGGCTCTTATCCTGCCTCTCGTCGATGCTGCAACCCACTGGCCGGAACGCGGCGGCTTGGTCGGCCTTGATCTGGGTACCAAGACCATTGGCGTTGCCGTGTCCAATCCGGACCGCCGGTTGGCGACCGGCGTCGAGACCATCCAGCGCAAGGCGTTCAAGCAGGATGCCGCCCGGCTGCTCGCGATTGCCAGTGAACGCAAGGCCGTCGGCTTCGTGCTCGGCCTGCCCATCAACATGGACGGCAGCGAGGGCCCGCGCGCGCAATCGACCCGGGCGTTTGCCCGCAACCTCGCTGGCCTGACCGCGCTGCCGATCGGCCTCTGGGATGAGCGTCTATCGACTGCCGCGGTCGAGCGCGAATTGATCGGCATGGACGTCAGCCGCGCCAAGCGCGCCGAAGTGATCGACGAGCACGCCGCGATCTTCATCCTGCAAGGCGCGCTCGACCGCCTCGCCAATCTGCGCGCAGCCCCGGGGCCTGACTGATCCATGGCCGTCGTGATCGCGGCGCTCCTCCCCGTCTTTATCCTGATCGTGCTCGGCGTGGTGCTAAAGCGCACGCTGATGCGGCTCGATACGCAATGGAACGGGCTGGAGCGGCTGACCTATTTCGTGCTGTTTCCGATGCTGCTGATCCAGACGCTGGTGAAGGCCGACCTGTCCAAGGTCCCGGTCGCAGGCGTCGGCGGCGCGCTGCTGCTCTCGGCGCTCGCGATGTCGCTGCTCTGCCTCGCGCTCCGCCCGGCCCTGTCGCGGCTCGATATCGACGGCCCCGCCTTCACCTCGATCTTCCAGGGCGCGATCCGCTGGCAGACCTATGTGGCGCTGTCCGTCTCCGCCAATATGTTCGGCGAGGTCGGGCTGGCGCTCGCCTCCGTCGCGATGGTGGCGATCATTCCGCTGGTCAACGTCCTCAGCGTCGCGGTGCTCGCCCACTACGCAGCGCCGAAGAAGCAATCCGCGCGCACCGTTGTCATGACGGTTGTTCGCAATCCCCTGATTTGGGCCTGCGTGATCGGCCTCGTCATCAACGTCGTCCATCTGCCGTTGCCGAAGATCTGGCATGAGGTGGCAGATGCACTTGGCCGCTCCTCGCTCGCCATCGGCCTGCTCGTCACCGGCGCCGGCCTGCATCTTGAAGGCCTGCTCCGCCCCAGCACGGGCGCCGCTATCGGCGTGGTGTTCAAGCTGGTGCTGATGCCCGTGATCGCGCTGGGGCTCGCCGTCTGGTTCGGACTGTCCGGCGACAGTCTCGCGATCGTCGCGATCTGCGCCGCGGTGCCGACCTCGACCAGCGCCTATGTGCTGGCCCGCCAGATGGGCGGCGATGCCCCGCTACTGGCGCAGATCATCACGCTGCAGACGATTTTGGCGGCGATCACGATGCCGATCGCGATCGCGCTGGTGGCCTAACTCCCCAACCACATCGTCAGCACCACCGCCGTCAGATTGTTCAGCGCATGCAGCACGATCGTGAGCCACAGTGAGTTGCTGCGATAGCGCATGTAGCCGAACCAGAGGCCGATGGAGAAGACCTCGGCGAGGAAGTACAGGTCGTATTGCAGGTGCACGACGGTCCACAGCAGCGACGACAGGATGATCGCGCCGGGGACGCGCAGGAAGCTCGCCGACCAGCCGCGGTAGAGGAAGCCGCGCGCCAAAACCTCTTCGGACATCGGCGCCGCCACGCTGAAGGCGAACAGCAGCATCACGGCGGCGTCCTTGTCACGGCCGGATTTCAACAGATCGGTCATGAAGCCCGGCGTCGCCTCGCGGCCGAGACTCCGCGACATCGTCTCCCAGGCCACCACGATCAGAATCAGCCCGACGGCGCCGAACAGGAGTTGCTTCCATGACGGCCAATACAACGCGAGATAGTCGACGAAGGACGCCTTCTTGATGCGGATGGCCAGCCACACGGCGGCCAGCGTCGCCGGCAGGCCCATCGTGACCGAAAACGCGAGCGACGCCGGCTCGCCACCGACGTGCTGCAGTGATGCGAGGTCGATAGGGTCGCGGGCGACCCAGACCAGATAGACGATGGCCCCGATCTGCCCGACGAACATGGCTGCGAAGATAGCGATGCCCCACAGCGCCGTGCCCCAGAATTTCCAGACCCGCGGCGCCGGCGTCTCGATGAGCGGAGGATGATCGGGATTGAGGGAGTCCATTAAAGCGCTTTCGTTTGAGAGGCTCACGGCAGCGCCCGCTCCAGCAGCGCGCGCACATCGCCGCTCTCGAGCTCGACCGCGCCGTACATGCTGGCGTGATTGGCGGCGAGGCGTGTGGCGGAGAACAGTTCGGCTTGGCGCGGCGACACGCCGTTGAGCGCGGCGGCGGCCGCAAGCAGCGCCAGCTTCTCGACCGCAAGGCGGGCAACGCGCTCGCCGTCCGCGCGCCGGAAGGTCTTGCCGATGAACGAGACGGCCTCGCCTGCCCCTGGCAGACCGTTCGTTTCGGCAGCAAGCGCTTGCAGCACCGCCATCGCCGCCTCCGGCTCGCGCGACAGCGCGCGCAGCACGTCGAGGCACATCACGTTGCCCGAGCCCTCCCAGATGGCGTTGACGGGAGCCTCCCGGTAGTGGCGCGCCAGAATGCCGTCCTCGACATAGCCGTTGCCGCCGAGGCATTCCATGGCTTCGTAGAGGAACGGCGGCGCGCTCTTGCAGGTCCAGTATTTGATCGCAGGCGTCAGCAGCCGCATGTAGGCGGCCTCCGCCGGATCGTACGGCGTCCGATCGAAGGCGCGACAGAGCCGCATCACCAGCGCCGTGCTCGCCTCCACATGGAGCGCCATGTCCGAGAGTACGGCTTGCATCAGCGGCTGATCGGCCAGACGTTTCTGAAACACGCTGCGGTGCCGGGCGTGATGCAGCGCGTGGGCGAGCCCCGAGCGCATCAAGCCGACCGAGGCGATCGCGCAATCCTGCCGCGTCAGTTGCACCATCTGGATGATGGTGCGGATGCCCTTGCCCTCGTCGCCGACGGCTTCCGCATAGGCACCGACGAACTCGACTTCGGACGACGCATTGGAGCGGTTGCCGAGCTTGTCCTTCAGCCGCTGGAACTGGATCGCGTTCACCGACCCATCCGGCGCGAAGCGCGGCATGAAGAAACAGGTCAGTCCCTGGTCTGCCTGGGCCAGCACCAGGAAGGCGTCGCACATCGGCGCCGACATGAACCATTTGTGGCCGGTGATGCGGTAGGCGCCTCCGTCGCGCACCGCGCGCGTCATGTTGGCGCGCACGTCGGTGCCGCCCTGCTTCTCGGTCATGCCCATGCCGAGCGTCATACCGCGCTTCTCCCACCACGGCGCAAAGCTGGGATCGTAGCTTTTCGTCGACAGCACCGGCATCACCTTGGCGAGCAGATCAGGCTGCATCGCCAGCGCCGCCACGGAGGCGCGCGTCATCGTGATCGGGCAGAGATGGCCGGTCTCGACCTGCGCGGCCATGTAGAATTTTGCCGCGCGGATGACCTCCGCGGCATCGCCCGCGGGTCTTCCATCCGCGGTCCAAGTCGAATTGTGCACGCCGGCACGGGCGCTGTGGGCCATCAGTTCATGATAGGCCGGATGAAACTCGACCTGGTCGCGCCGATTGCCCTTGGCATCGAAGGTGCGCAGCTTCGGCGTGTTCTCGTTCGCGACGCGCCCCCGATCGGCCATCGCTGCCGAGCCCCAATGCTTGCCGAACTCCGAGAGCTCCGGTTCCGCGGCCGCAGCGCCATTGGTCCTGACCGCCGCGACCAGCGGCTGGTCCGCGGCGAACAGATCGACGTCCTCGAACGGCGGTGACTGGTTGAAGACCTCGTGGGTCGCGAAGCTGGGCTGGGTCATCTCGTGTCCTCGGCGCGGAATCAGTTCCGCCGCGGCTGGATCGGGAAATCATAGGCCGCCCCTCCCGCCCCCGGCAGTGAAAAGTGCCACCACTCCTTCGCATAGTTCACAAAGCCTTGCCTCGCCATCGCAGCCACCAGCCGCTTGCGCCAGGCGCGCTGATCCGGACTGATCGTCGGTCCGGCGGTGTGCCCTTTCACGTCGGTGCAGTCATAGCCGGTGCCCATGTCGACGCTGCCCTCCGGCAGTCGCGCCTCGACCGGCGCCGTGCAATCAGCGTAGGCCTTTGACGGGTCGTATTTGCCTGAATTGTCCGCCTTGAGATCGACCAGCGTGAGATCGAGCGCCGCCCCCGTCGAATGCTGCGAGCGGCTTGCGATGTAGCCGAGGCGGAACAGCTCGGTCTTGGGAATTTTGGGATTGTAGCGCCGCTCGGCGGCCGTCTCGTGGCCGTTCTGCGACCACCTGACCATGTCGAGCGAGGCCCGCGCCGGCCGGTAGCAGTCGAACATCTTCAGCGAGAGATTTTGCGCCGCCAGTTCCTGCTGCACCGCTTTCAGCCGCAGCCCAACCTCCCGCTTCACCACGCACTCGCCGGCCCCGTAGCCGGCGAGCGGACGGCCGACGAAATTGTTCGAGGTGGCGTAGCGAATGTCCTGGATGATGCTGGGATCGATGTCGTGCAAATAGACGAAACCGCCCGGGAGCGATTGGGCGTGAACGTATGAGGTCGACAGAATTGCAACAAGCGCAGTCAGAATCGATTTGGCCAAAAGCGTTCGAACTCCCCCAGTCTCGGACGCGAGCACAAGAGCGAACTCGAAGTCACGTGGCTCGATCGCGCGAACGCTGGCGTCATTGAACCGATGAAACTTGACCAATTCGGCGAACCACGCTGCGTTTCGCTCGATCTGGCCTACGGCTGCGGCGAGAGATGCCTCGGTAGAGGTTCTGAAGCCTTTACCCGCATGCCTTTCTCGGCTTTCTGGATCGCACGCTCCGCCTCGCCCAGGGCCGAGAGAATGTCCTCGTCAACGTGGGTTGAACCGACGATCTCCGGCTTGCGATCCACCCAGAGTTTCTTCGCCAGCCATCCCGTAAGCACGGCACCTACCGTGACCCCTACCGGGAAAAGCAAGGCGATCACTTGGTTGGTGGTCATCGGAGACCTCCCAGGAAAACGTGTCCAGCCAAGTGTACGGCGAAACCGAACACGACGCAAACCGCACCGATCCCAATCAATAGACCGTTGTCCGTGCCTGGCGGCAGAATGTTGAAGATGAACTGAGCCGCGGGCACGAAGGTTCCGGCCGTCATGATGGCTGCAGCCAATGTATTGAGCCAGTTGGCAATGAGATTGAGGTGTTCGTTGCGGGATATCGTCGGACGTCATTGATTGCGTATCCAGCTCGCTTTTGGATTGCTGAACATATCCGAGAAACCCAAAAGATGTAGGGCCTCAGGATCGAAATACAGGGCCATCCTGCTTGGGCCATAACTGCCTCGGCAGGTCACCGGCGTGCGATGGCACTCCGGATTTGCCGATTGCGCTGCTCTTGCTTCGCCTCGCCTTGGACTGACGACGAGGTACAGATCGGGGGATAACTCCCCGCCCCGGCATTGGCCCTTGCCCCCCCGGCCATCCCCGCCTATAGCTCTCGCTTTAATGACATCGAAATCGACCTTCGTCCTCGGTCACCGGCATTTGCTGGGCATCGAGGGCCTTTCCGCGGCCGACATCACCGGCCTCCTCGACCTGTCCGAAGAATATGTCGAGCTCAACCGCCAGGTTGACAAGAAGCGCACCGTCCTGCGTGGACGGACGCAGGTAAACCTCTTCTTCGAGGCTTCCACCCGGACCCAATCCTCGTTCGAGCTCGCCGGCAAACGGCTGGGCGCCGACGTCATGAACATGTCGGTGTCATCCTCGTCCATCAAAAAGGGCGAGACGCTGGTCGACACCGCCATGACGCTCAACGCCATGCACCCGGATATCCTGGTGGTGCGCCATCACGCCTCCGGCGCGGTGGAACTGCTGGCCCGCAAGGTCGACGGTTCCGTGATCAATGCCGGCGACGGCGCGCATGAGCATCCGACACAAGCCCTGCTCGACGCGCTGACCATCCGCCGCAACAAGGGCCGGCTCGAGGGCCTCGTGGTCGCGATCTGCGGCGACGTGCTGCATTCGCGCGTCGCCCGCTCCAACATCATCCTGCTCAACGCGATGGGCGCCCGCGTCCGCGTCGTCGGCCCCTCCACGCTGCTGCCGCCCGGCATCGAGCGGATGGGCGTCGAGGTCGCGCGCGACATGCGCGAGGGGCTCAACGGCGCCGACATCGTCATGATGCTGCGGCTCCAGCGCGAGCGCATGAACGGCTCCTTCGTGCCGTCGACCTCCGAGTATTTCCATTATTTCGGGCTGGACCAGAAGAAGCTCGCCTACGCCAAGCCAGACGCCCTCGTCATGCATCCCGGCCCCATGAACCGCGGCGTCGAGATCGACACTGCGGTCGCTGACGGCGCGCAGTCCCTGATCCGCGAACAGGTGGAAATGGGCGTGGCCGTGCGCATGGCGGTGCTGGAAGCGCTCGCCCGCAACCTGCCGAACGCGTGATGCTCATGTTGACCGACCGCCGACCCATCCTGCTCGCCAATGCCCGCGTCGTCGATCCCTCCCGGGATTTCGATGGCCCCGGCGACGTCCTGATTGCCGACGGCATCATCCGCGAGACCCGCCGCGGCATTGGCGCTGCCGGCGTCCCCGAGGGCACCGATGTCGTCAACTGCGCCGGCAAGATCGTCGCACCCGGCCTGATCGACATGCGCGCCTTCGTCGGCGAGCCCGGCTTCAGCCATCGCGAGACCTTTGCCTCCGCGAGCCAGGCGGCTGCGACCGGCGGCATCACCACCATCATCTGCCAGCCTGATACCTTGCCGGTGATCGACAACTCGGCGACCGTCGACTTCGTGATGCGTCGCGCCCGTGACACCGCGATCGTCAACATCCAGCCGATGGCGGCGCTGACGAAGGGCATGCACGGCGAGGAGATGACCGAGTTCGGCCTCCTCAAGGCAGCCGGCGCGATCGCCTTCAGCGACTGCGACAAAAGCGTGATCAATGCGCAGGTGATGCGCCGCGCGTTGACCTACGCGCGCGATTTCGACGCGCTGATCGTGCACTACACCGAGGATCGCGATCTCGTCGGCGAAGGCGTGATGAACGAGGGCGAGTTCGCCTCGCGGCTCGGCCTGATGGGCATCCCGAACGCGGCGGAGGCCGTGATGCTGGAGCGCGACATGCGCCTGGTCGCGCTGACAGGCGGCCGCTATCACGCGGCGTCGCTGACCTGCATCGAGTCGCTCGAAATCCTCCGGCGCGCCCGCGACGCCGGCCTCGCCGTGACCGCCTCGGCCTCGATCAACCACCTTGCGCTGAACGAGAACGACATCGGCCCTTACCGTTCGTTCCTGAAGCTGTCGCCGCCGCTGCGCACCGAGGACGACCGCCGCGCGCTGGTCGCCGCCGTCGCCTCCGGCCTCGTCGACGTCATCATGTCCGACCACAATCCACAGGACGTCGAGGTCAAGCGCCTGCCTTTCGCGGAAGCAGCCCCCGGCGCCATCGGGCTGGAGACCATGCTCCCGGCGGGCCTTCGCCTCGTGCACAATGACGAGTTGGACCTCAAGACGCTGATCCGGGCGATGTCGACCCGGCCGGCCGAGATTTTGGGATTGCCTGGCGGAACCCTGCGCACTGGCAGCCCCGCCGACGTCATCGTGATCGACCCCGATGTGCCCTGGGTGGTCGATCCCGCCGACCTCAAATCGCCCTGCAAGAACACGCCTTTCGACGAGGCCCGCTTTACAGGCCGCGTGGTGCGCACCATTGTCGGCGGACGGACGGTGTACGAGCATGTCTGACGTGCGGAGCTGCAGCCAGGGAATTTGCAGACATGGAATTTGCAGACATGGCGCTTGAATTGTTTCTGCCGGTGGCTTTCGTCATCGGCTACCTGCTCGGCTCGATTCCGTTCGGGCTGATCCTGACGAAACTCGCCGGTACGCAGGATATTCGCTCGATCGGCTCCGGCAGCATCGGCGCCACCAACGTGCTGCGCACGGGGCGCAAGGGCCTTGCCGCCGCAACCCTGCTGTTCGATGCGCTCAAGGGCACCGTGGCGGTGGTGATCGCCGGCTACATCGCCGGTCCCAATGCCGCGATGCTGGCCGGGCTCGGCGCCTTCCTCGGCCATCTCTTCCCGGTCTGGCTCAAGTTCCGCGGCGGCAAGGGTGTCGCCGTCTATATCGGCATCATGCTCGGGCTGTTCTGGCCGGCCGCACTGGTGTTCTGCCTGCTCTGGTTGGCGACCGCCTTTACCGCCCGCTATTCCTCGCTCTCGGCCCTGGTGGCCTCGTTCATCACCCCGCTGTTCCTGTTGTGGTTCGGCCAGCCCGCACTCGCCGCACTGGCGGCGGTGCTGACGCTGCTGCTGTTCTACGCTCATCGCGAGAACATCAAGCGGCTGCAATCGGGCAAGGAAAGCCGGATCGGCGAGAAGGCATAAGCCGGGAAACCACGGATACCGCGGCACCCCTTCTGCATTATATCGCAAATGGTGTTCGCAACTTGCAGCCGAATCACGGCTGTATGGACGAACGGGTTCCAGGCCTTGGCCCTGATCGTGGGCATGGCTCTACGCGGTTGCTCAGAATGAGCGAGAAGATTGTCAGCGCGCAAGAGGATGGCGATTTGCGAGGTGCTACCTGCACCGCGGCAAGCCGGCTGCTCTCGACGACGGATATCTGGTCTAGTGCGCCCTCGCCGGTTCCTGCTCCCAAGCCTGTGCCCGTTTCGCCACCGACGCCGCAGCCTGCTCGCATCGCGCAAGCTCCTCTGACTGTCGAGGCCGTGACCGGCGCGGCGCCAGTTGCGTCCGCGCGGCCCCGCGCCAACCCATGGCCGCCGCAAAAATTGTCGCTAGCGCTCCAGGGCGGCGGCACCTTCGCCGCTTTCACTTGGGGCGTGCTAGAGCGGCTGCTGGAAGAGCCATCGATCGCGATCGACACCATCAGCGGCGCCAGTGCCGGCGCGATCAACGCGCTGCTGCTCGCTTCCGGTTTCGCCGAGGGCGGCCGCGAAGGCGCGCGCGCGCGGCTGAACCGGTTCTGGATCCGGCTGATGCACGAGGCCTCGTTCCGATCGCTGATGCTGATCGGCGGTTTCTCGCCGGCGGGAAGCTCGGTCGCGTTCGGCCCGACGCTACGCTCCGGCCAGTTCGATCCGTTCGATCTCGATCCGCTGCGGCAGGCGCTGTCGCGCGACATCAACTTTTCCGCCTTGCGCGACCCCCGCTGCCCTAAGCTTCTGATCGCGGCGACCCGGATCCGCGATGGGCAGCAGCAGATCTTCCGCAATGACGCCATCACGGCCGACGTCGCGCTGGCCTCGACCTGCCCACCTTTGGTTCATTGCGCGGTGGAGATCGACGGCGAGGCTTATTGGGACGGCGGCCTCGGCGGCAATCCGCCCCTGCTGCGGCTCGTGCAGGACACGACGAGCACCGAAATCCTGCTGGTCCAGGTCACGCCAGCGCGTGACAGCTACGTGCCGATCACGCTCGCCGCGATCGACCGCAGGCTGGACCAGATCGCGGCCAACGCCGCCCTCAATGCCGAGATCGCGGCGATGGAATGGGCGCAATCGCAGGCCGCATCGTCGCTGCGGCTCTCCAGGATCGCCGCGGAAGATTTCGTCGACGGCCTGGCGCAGCGCTCGTCCACCGATCTCGGCCGCGGTTTCATTCGCGCGCTTCACCGCAGCGGCCGCGAGGCCGCCGGGCGCTGGCTCAAGCAAGGTACCGACCACAGCGCAGCGCCGGCCGCATCCGGCCAGCGCATCGTTGCCCTCGAACCTGCCTAGCCTGATCTCGCCAGCGCCTGCTCCAGGAACCACGCCGTCGCCAGCGCATGCGCGTCGTTGCCGAAGCGCGCGATCACCTGCACGCCGATCGGCAGGCCATTGGCCTTGAGCACCGGCACGTTGACGCAAGGGTTGCCCATCAGCGTCCAGAGCCGGTTGTAGCGGGGGTCGCCGGTGCTCGCGAGCTCCTTGGCCGGCGGCGTGCCCGGCGCCGAATAGGTCAGCAGCACGTCGAACCCCTCGAACAACTCGCCAAGCTCGCGGCGACCGCGGCGGCTGACCCGGCGTGCGTCGTCATAGTCCTTGGGTGTGAGACCGACCGTCGCATCGAGACTGGCGCGCAGCATCGGCGCGATCTCGTCGTGCCGTTCGGAAAATTCCCAGGCGAGCGCGCGATGCGCCTCGAAGTCCTGAATAATCGGATGGATGCGCCAGGCCTCCTGCACCGCTTCCGGCAGATCGATAGTCTGCACGCTGGCGCCGGCCCGCGTCGCCGCCTTGATCGCGGCTTGCAGCCCCTCCTCGGCGGCCGGCTCCACGTCGCCAGCGAACTCCTGCCTGATAACGCCGATGCGCGGCGCCTTCGCCGGGACGATGCCGGCGAATTCGGTGCGGCCGGTCATCGCCAGCAGTCCGCGCGCGAGATCTTCCGCGCGCGCGCCGAACAGGCCGACCGTGTCGAGCGCCCACGAATAGCATTTGACGCCGACCGTCGGCAGCATCCGGAACGACGGCTTGATCGCGGCGGTGCCGCAATAGGCGGCGGGCCGGATCACCGAGCCGCCGGTCTGGGTGCCCAGCGCCAGCGGGATCATGCCGGCACCGACGGCCGCGGCCGAGCCCGAGGACGAGCCGCCCGGCGTATGCCCGAGATTGTGCGGATTGAGCGTCGGGGTCGGATCGCGCGAGGCGAACGCCGTGGTCGTGGTCTTGCCGATGATTGTGGCGCCTGCCCGCTTCAGCATCATCACCACAGGCGCGTCCGCGCGCGGCTGCCAGCCGCGATAGATCGATGATCCCATCTCGGTCGGAAAATCGGCGGTGTCGATGATGTCCTTGATCCCGACCGCGATACCGCGCAGCGGCCCGGCGCTTTGCGCCTTCGCGGATTTGTCGTGACGGACAAAGGCGTGAACGTCCTTCTCCCGCGCCTCGATGGCCGCATGCGATTGCGCGATGGCGGCCTCAGGCGAAAGCTCGCCTGCTTCGATGCGGCGCTGGAGATCGGCAAGTGAGATCATGGCAATACCCTTCTTATTGGGATCGCTTTTAGCATCGGGGCAAGGTCGCGCAAGCGTACGCAGCTGTTGCCCACGCCCTCAGGTTGTTCCATGCTGCGCCTGCAAGGAGCTGCCGTGGACGCCATCAATCCCAGCGTAGAGCTGACCGAAGCCGACAGGATCGACCGCCTGCGGCTGATCCGGTCCGACAATGTCGGGCCGCGCACCTTCCGGTCGCTGGTCGATCATTTCGGCACGGCGCGCGCGGCGCTGGAGCGGCTGCCGGATCTCGCACGCCGCGGCGGTGCGCAGCGATCGGCGCGCATCTGTAGCGCCGAGGAGGCGAAGGCCGAGCTCGCCGCGAGCCGCAAGTTTGGAATTGCCTGGCTCGCGCCCGGCGAGGACGGCTATCCGGCGCGGCTGGCAACGCTCGACGATGCGCCGCCGCTGCTCGCCGTGCGCGGCGACAATGCCACGCTGATGCGGCCGATGATCGCGATGGTCGGCTCGCGCAACGCCTCTGGTGCAGGCTTGAAATTCGCCGGTCAGCTCGCCCGCGAGCTCGGCGAGGCCGGCTTTGTCGTCATCTCCGGCCTTGCCCGCGGCGTCGACCAGGCCGCGCACCGCGCCAGTGTCGAGAGCGGCACCATCGCCGTGCTCGCCGGCGGACATGATTGCATCTATCCGCCCGAGCATGGCGATCTGCTCGCAGCGATCCTCGATCGCAAGGGTGCTGCGATCTCCGAGATGCCGCTCGGCCATGAGCCGCGCGCCCGCGACTTCCCCCGCCGCAACCGGCTGATCTCGGGCGCCGCGCTCGGCGTGGTCGTGGTGGAGGCGGCGCACCGCTCGGGCTCGCTGATCACCGCGCGCATGGCCGCCGAACAGGGCCGCGAAGTGTTCGCGGTGCCCGGCTCGCCGCTCGATCCGCGCGCCGCCGGCACCAATGATCTGATCAAGCAGGGCGCGACGCTCGTCACCGAAGCCGCCGACGTCGTCAACGCCGTCGCACCGATCATGGAGCGGCCGCTGATGCGCACCGCGAACGAGCCCGACAGCGAGCCGTTCGAAAGCGATCCGCAAGGACACGACCGCGACCAGATCACCGGCCTGCTCGGCCCTGCCCCTGTCACGATCGACGATCTCGTGCGGATGTCCGGCGCCTCGCCTGCCATCGTGCGCACCGTGCTCTTGGAGCTCGAGCTCGCCGGCCGGCTCGAACGCCACGGCGGTGGCTTGGTCTCGCTGCTTTAAGGAGAGTTCCGCTCGTCGAAGCGCGTGCGCGCCGAGGCGATCTGCTGCTGATGCGTGATCGCCCATTCGCCAAGTGCCCTCACCGGCTGTTGCAATCCGCGGCCGAGATCGGTCAGCTCGTAATCCACCCGCGGCGGAATGGTCGGGAAGATCGTGCGTGTGACCAGGCCGTCACGTTCGAGCCCGCGCAGCGTCAGGGTCAGCATCCGCTGCGAAATGCCGTTGATCATGCGCTTGAGCTCGTTGAAGCGCTTGGGCCCGTCACTCAGCATCATGATCACGAACACGCTCCATTTGTCGCCGACGCGCGCGAGGATCGAGGCGACGCCACGGCAGTCGGCGTGGTCGCGATCCGGCATCGGCGTGGCAGGCAAATCGATGTGCGCAGGTTTCAAAGATGTGCCCATGGCTCAAAAAGGTGCGTTCTTGCGGGGATTTCGATAGTCACTCATGTAGTTCTGGTTACAAACTTATACCAGGGTGATCCCGAATGAAACTCCTCCATCTCGACGCCAGCGTGCTCGGCCCCCACTCCGTTTCCCGGCAGGTCTCCGCCGCCATCGTCGACCGTCTCAGGCAGGCGACGCCATCGCTCGACCTCGTGTATCGCGACCTGACGCAGAGCCCGCTCGCCCATCTCTCCGGCTCGCATCTGGCGGCCGCGCAAGGCGCGCCTGCGCCGGCGGAACTCGGCCCCGACCTCGCCGCCAGCAAGGCCGCGCTGGACGAGTTTCTTGCGGCGGACATCGTCGTGATCGGCGCGCCCATGTACAATTTCACCATTCCGAGCCAGCTCAAGGCCTGGATCGACCGGGTCCTGGTGGCGGGGAAGACGTTCAGCTACGGCGCCAATGGCCCACAGGGCCTTGCCGGCGGCAAGCGCGTGATCTTCGCGATCTCGCGCGGGGGCTATTACGGCGCGGGCACGCCCGCCGCATCGTTGGAGCACCTCGAAAGCTATCTGCGCGGCGTGTTCGGTTTCATGGGCATCCATCATCCCGAATTCATCACCGCCGACGGCATCCAGGTCGGGCCGGAGCATCGCGAGAAGTCGCTCGCAAGCGCGCTTGAGGCGGCAACCAGCCTGCGCGCGGCCTGAGGCAACGCCCACATCATCAGCCGCCGCAACATTGCCTGCGGCGGCTGATCGACCGGTGCGCGATCGGCGAAGCTAAAACCAGGAGCCCTGAATGCCGAGGATGACGGCGACGAGGGAAACGAACAGGCCGATGCCTGAGAAAAGAGCGACCCCGATGAACTCGGAGGTGTCGGAACGCTTGGCGGGAATGGTGGAGTTTTCGGTGTAAATACGCGGTGCTGAAATCGGGGAAGTAATACGAGCTGCCTTTGGCATATCGGGCTCCCTTGAAAATGAGTCTTCGTGACCCCCTGCCCGTAAAAGTGTCTTGGCAGCGCAAGCGAAGGTTCAACGCCTCACGCAAGGTTCAGAAAATACAGCTCGCGAGACGTGGGAACCGGCCGGCGCAACCACTCGCCGCTGCGCCGACCGATTCAATTTGCACCAAGATTGATCAGCCGCGATAGATCGGCGCGCCGCTCGGCGAGGCAACCGCGCCGCCGTCGACGAAGATTTCCTCGCCCTGCACATGGGCGGAATCGTCGGAGGCGAGGAACAGCACGGTCTTCGCGACGTGATCTGTTTCACCAATGCGCCCCAGCGGCGTCGTCAGCGCGATCCGCTTCTCGAACGCCTTCTCGGCTTCCGGTGTTGCGGTCGCAGGTCCCCAGATCGGTGTGCGGATCGCACCCGGCGCGACCACGTTGACGCGAATGCCGCGCGGAGACAGTTCAGATGCCATGATCCGCGCCATCGCCCGCACGCCGGCCTTGGCGGCGCCATACGCCGAATAGCCGGGAATGCCGAGCACGGAGATCACCGAGCCGCTGAGGATGATCGAAGCGTTGTCGTTGAGATAAGGCAGCGCGGACTGCACGGTGAAGAACACGCCGGTCAGATTGGTGCTGATGACCTTCTCGAAGACCTCCAGCGTGGCCGACCCCAGCGGCGTACCGCCGGCGATGCCGGCATTGGCGAACACGACGTCGAACTTGCCGAACTTTCCGGCGCCCTTCTTGATCGCAGCTTCGGTCGCGGCAATGTCGGTGGCGTCGGCGGTCAGCGCGAGCGCGTTCGGCCCGAGCTCGTTCGCGGCCGCCTCGAGCGTCTCCTTGTTGCGCCCGGTGATCACCACTTTGGCGCCCTCGGCCACGAACAGCTTTGCCGTTGCCAGTCCAATGCCGCTATTGCCGCCGGTGATCAGGGCCGTCTTGTTCTTCAGTCTCACGTTCGCCTCCAGTGGTTGCATCATAAAACTATGATTGCCATCTAGGCTATGTGGTTTTAATATGCAACCACACGAGCGCGTGAACGGCGACTGGACCGTGCGATCGCGAAAGGACCCGACCATGGTGAAACGAACGAGCTTCGAGGGCGACGCCTGCCCGATTGCACGCTCGCTGGAAGCGATCGGCGACCGGTGGTCCCTGCTGATCATCCGCGAGGCGCTGTTCGGCCTGCGCCGCTTCGGCGAGTTTCAGAGTAAGCTAGGCATGGCCAAGAACATCTTGTCGGCCCGGCTGGGCTCACTCGTGGACCACGGCATTTTAGCAACCGCCCCGGCGTCCGACGGCAGCGCCTATCAGGAATATGTGCTGACGCCGAAGGGCCGCGGCGTCTTCCCGGTGTTGGTAGCGCTGCGCCAATGGAGCGAGGAATTCGACGATCGCCCGTCGGAGATCGCGACCATCCTGGTCGATCGCGAGAGAGGCCGCCCGGTGAAGAAGCTCGAGTTGCGCGCCGAGGACGGGCGGCTGCTTAGGCAAGCCGATACCACGCTGAAGCCGCGGCCCGCGCCGCGACGGCGGTCGGCCTAGTAACGTCGAACTGCCACCAGCCCGTCATTGCGAGCGCA
This sequence comes from Bradyrhizobium sp. i1.15.2, assembly GCF_040548425.1. NCBI lineage: Bacteria > Pseudomonadati > Pseudomonadota > Alphaproteobacteria > Hyphomicrobiales > Nitrobacteraceae > Bradyrhizobium > Bradyrhizobium sp. i1.15.2. The sequence goes on along the minus strand of NZ_JBEPRQ010000014.1, from coordinate 137,695 downwards.
GCGAAGCAATCCAGACTGCCACCGCGGAAAGACTCTGGATTGCTTCGCTGCGCTCGCAATGACGGCGTGGCGGGACTTGTACAAGACATCGACAGCGTCAAAGATGGCGAGGTCCCACCAAAGTGGCACCACCATGCCCCTGCTCGCCATCGTCTATTTTTCCATCTCAGGCACCACCGAGAAGCTGGCGCATGCGGTTGCGCGCGGAGCGGATGGCAAGGCGGAGGTCTCGCTATGTCGCATCACCGGCGGCGACATCGTGTCAGGCCGCTTCCAGAATGAGAGCTTACTGGAGACGATCGACCGCGCCGACGCAGTTGCATTTGGCAGCCCGACCTATATGGGCGGACCAGCCGCTCAATTCAAAGCGTTTGCCGATGCTTCAAGCGATCGATGGAGCCGGCAACAATGGGCCAACATGTTCGCAGCCGGGTTCACCACCGGCGCCTGCGCAGGCGGCGATCAACTCCACACACTGACCTACTTTTCCATTCTGGCCGCGCAGCACGGCATGCTCTGGTGCGGACTGGATATTCCGGGTGGGGAGGATCCGAGTGGCCGCAATCGGTTGGGCAGCCAGCTTGGCCTTGCGACGCATCTGGTCGACAGCGTCTTGCCTCAGACCGACCTCAGCACGGCCGAATATCTCGGTCAGCGATTGGCCAAAATGGCAAGCCGCAACGGCTAACCTCACCCGTCATTGCGAGCGTAGCGCCTATCAGGCGCATGTGCTGACGGAAAAGGTCCGCGGTACCTTCCCGACGCGGATACCACGTTGAAGCCGCGGCCGCCGCCGCGGCGGCGGTCAGCGGGTGCGCGCCATCTCTCCAACGTCGTCCTGGCGAAAGCCAGGACCCATTATCCCAAGCAGGAGTTTGGCGAAGACTCGTCACCCGGAATTCGCACCGCACTCAGGTCGATAGACCTCGCGGTATGGGTCCTGGCTTTCGCCAGGACGACTCGGAGAGAGAGACAGCGTAATCGATTCCGCTCGGCATCCCCCCTTCACGACAGCTTGCGCTTGCTCCGCAGCCGCAGATGCTCGTCGGCCTCCAGCTTGGTCATTCCCAGGAGATAGTGCAGCACGTCGAGCTTGTGCCGCTCGGCCAGCTTGCGCAGCGCCCCGACCTGCTCGGCGATGAAGGCGACCGCCTCCTCGACGCCGCCCTCCCCCGGTTCCTCGTGACGCGAGCCTCCCGCCTCGCGCGATGCGGCGCCGGCCCGTTTCTTTCCTGGCTTAGTCACCAGCCCCCACCCGAATCCATGCCCCCTAGAAACATTACGCCGACATCGGCCGCAACTCAAAGGTGGTATTTTGCAACTTTCTCGATATGAAACTTTTCCCATCGGGATAGCTTTCAACACCCCTCGATTTGACAGCGAGGGCCTCACCACCCATGTTCGGGACGAAAGGGCCGACCCGAATCTCATCGAATTCGGCCCCAAATTTCCCCATAAGTTACTGGAACTACATGAATATCGTCATTGTGGAGTCGCCGGCGAAAGCCAAGACGATCAACAAGTATTTGGGCTCGTCCTACGAGGTTCTGGCCTCGTTCGGCCATGTCCGGGACTTGCCGGCGAAGAACGGCTCCGTCGATCCCGACGCCAATTTCAAGATGATCTGGGAGATCGATCCCAAGGCGGCCGGCCGGCTCAACGACATTGCCAAGTCCCTCAAGAACGCCGATCGCCTGATTCTCGCCACCGACCCTGATCGCGAGGGCGAGGCCATCTCCTGGCACGTGCTGGAGGTCTTGAAAGAGAAGCGCGCGCTCAAGGACCACAAGATCGAGCGCGTGGTGTTCAACGCCATCACCAAGCAGGCGGTCACGGACGCCATGAAGCATCCGCGCCAGATCGACGGTGCGCTGGTCGACGCCTATATGGCGCGCCGCGCGCTGGACTATCTGGTCGGCTTCACCCTCTCCCCCGTGCTGTGGCGCAAGCTGCCGGGCGCCCGCTCGGCGGGCCGCGTGCAGTCGGTGGCGCTGCGGCTGGTCTGCGACCGCGAGCTCGAGATCGAAAAGTTCGTTGCGCGCGAATACTGGTCGCTGATCGCGACCCTGCTGACGCCGCGCGGCGACGCCTTCGAGGCACGTCTGGTCGGCGCCGACGGCAAGAAGATCCAGCGGCTCGACATCGGCACCGGCGCGGAAGCCGAAGACTTCAAGAAGGCGCTGGAAGCCGCCAGCTACGCCGTGACCACGGTCGATGCCAAGCCGGCCCGGCGCAATCCGCAGGCGCCCTTCACCACCTCGACGCTGCAGCAGGAAGCCAGCCGCAAATACGGGTTTGCGCCGGCGCATACCATGCGCATCGCGCAGCGGCTCTATGAAGGCATCGACATCGGCGGCGAGACCACCGGACTCATTACTTATATGCGTACCGACGGCGTGCAGATCGATCCGTCCGCGATCACCCAGGCCCGCAAGGTGATCGGCGAGGATTACGGCAACGCCTATGTGCCGGACGCGCCGCGTCAGTACCAGGCCAAGGCCAAGAACGCCCAGGAAGCCCACGAAGCGATCCGGCCGACCGACATGTCGCGCCGCCCCGACAGCATGAGCCGCAAGCTCGAGTCCGACCAGGCGAGACTCTATGAACTGATCTGGAAGCGCACCATCGCGAGCCAGATGGAATCGGCCGAGCTGGAACGCACCACGGTCGACATCACGGCGAAGGTTGGCGGCCGCACGCTGGACCTGCGCGCCACCGGCCAGGTCGTCAAGTTCGACGGCTTCCTCGCACTTTATCAGGAAGGCCGCGACGACGAGGAGGACGAGGACTCCCGCCGCCTGCCCGCGATGAGCCCCAACGACGCGCTGAAGCGGCAGTCGCTCGCCGTCACCCAGCACTTCACCGAGCCGCCGCCGCGCTTCTCCGAGGCCTCGCTGGTCAAGCGCATGGAAGAGCTCGGCATCGGCCGGCCCTCCACCTATGCCTCGATCCTCCAGGTCCTCAAGGACCGCGGCTACGTCAAGCTCGAGAAGAAGCGCCTGCACGGCGAGGACAAGGGCCGCGTCGTGGTCGCCTTCCTCGAAAGCTTCTTTGCCCGCTATGTCGAATACGACTTCACTGCCAATCTGGAAGAGCAGCTCGACCGCGTCTCCAACAACGAGATTTCCTGGCAGCAGGTGCTGAAGGATTTCTGGACCGGCTTCATCGGCGCGGTCGACGAGATCAAGGATCTGCGCGTAGCCCAGGTGCTCGACGTGCTCGACGAGATGCTGGGCCAGCACATCTATCCGGCGCGCACCGATGGCGGCGACATCAGGCAATGCCCGAGCTGCGGCAACGGACGGCTGAATCTGAAGGCCGGCAAGTTCGGCGCCTTCGTCGGCTGCTCGAACTATCCGGAATGCCGTTACACCCGTCAGCTCGCCGCCGACGGCGAGGCGACCGCCGATCGTTCGCTCGGCCAGGACCCTGATACGGGTCGCGATGTCTGGGTCAAGGCCGGCCGGTTCGGGCCCTACATCCAGCTCGGCGAACAGAAGGATTATGCGGAGGGCGAGAAGCCGAAGCGCGCGGGCATTCCGAAGGGGACTTCCCCTGGAGATGTCGAGCTCGACCTTGCGCTCAAGCTGCTGTCGCTGCCACGCGAGATCGGCAAGCACCCGGAAACCGGCGAACCGATCACCGCGGGCCTCGGCCGCTTCGGGCCGTTCGTGAAGCACGAGAAGACCTATGCCAGCCTCGAGGCCGGCGACGAAGTGTTCGACATCGGCATCAACCGGGCGGTGACGCTGATCGCGGAGAAGATCGCCAAGGGCCCGAGCCGCCGCTTCGGCGCCGATCCCGGCAAGGCGATCGGCGATCATCCCAGCCTCGGCACCGTCACGGTGAAGGGCGGCCGCTACGGCGCCTATGTCACGGCGGGCGGCGTCAACGCGACGATCCCGAGCGACATCGAGAAAGACGCCATCACGCTGCCGCAGGCGATCGCGCTGATCGACGAGCGCGCGGCCAAGGGCGGCGGCAAGAAGCCGAAGAAGGCGGCCAAGCCCGCCAAGGCCAAGAAGGCTGCGGCGAAGGCCGCCGACGGCGATGACGCCGCGCCAAAAACCAAAAAGCCGGCCGCGAAGAAGGCGGCCAAACCCAAATCCGAATCCACCAGCAAGGCGCGCGCAGCCGTGTCGTCGACGGCCAAAACGTCGCCGACCAAGGCAGCTGGCGCCAAAGCTCCGGCCAAGAAAAGTGCCGGCACCAAATAGAGGTTAAGTGAAACGCAAGAATGACCGTGGCTTTCCCGACAGGGCAGCCATCGTCGCCTTCATCAAGGCAAATCCCGGAAAGGTCGGAACCCGCGAAATTGCGCGCGAGTTCGGCCTGAAGAACGCCGACCGCATCGAGCTCAAGCGCATGCTGCGCGAGCTCGCCGACGACGGGCTCGTCAAGAAAAAGCGCCATATGATTTCAGAGCCGGACAGCCTGCCGCCGACGCTGGTCGCCGACATCACCGGCCGCGACGCCGACGGCGAGCTGGTCGCCTCCCCCACCGAATGGGACGAAGTCGAAAGCGGCGAACCGCCAAAGATCCTCATCACGATGCCGCGCCGGCCCAAGCCCGGCACCGCGGCCGGCGTCGGCGATCGCGCGCTGCTGCGGGTCGAGCGCTCCGACGAGACCGAAGGCCCGGCCTATCGCGGCCACATCATCAAGGTCTTCGACAAGACCAAGAGCCGCATCCTCGGCGTCTTCAGCAGCCTGCCCGAAGGCGGCGGACGGATCATCCCGGTCGACAAGAAGTCCGCCGACCGCGAGCTGAACATCGCGCCGACCGAGACGCACGGCGCGCAGGACGGCGATCTCGTCAGCGTCGATATCATCCGCTCGCGCGGCTTTGGGCTGGCGTCAGGCCGCGTCAAGGAGAAGCTCGGCTCGGTCAAGTCGGAGAAGGCGATCAGCCTGATCGCGATCTACGCGCACGACATCCCGCTGCAATTCCGCCCCGCGGCGGAGCGCGAGGCCGAAGCAGCGGAGCCGGCCAATTTGAAGGGGCGCGAGGACTGGCGCGACGTGCCGCTTGTCACCATCGATCCGCCGGATGCCAAGGATCACGACGACGCGGTGCACGCGCAGCCGGATCCTGATCCCAACAACAAGGGCGGCTTCATCGTCGATGTCGCCATCGCCGATGTGAGCTTCTACGTGCGACCGGGCACCGCACTCGACCGCGACGCGCTCGACCGCGGCAACTCGGTCTATTTCCCCGACCGCGTCGTGCCGATGCTGCCCGAGCGCATCTCCAACAATCTCTGCTCGCTGGTCCCGGGCGAGCCGCGCGGCGCACTCGCGGTGCGGATGATCATCGCTGCCGACGGGCGCAAACGCTCGCACAGCTTCCACCGCATCCTGATGCGCTCCGCAGCCAAGCTGAGCTACGCCCAGGCGCAGGCCGCGATCGACGGCCGGCCGGACGACATCACCGGCCCCCTGCTCGATCCGATCCTGCGGCCGCTTTATGCGGCCTATGCCTGCGTCAAGCGCGCGCGAGACGAGCGCGATCCGCTCAATCTCGATCTGCCCGAGCGCAAGATCCTGTTGAAGAGCGACGGCACGGTCGACCGCGTCGTCGTGCCCGACAGGCTCGACGCGCACAAGCTGATCGAGGAGTTCATGATCCTCGCCAATGTCGCGGCAGCCGAGATGCTCGAGAAGAAATCGCTGCCGCTGATCTACCGCGTGCATGACGAGCCGACCCTGGAAAAGGTCCACGCGCTCGCGGAATTCCTGGAGACGCTGGACGTTCCCTTCGCGAAATCAGGCGCGTTGCGCCCCGCTCTGTTCAACCGCGTGCTGGCGCAGCTCGAAGGCCACGACCATTTTCCGCTGGTCAGCGAGGTCGTGCTGCGCGCCCAGGCACAGGCCGAATACTCCTCGGAGAATTACGGTCATTTCGGCCTGAACCTGCGCCGTTATGCGCATTTCACCTCGCCGATCCGCCGCTATGCCGACCTCGTCGTGCACCGTGCGCTGGTTCGCGCGCTCGGTCTCGGCGAAGGCGCGCTGCCCGACACCGAGACGCCGGAAACGTTGAGCGAAGTCGCAGCCCACATCTCGGTCACCGAGCGGCGCGCGATGAAAGCGGAGCGCGAGACCGTCGACCGCCTGATCGCCCATCACCTCGCCGACCGCATCGGTTCGAGCTTCCAGGGTCGCGTCTCCGGCGTCACGCGCGCCGGCCTGTTCGTCAAGCTCGCCGAGACCGGCGCCGACGGCCTGATCCCGATCCGATCCCTCGGCACGGAATATTTCAACTATGACGAGGGCCGCCACGCCCTCGTCGGCACCCGCAGCGGCACCATGCATCAGCTCGGTGACGTCGTCGACGTCCGCCTGATCGAAGCAGCTCCGATCGCAGGCGCCCTGCGCTTCGAGCTGCTGTCATCGACGGGTGAGACCGCGCCGCGGCACCGCAGGTCCTCCGGTCCGCAACGTCGCCCCTCGTTCAAGGCGCATCCGGGGCGCAGTCCCGACAAGAAGCGCAAGCCGGACAAGCCGAAGAAGCCCGGCAAGGGGAAAAAAGCCAAAGGACAAAGCAAGGGCAAGGGTCAGAAGGGTAAGGCATGGTGAGCACAGCCCCGAAGATCTGGACCCGCGAGACCGGCCTCGTCGAGAAGCGCGACGTCTTTGCTGCGATAAGGCGCGGCTTTCGCGGCCGCTGCCCGCGCTGCGGTGAGGGAAAGCTGTTCCGCGCCTTCCTGAAGACGGCGGATAATTGCGCGGTCTGCGGCCTCGATTTCACGCCGCATCGGGCCGACGATCTGCCCGCCTATCTCGTCATTGTCATCGTCGGCCATATCGTGGTGCCCAGCATCCTCTGGATCGAGACCAATTACACCACGCCGGTCTGGATCAGCTTCGCGGCCTATCTGCCCTTCACCTTCGTCGCCTCGCTGGCACTGCTGCAGCCGGTGAAGGGAGCCGTGGTCGGATTGCAATGGGCTCTGCGCATGCATGGGTTTGACGAGAACCCGACGGATGGTATTCCGCCGGTGTAAGCAAAATAAGCAAAAGTGGTTTGGGTGAGGACATGACGGATACGTCGCAGGCAACCGACAAGGCGAAGATCCACGAGGGCAAGGAAGCCGACCATCATCCCTATTTCCGCCCGCGGGATGCGGCGACACTGATCCTGGTCGACCGCAGCGGAGCCATTCCAAAAGTCCTTGTCGGCAAGCGCCACGACAAGGTGGTGTTCATGCCCGGAAAATTCGTCTTCCCCGGCGGCCGCGTCGACAAGGACGATTTTCGCGTGCCGTGCGCGGCGCCTGTAACCGCCGAGCTGGAAGCCAATCTCGCCAAGGGCAGTCCGAAGACTCCGGCCTCGCGCGCGAAGTCGCTGGCGATTGCCGCGATCCGCGAGGCCTGCGAGGAGACCGGCCTCTGCCTCGGGCGCAAGGCCGAAGGCAAAGCGAAACTGGAAGGCCCCTGGAAGCCGTTCGCGGATGCGGGCCTGCTGCCCGATCCCTCCAGCCTGTTCCTGATCGCGCGCGCGATCACCCCGCCCGGCCGCGTCAAGCGGTTCGACACGCGCTTCTTCACGGCGGACGCCTCCGCGATCGCCCATCGCGTCGACGGCGTGATCCATGCCGATGCCGAGCTTGTCGAATTGGTCTGGGTCGAGCTCGGCTCAAAGCCGCTCGCCGATCTGCATCCGATGACGCGCAATGTGCTCAACGAGCTCGACGCGCGCCTTGCCGCCGGCCCGCTCCGCCATGATGCGCCGGTGCCGTTCTTCCATTTCTACGGCGGCAAGATGCAGAAGGATATTTTGAGCTGACTGGCCGCGCGGGCCCACGTCTCTCCTCCGTCATTCCGGGACGCGCGTAGCGGCGAACCCGGAATCCATTCAACACCGTCCTTGCTGCTCGATGGATTCCGGGTTCGCCGCTACGCGGCGCCCCGGAATGACGCGAATGTGCTGAGCGCGCATCGAAAAACAAAATAATCTTCCCGCCTCCCCCGATGGCGGAGTTCCTGGGCATGCCTATGTCTTCCGGAACGACACCAAGAACGGACACCGGGCGATGGCACAACGGCAACTCAAGCTTGGCGCGTTCATGCGCCCGATCAGCATCCACACCGGCGCCTGGCGCTATCCCGGGGCCTGGCCGGACGCCAATTTCAACTTCGGCCACATCAAGACGCTGATCCAGAAGCTCGAGGCCGGCAAGTTCGACGCCTTCTTCATGGCCGATCACCTCGCCGTGCTGAACATGCCGGTCAATGCGCTGAAGCGCAGCCACACGGTCACCTCGTTCGAACCGTTCACGCTGTTGTCGGCGCTCTCCGCCGTCACCGAGCGGATCGGCCTGATCGCGACGGGCTCGACCACGTTCGACGAGCCCTATCACGTCGCGCGGCGCTTCGCCTCGCTCGACCATCTCAGCGGCGGGCGTGCGGGCTGGAACATCGTCACCACCTCGAACCCGGATGCGGCGCTGAATTTCGGCCTCGACGACCACATGGAGCACGCCGAGCGCTACAAGCGCGCCCGCGAGTTCTACGACGTCGTCACCGGCCTGTGGGATTCCTTTGCCGACGACGCCTTCGTCCGCGATGTCGACAGCGGCGTGTTCGTCGATCCCGCCAAGATGCATGTGCTCGACCATCACGGCAAATATCTGAAAGTGCGCGGTCCCCTCAACATCGCCCGCCCCGTCCAGGGCTGGCCGGTGATCGTGCAGGCCGGCGCCTCCGAGGATGGCAGGCAGCTCGCCGCTGAGACCGCTGAAGCCGTCTTCACCGGCGGCGGCAGTCTTGCCGACAGCCAGAAACTCTATGCCGACATCAAGGGCCGCATGGAGAAGGTCGGCCGCGATCCCGAACACCTCAAGATCCTGCCCGGCGCCTTCGTCGTGGTCGGCGACAGCGTCGACGAGGCCAGGGAGAAGCGCGCGCTGCTCGACAGCCGCGTGCATTACGACAGCGCCATCGCCTCGCTCTCGGTCGTCCTCGGCACGGATGCCTCCGGCTTCGATCCGGATGGACCGCTTCCCGAAATTCCCGAGACCAACGCCAGCAAGAGCGGCCGCCAGCGAATGGTCGATCTCGCCGCGCGCGACAAGCTCACGGTGCGCCAGCTCGCCCAACGCGTCGGCGGCTATGGCGGGCTATCCTTCGTCGGCACGGCCAAAACCATCGCCGACCAGATGGAGGAATGGCTGGTCGGGCGCGGCTCGGACGGCTTCAACATCATGTTTCCGTTCCTGCCCGCCGGCCTCGACGATTTCGTCGACAAGGTGGTCCCGGAGCTCCAGCGCCGCGGGATTTTCCGGAAAGAGTACGAAGGGCCCACTTTGAGAGAGAATCTGGGCCTGCCGCGGCCGAAAAACCGGTTCTTCGAGGCCTGATTGGCCCGATTTGAGTGCTTTTCGAGCCCTAAAATCTTGACATCAGGCGGTTTCTGGCTAGGTTGCCGGCCAACGCGGGCCATTTGGCCGGCTCCAGATTCCCTTCATTCCTGAGGTACTGAACATGGCCAAAGCGGTCACCATCAAGGTCAAGCTCGTGTCCTCGGCCGACACCGGCTTCTACTACGTCGCCAAGAAGAATTCGCGCACCATGACCGACAAGCTGGTCAAGAAGAAGTACGATCCCGTCGCGCGCAAGCACGTCGAATTCCGCGAAGCCAAGATCAAGTAAGCAAGATCGCGGAACGTAGAAGACTTTTGCGGGGCCCTTTCGGGCCCCGTTTTATTTTGGCCCCTCTCTCGTGTCCCGGACGCGCAGCAGCGCCCCGTGGACGTGACGCTGCGCTGCGACCGGGGCACGAGAGCTGAGCTCGGCGCAGCGAGTCATCGCCAGTTATTCTATCAACCCTCGGTTGCCCGCCTCCAAATGTATGTTACCGTGCACTTGCCGGGCGGAATGTCCGTCCCGGCTTTGGAAGGACATGGTCATGAGATTCTCATCAAGCCTTGTCGTGCCTTCAGCCGTCGCTGCCTTGTCGACCGTCTTGCTGTGCGCGCCGGCAGCGTCGCAAATCCCAACCGGCTCCGCCGCCACGATTCCCCCCGTCACGGTCGACGCGCCGAAACAGGTGGCAAGGCCGCATCTGTCGGAGCGGGGAGTAAACACAATTGCGCCGCGTCGGACTGTATCAACAGCTCGAACGCCAACCGCGCGCACGCCTTCCTATGCGCCGGGTTCTGTGATGGGGAGGATTGCCAGCCTGGAGAAAGTCGCCAGCAGCTGCAACGGCGGCTGTGCATCAAGCTTCCGGCACGGCAACGAGCCCTGGATTGGATGCAGCGAGTCGGGCGGTAACGTGAACTATGGACCTTTCTCGCCAACGTGCCGAGACACCATCACCCATAAATCCTACGTGGATTGCGTCGAGACGAAGGTGTTCCTGGGCGAGTTTCGAAACAGAGCCCACTGGTTTTGCAGCAGCCTGCAGGCCGGCAACAGGTTCAAGGTCGCCGATCTCAAGCGGTCAGGACGCACGCGTTAGTCCATGCTGCCAGCTGGTCGCGCGCGGGCACGTCGGATTCAGCGAAGCCAAGACAAACAGGATCGCGGGATAGACTACGGACTTTCGACGGGGCCCGGTGGGCCCCGTTTTGTGCGCTCTGGTGTCCCGGGCGCGCTGCGACGCGCAAGTCACCCGCACAGCGTTCAGGCCCGTTCGACGACCGGGCGTTGCGGCACCTCAATAAGCGGCCGCCGATGAGTCCTGTGCTAAACCTGCGCTTCCGCTTTCGTACCCTAGCCATTTCGAACCAGACGCGGCTCCGTTCCCGCCAAAAGCCTTTGGATGTTGGCACGATGGCGGATGATCACGTAGAGGCCGCCTCCGATCACCAGCAACCGATACGGCAATGGGTGCTCGACCGCGCAGACAAGAACAATTGCCGTCAACGCCGCGAGCATCGAGTTCAAGGAAACGATCCGGGTCATAGCCAGCACGAAGCCAAAGGCGGCTGCAGCCCCCAATCCCACGGGCCACGACATCGCCAGCAACACACCGAGCCCGGCCGCGGCCGACTTGCCGCCCGTGAAGTTCAGCCAGATCGATCGGCTATGTCCCAACAGCACGGCAATTCCAGCCAGACAAAACAGCCCATGGCACCCAGACCTGCAGATCAGACGCTGTCGCCGGCGGGGATAATTCCGCGTACAGCCAAGGACAGAACGAACGCGCGACGATAATGGCACCCACGCCCTTCAGCACATCGCCGACGAGCACGAACAAGGCAGGCCATTTGCCGAGAGTGCGCAAGACATTCGTTGCCCCGGTGGACCTGGAGCCATGCCTTCGGATGTCGATACCCCTGAGCAGTTTCCCCGCCAGATAGCCCGTGGAGACCGAGCCGAGAAGATAGGCGATCACCAACCCAACCGTATCCAAAAAGCCATGGGTCTTAGGTCCAGTTTGAACGCTGTTTTATCCCCGACTTCGTCTGACCGCCATGGGTCTGAAGAGGCCGCGGATGCTCGTGAGCACCCGCTCCGCTATGCCGTCCGCAACACTGGCACCGCTCGGCATTGGCCCGGGGTTGCGCCTTCGCAAGTTCGCTCTCATGTCCCGGACGCGCTGCAGCGTGAAACGCTGCTGCGCAGAGCCGGGACCCAGAAAGCAACACAGCACGATGCAGCGACATGGGCCCCGGTTCTGCAGCGCACCTTCGAAGTGACGCTGCGCTGTGTCCGGGCACGAGAGCTGGGCTAGGCGGGCTCCTGAAGCTGCCGTGTCTTCTAGACGCACAGGAGACACCACTGAGATCGGATGGCTTCACGAAGCTTGTCCTGATATGAAAAAACACCAGCCGGGATGGCCTCGCCGACATGAGAAGAATCCATAAGTCCGTTTGTCTTCCCAACGATGTCGGCCGAGTCATCGTCTTCGCGTGGAACCGAAAGTCTGAGCAAGACCAAAATCTGGTCTGTATTGAACCGGACGAGCGAGTGAGGTGGAAGGCGACCCTTCCAACCAAGGACGCAGGCGATTGCTTCGTGGATGCAGAACTTGAAGGTGATCTAATCCGAGCCAATAGCTGGAGCTGTTACACCGTTTGGCTCGATCCCCTGACGGGTGAGACAGTGCGAACACAATTCACTAAGTAGTGGGCGGTCTCCCGTGGTCGGATGCCCGCTGCAGTGCATGCCGCGATGAAGGCTAAGCCGTGCGCTTCCCCCTCCCCCTACGCCGTCCGCAACACCGGCGCCGGCGGCAGCGACGGACGGATCAGCGCGAACGCCACCTGCACGATGCCACCGGCCAATCCCAGCGCGACGCCGATGCGCCAGGCCATCGTATACGAGCCGAGCGCGTCGTAGACGCACCCCTCCGCCGTACGCCCCGAGGAAGCTGCCGATCCGGTGGCTCATGAAGGCGAAGCCCTGGATCATCGCCTGCCAACGCAGGCCGAACATTTCGGCGACGGCACCCGCGACCAACGGGCCGGCGCCCATCCACAGAAAGCCCATGATGGCGCCGAACAGCAGGGTCGAGGCAGGCGTCGCCGGCAGCATGAAGTACCAGGCCAGCGCCAGCAAGCGCAGGACGTAGATGCCGCCAAGCAGCGCGGCGGCTGCGACGGACAGCCTCCATGTCGCCCCTCGGCCACGAGTTGCCCCCGAGGGACGTTGATCCTCGTCAAGCAGCGAAGCAACGCAGTCCTCTACGCTCAAACGATCGGGCACGAGCGCACCATGCTTCCCTTCACCCTTGAGCAGTTCCTCAGCGTCTTCGCGGCCTACAATACGGCAATCTGGCCCGCGCAAATTTTTGCTTATGCGCTTGGCGCCATCGCCGTCGCCGCCGTTCTCTGGAAAGGCCGTGCCTCTGATCGCGTTGTCTCAGCCGTCCTCGGATTGATGTGGCTGAGCACTGGCATTTTCTATCACGGCGTCTTCTTCTCCTCGATAAACAAGGCCGCGTTCGCCTTTGGCGCCTTGTTCGTCATTGAGGGCGTGGCACTGCTCTACACGGGTGTCGTCCGCGGCGGCCTTCGTTTCGCGATGACTTTCGGGCTTCGAGCGGTGATCGGCGCGGGGTTTGTTCTCTACGCATCTCTCATCTATCCGATGATCGGAATTGCAGCGGGGCATTCTTGGCCGACGTTACCGATGTTCGGTGTAGCTCCTTGCCCTGTTACCATCTTCACCTTCGGTCTTTTACTTATGACGACCGACCGCTTGTCCTACTGGCTCCTGGTGATCCCCTTCATCTGGTCAATCATCGGCGGGAGCGCAGCTATCTTCCTGGACGTTCGGCAGGATTGGCTGCTTCTGATTAGCGGCTTCATTGCCGTTCCGATCGTCGTCGTCGGGAACCGACATACACCTACCGTACTAGCCGAGACGAGATTGACGCCCTCAACCGAATTGAGCCCCTGATTGCAACGTGTGGCAGCGACCGCGCGCCCATGTTGGAAAGCCACTTCCGAGAATGGACGACTTGGCATGCCTTCAGGCAACATGATTTGGAAGGCAGTTGTTGCAGGATTGTGCGGAAGCATCGCGCATTCGCTGCTGATGTACTTCAAGTTTTGGGCTGGACTGCTTCCATCATTCCAGCCCTATGAAAGCCTCCAAACGACGCTGAGCCATGTGACCGGCACGGCAATCCATCCAGTGGTGCCGTGGCTACTTTCATTCCTGAATGGCTCAACCTTCGTCAGTCTCGCCTTTGGACAGCTCTATCGATGGCTGCCAGGCAATATCGGAGCGATCAAAGGAATGGCATACGGCGTGCTCGGATGGGCGACCATGGGGTTGGTGTTCTTTCCCATGATCGGGCTAGGATTTTTCGGAGTGCAGGCTGGGCTTGGCATTTCGCCAGCACTGTTCTCGCTGGCGATGCTCCTGACTTACAGCGTCATCCTGGGCATCGTTTACGACGCGCTCAATTGAAGACGCGGCCTCCCTACGCCGTCCGCAACACCGGCGCCGGCGGCTGCGACGGCCGGATCAGCGCGAACGCGACCTGGATGATGCCGCCGGCCAGCCCCAGCGCGACGCCGATGCGCCAGGCCATCGTGTAGGAGCCGAGCGCGTCGTAGAGCACGCCGCCCCCATACGCGCCGAGGAAGCTGCCGATCTGGTGGCTCATGAAGGCGAGACCCTGGATCATCGCCTGCCAGCGCAGGCCGAACATCTCGGCGACCGCGCCCGCGACCAGCGGGCCCACGCCCATCCACAAAAAGCCCATGATCGCGCCGAACAGCAGGGTCGAGGCAGGCGTCGCCGGCAGCATGAAGTACCAGGCCAGCGCCAGCGAACGCAGCACGTAGATGCCGCCGAGCAGTGCGAGCTTGTTCCAGCGCTGGCCGGCCCAGCCGAAGAACAGCGAGCCGAGCACGTTGAAGCCGCCGATCATCCCGAGCGTCTGCGCGCTCAGCATCGGATCGAGGCCGCAGATCGCGAGATAGGACGGCAGATGCGTGGTGAGAAACACCAGCTGCATGCCGCAGACGAGATAGGCGCAGGTCATCACCACGAACGACGCGTTGCCGAAAGCGGTCTTCGCTGCAATCAACGCCGTGGCATCGACGATCTCGTCAGTCGCGGGCTTCGGCGGCGGGACCGCGTCGACGCGCCCGGCATACCAGGCCGCCGGGATCATCAGCACCGACATCACCACGAAGCCGGCGAGCCCGACGCGCCACCCGAATCCCTCGTTGAGCATCTGCCCGATCGGCGCCGATAGCAACGCGCCGAGCGAGCCCGCGCCCGAGACGATGCCGAGCACGGTGGAACGCACCGTTGCGGGCACCGCGCGCGCCGCCACCGACATCGCGATCGCAGCCGCGGTGCAGGCGAGCGAGGTGCCGATCAGCACGCCGGCGCCGATCATGATGGCGACGAGGCCGTTCGCGGTTGCCATCAGCACGAGGCCCGCGATGTACATGAACGAGCCTGCTATCATGATCGGACGGAAGCCGTAGCGCGTGGTCATCGCGCCGGCGAGCGGCTGGAGAAAGCCCCAGGCGAGGTTTTGCACGGCCAGCGCCAGCGTGAAGTCGGAGATCGACAGATGGATGTCGTGGGTCAGCGGCTGCATGAAGATGCCGAGGCTCTGCCGCAGCCCCATGCTCAGCGTCAGCATGATCGAGGCGCCGATCAGGATGGGCAATGTCGGGCGCAGGACCTGCAACAGGGGCATTTTCGTCTCCCTCATCGGCGCGGCGCGAGCGCCGTCGTCTGCAATATCGGTTGATTTTGGTTACACAGACCTGTGTACTTAGGCTATGGATAGCGTGCACTGTCAAGCGAACAGGACATTCACCGCCGCATGGCTCCCCCGCCCGCCCCACAGACGATGAAAGAGCGGATCCTCGAGACCGCCGACAAGCTGTTCTATCTGCAAGGCATTCGCGCCATCGGCGTCGACACCATCGCGGCCGAGATCGGCATCTCCAAGCGCACGCTCTACAACCACTTCCCCTCCAAGGACGCGCTGATCGCGGCCTATCTGGAGCGCCGCTTCGTGCAGCCCCGCCCCTCGGACAAGCCTCCGGCCGAGCAGATCCTCGCCACCTTCGATTCGCTGCAGCGCCGCTTCGCCGCAAAGGACTTTCGCGGCTGCCCATTCGTGAATGCGGTCGCCGAGCTTGGCCCGGCGGATCGTGCCGTGAAGAAGATCGCCATCGCCTTCAAGGAAAGCCGCCTCATCTGGTTTCGCGACCGCCTCAACGAGCTCGGCGTTACGAATGCAGAGGCGCTCGCAACGCAGCTCGTGCTGCTGGTCGACGGCTCCATCGCACAGGACCTCGTCCGCGACGACCCCGCAATGGCGCGTGCCGCGAAGGAGGCGGCGACGGTGTTATTGCGAAATGCGGGGGTGGATGTGGGAGATGAGACTGCGGTGAAGCGAGGCAAACGGCCGGCCCGGCATCCCTGAAGTAGCTACGAGATCAGAACCCGATCCGCCCGCCGCAAGAAGGCCGGGCAGGCCAGCACGCACTCCAGCGGCCAACCCGTTGGCCGAGCTTCATTTCGATCTCTTGAAGGGAGCGCGCCGGTATCCCTGAGGGAGTAGCGAAGAGCGAACAGCTGGTGCCGCAACTTATGGCCGCACTTCGTGACCGAGCCTATTAACATAGTTAAATTGATTTAATTTGATTTATCGTATTTAATATTTCCGCCAGCCCCGGAGAGAACCCATGCCTGACCAGGACGACCGCCGCGAATTTCTAAAGACCTGCGGAAAGTTCGCAGCCGTGACACCTCCAACTATAACGCTGCTGCTCTCCACCTCCCTCACGTCCGATGCAATTGCTAAATCGGGTGCGAGCGCGGTCCATCACCACCACGGCAACAATGGCTGGGGTAACGGCGGCGGCGATGGCAGCCCCAACGGAAAGGACGACAGAGGCCGCTAAACATTTTTCGGCGGCACCACAGTTGAAACGGCTCGCCGGTCACCAATTTTTCCGACGCCCATTCCTATATCGGTAATGCAGTCCAGTCGGGCCCCAGCTCTTCCCATTGCCCCCGGAGCTGGGGCTCATTTTTGTTCGGCTAGGAACGACTTGCCGATTGCCAAGTTTTCCCGTGCCCCTCCCCAAGGGGGCAGCTGCTTCGCCAAGGCAGCTCAACAGCCCCAGCTTCACCGCCCTGAAGCTGGGGTTCCTTTTGCTGTCTCAATTGCCTTCCGCCTGGCCGCATCTTCTTCAGCGCGTCATGGACGCGCTGGCCGAAGCCGCGACCCTGAAGCAGTGAGCCTGACGTATTGAAATCCGATGTTTACCTATGGTAGATTGCCATTTTTTCCCGATAGTTCTTTTTGTGCTGGGGAGAACATCCATGCGAAGCTCTCGCGCAATCCTTTATGCCCAACAACTTAGCGAACTCACTTCTCAGCTCTCAGAATTGGAATATCTTCGAGGTCTGGTCGAAGAAGCAGAGCGAAGCGCCCGCGCTGTGCCTCCATTACGCTTGACACATCCTGCTTCGCGCCGCCTTCGAAGTCGTGAACCAGGCGCCCTGTCTGTCCGCCTCCGTCGTCGCGCGCCACCAAGCTGGAATGCAGGAGCTATCAGCCCCCCTGACAACGACAACCAAGTCGACCAGACTTTGCTGGAGCCATTCCCCGACGGATGGTGGGCTTCCCCCTAAAGCCTCTCCAAGCGCTGACCCGACGAAGAGATTTGATCCCATGCACCACATCCAGAGTACGCATATTGCCGCGATATTAAAACTGACCGCCCGGCAGCTTGAAGCACTTCGCAGCCCCCGAGAGATCCAAAAGGAATATTCCGAAATCCTCGTTTTGAGAGAGAAGATAAAACTGGTGACCGATCAGAAGAAGGCTCGCCGGCAATCCTTGCTCGGTGTCTGCCACGCGCCTGGTAAATGATCCTGAACTCCACGATCACGTGTCCCAAGTGCGGTCACGCTGCTGCCGAGGTCATGCCGATCGACGCTTGCCAGTTCTTTTATGACTGCAAACGCTGCGGCGAGCGTCTGAAGCCGCTCCCCGGCGACTGCTGCGTGTTCTGTTCCTTCGGCACCGTTCCCTGTCCGCCGGTTCAAGAGAACGGCACGGGCTGCTCTAACTAGCTGCCCTGAAGGGAGTGGATGCAGCACAAGAGGAGTGGTGCGAGCGTTTTGCGGCATGCTTGACACGTCACGACAACCCAAGGGAGCATCTGGCGTTTTTTTTCATTCTTTTGGAGATTGCCACGATGACTACCATCCACATGGACTCGTCCGTCAGCCAGACCGCCACCCGCGCCGTTATGAACGGAGGAGTTCTGAGCTGCACAAAGACCAGCGACAAGGATGTTTATTCTCATTCGATCTGGGCGACCGAAAGCAACATCCGGCAGTTCACGATGCACTAAGGGGACAGCATCGTCATCCCGCCCGGTTCGAGCGTGACGACATGGATATTCCGCACGCGGCCGGGAAAATCGACTTGGACCATGGACTTCGAACTCAAGGAAAAGGCTGCCTGACGCGCCATATGAAACAGCCTCTCTCGGAAATCCGGGAGCGGTCACCTGAATGACCGAACTGAAAGGAACAATCGCCATTTCGGCGTAGTTGACCTTCTTTACACCGGAGAAGGTCATGAATCGAAAATCGCTTCTTCGTACAGCCGCACTGTCCTTCGCTGTTGCCGCACCGGTCCTCGCACAAGGCGGCGGAGGTGGTGGTGGCGCGGCCGCGAGCGGCGGCGCGTCCGGATCATCCGCGAGCTCAGGTGCAGGCACTGGCACGTCTGGCGCCGCCAATGGAGGTCCCTCGGCCCCATCCGGCATGGGCACAAACGCAACCTCAACCGGCGCTCACACCAATAACTCTCCAACCAACCCGAACGTTCAGCCCCCGACGCCGAACGGCAACACCGCGAGCACACCGGCCGCACCGGGCAGCTCGGGCGCGGGCAGCACCGCGACCGGATCGACACAGATCGGCACGCCAAACGGGAGCGACAGGTCCGGCATCACGGCGACCAATGGTGCCAACAGCGATAACAGGGACCAGATGAGCCCCGCTGAGCAAGCAAGGACGGGGATCAAGACACTTCCGCAAGATCAAACTCCAGGAGCCGTCAGTGCGCCGGGCGTTGGCGTCGGTCATGCGGCGAACGGCTTGCCGATCGGTACGCCAGGTTCGGGGACCAGCAACGTCGATCAGAAGTAACCCGGACTTTCGGTCCACATGGATTCCATCGCTTGAGCCGAGACGCCGCGGCGTACTGGATTCCCCGCCTGCGCGGGGAATGACAGCAGAGTTCGTGGGATTTTCGGAATGCTAGCAGCATGCTCCTGTTTTGCCCGACGAGTCAAACGGCATTGCGGTCCAGCATCAGCCGTTTTGCGGCCGACGTAAGCCATTGATCCGACTAGCGTCGGCTACTGTGCATGGGGTTGTTTTCGCGTTTTTTTGCGCCGGCCTGTGCGAGCGGCCTCACGCCGCGTGCGACACCACGCGATTGCGGCCGTCGTGCTTGGCGCGGTACAGCGCAGTGTCGGCGCGCTTGAGGACGTCGCCAACCGCCTCGCCCTTCTGCTCCAGCGTGGTCAGGCCGATCGAGATCGTGACCTCGATGCGCTTGGTGCCCTTGTGGATCGCAAAGGGCTCGCCGGCGATCGAGCGGCGCAGGCGCTCGGCGACCATGCCGGCGACGTGGAGATCGGTCTCCGGCATCACGATGACGAATTCCTCGCCGCCGTAGCGACAGGCAAGGTCGATGCCGCGGATCGACTTGCGCACCCGCACGGCGAATTCGCGCAGCACGTCGTCGCCGGCGTCGTGACCGTAATTGTCGTTGATCGACTTGAAGTAGTCGATGTCCAGGATCATCAGCGCCAGCGGCTTGCCGCGGGTTGCGGCCTGCTCGGCGAGCGTCGCGAGATGGCTCTCCATGTAGCGGCGATTGTGCAGCCCGGTGAGCGCGTCCGTGATTGCCATCTCGATCGAGTTCTGCACGTTGTCGCGCAGATGGTCGGTGTAACGGCGGCGGCGGATCTGGGTGCGGGCACGCGCCAGCAGCTCGATCTTGTCGATGGGACGCAGCAGATAGTCGTTGACCCCGATCTCGAGCCCACGCAGCAGCCGCGTGGCGTTCTCGGGGTCGGCGATCGCCAGGATCGGCACATGCCGCGTGCGCTCCAGCGAGCGCGCCTGGCTGCACAGCCGAAGGCCGTCGAAATTGTTGAGGTCGAGCGAGACGATCAGCAGATCGTAATTGCCCTCGGCGGCGTGGAACAGCGCTTCCGTCGGGTTCGGCTCGACGTCGATGGTGTGCTCGGCGGCGAGGATCGTCGCCAGCCGCTCATAGGAGGACTGGCGGTCGTCGACCAGCAGGATGCGGCCGCCCTTGCCGGTGTCGGAGATTGCACTGCGCTCGGGCGCCTGCATGCCGATCTCGAGCGAAGTGATGGCGCGCATGCGCAGCTCGTCGGTCATCATCTTCAGCCGGGTCAGCGAGCGGACGCGCGCGATCAGCACGACATCGGAGACGGGTTTTGTCAGGAAATCGTCGGCGCCGGCTTCCAGCCCGCGGTTGCGGTCGGCCGGGCTGTCGAGCGCGGTGACCATCACGACGGGAATGTGGTGCGTGGCCGGATCGTTCTTGAGGCGGCGGCAGACCTCGAAACCGTCCATGTCCGGCATCATGACGTCGAGCAGGATGATGTCGCATTCGGCGCGGGCGCAGATCGCCAGCGCCTCGGTGCCGTTCGCGGCGGTCATGACGTCGAAATATTCGGCGGATAGGCGAGCTTCGAGCAGCTTGACGTTGGCAGGGACGTCATCGACGACGAGAATACGCGCGGACACTGTGAACTCACTTCCTATCCGATGAAACGTCGGACCGTCTCAATGAATTTGCCGACCGAGATCGGCTTGGACAAATAGGCTTCGCAGCCGCCCTCGCGGATGCGCTCTTCGTCGCCCTTCATCGCGAACGCCGTGACGGCGACGACGGGAATGCTGCGCAGCTCCGGATCGTCCTTGATCCAGCGCGTCACCTCCAGGCCCGAGACCTGCGGCAATTGGATATCCATCAGCACGAGGTCGGGCCGCATCTTGCGAACGAGGTCGAGCG
The DNA here is from genome assembly GCF_040548425.1 of Bradyrhizobium sp. i1.15.2. Taxonomy (NCBI): domain Bacteria; kingdom Pseudomonadati; phylum Pseudomonadota; class Alphaproteobacteria; order Hyphomicrobiales; family Nitrobacteraceae; genus Bradyrhizobium; species Bradyrhizobium sp. i1.15.2. The sequence goes on along the minus strand of NZ_JBEPRQ010000014.1, from coordinate 117,177 downwards.
CCTCGTAGCCGTTGCTGGTACCGGTGGTCTGGTAGCCGTGCGCCTCCAACAGGTCGCGGAAGAGCTTCATGTTGAGCTCGTTGTCTTCCACGATCAGGACGGTCTTAGCCATCCCGCCCTCCTGATTGGTCCGCAGACCGATGCATGTGACGCCTCAGGCGCCGGTCGCCGGCGCTTCGAAAACTGGATTCAAACTAGCCTCGAATTCGCTTGAGTTTCGTTAAACCCGAGGACCGACTTTCTGCGATGTGGTTTCCAGTTGCTTGTCGGGGGTCACAAGACTCAGGAACGAGACTCGGGCATGGTGACCCCAAAGTAGACACCGAAAGTTAACGGAAAGGCAAACCGGCCACGTGAAAAAGCCTGTTCACAACCCGCGCGAAGTCGCTGAAATCGTTGCGCTTCAGGCGCTGTCTTTCGTCGCGGGCGAACCCGAGCGGCTGGGCCTGTTCCTGGCCGAGACAGGGGTCGGCCCGGAGACGCTGCGCAATGCCGCCTCGGACCCCAATTTCCTGCTCAGCGTGCTCGATTTCGTGATGCGGGATGACGCCACCGTGAAGGCCTTTGCCAGCGCTGCGGAACTGCATCCGACCAACGTTGCCGCAGCGCGGCAGGTTCTCGGCGACGCGCTCGGCGACCCCAATTGGGAGCGCGACGTGCCGTGACCTCCCTGGAGACGGCCGGGCCCCGCTGCTTCTGCCGGGATTGTTCGGCCGATCTGGATATCGGCGTTCGGCGTTGTTCCGCCTGCGGTTCCCCCCGCCTCGCCCGCCACCGCGCACTCGCAAGCCTGACCATCGCCCATATCGACTGCGACGCCTTCTACGCGACAGTCGAGAAGCGCGACAACCCCGACATCGCCGACAGACCCGTCATCATCGGCGGGGGCAAGCGCGGCGTGGTGTCGGCCGCCTGCTATATCGCGCGCACCTACGGCGTGCGCTCGGCCATGCCGATGTACAAGGCGTTGGAAGCCTGCCCGCATGCCGCCGTGATCCCGCCGGACATGGCGAAATATGTCCGGGTCGGGCGCGAGGTGCGCCAGGCCATGCAGGCCCTGACGCCGCTGGTCGAGCCGCTCTCGATCGACGAGGCGTTCCTCGATCTCTCCGGCACCGAACGGGTGCACGGCATGATCCCGGCCAAGGTGCTGGCGCGGTTCGCACGTGACATCGAGCGCGACATCGGCATCAGCGTCTCGGTCGGCCTCTCCTGCAACAAGTTCCTGGCCAAGATCGCCTCCGACCTCGACAAGCCTCGCGGGTTTGCCGCGCTCGACCAGGAGGAAGCGCGCTTGATGCTTGCGGAGAAGCCCGTCGGTTTCATCTTCGGCGTTGGACCCGCGACGCAGGAGCGTCTGGTGCAACGCGGCTTCCGCATCATCGCCGACCTGCAGAAGGCCGACGAGATCGAGATGATGCGGCAGTTTCCGAGCGACGGCCGCAGGCTGTGGCGGCTCGCGCGCGGCATCGACGACCGCCGCGTCGAGCCCGATCGGGGCGCCAAGACGATTTCGAGCGAGACGACGTTCGAGACCGACATCCGCGATTTCGCGACGCTGGAGAAGATCCTGTGGCGCCTCTGCGAGAAGACGTCGTCTCGCCTCAAGAGCAGCGAGCTCGCCGGCCTGACCGTCACGCTGAAGCTGAAGACCGCGGATTTCCGCCAGCGGACCCGCTCGCAGTCGATCACGGCCCCGACGCAGCTTGCCGCGAAGATCTTTTCGATCTGCCGCGAGATGCTGGCGAAAGAGATCGACGGCACCGCCTTCCGTCTGATGGGCGCCGGCGTCAGCGCGTTGCGCGAGGGTTCAGTCGCCGACGACACCGACATGCTCGACCGCCGCGCCGCCCACGCCGAGCGCGCGGTGGACAGCTTGCGCAAGAAATTCGGCAGCGCCGCAGTGATCCGCGGCATCGCGTATGAGGGGCCGGAAAAGGCGCAGGAGTGATGACAGGCGAACGCGACCTCGACGCGCTGCTGAGACACGTGAAGCCGGAGATGCGGCCAGGCATTTTCGTGTTCTGCACGATCCCGACAGGCCAGTCGATTCCCGCAGCGCTCAGCCCTTTGCTGACGTTCCGCGAGCAGGAAGGGACGACGCTCGTGATCCCACGCGAACAGGCCGAAGCGGCGGGACTACGGTACGCATTCGCATCGTGCCTGATCACCCTGACGGTTCACTCCGCACTCGATGTGGTGGGCTTCCTGGCGGCAATCACGGCACGCCTCGCCGCAGCCGGCATCAGCGTGAACGCCGTTTCGGCGTTTCACCACGATCATCTATTTGTGCCGGCTGACAGGGCGGACGACGCGATGGTTCTTCTGCAAGAGATGTCCAAGGCTACGCACTCGTAGCCCGGATCAAGCGCAGCGCAATCCGGGCTACGGGAAAGATCTCAATCCGCGACCGCCACCGCCTCGATCTCGATCATCCATTCCGGCGCGGCGAGCGCCGAGACGCCGACCAGCGTGCTCGCCGGCGGCTCCATGCCTTCGAAGAAGACCGAGCGAGCCTTGCCGATGATCGGGCGCAGCTCCGGCTTGTAGTTCACGACGAAGGTCGTGATCTTCACGATGTTGGCGTAGCTCGCGCCGGCTGCTTTCAGCGCGTGCCCGAGATTCTGCATCACCTGCGTGGTCTGCGCGGCGAGATCGCCCTCGCCGACGATCCGCCCTTCCTCGTCCACCGATACCTGGCCGGAGATGTAGATCGTCCGCGCCCCCGTGGCAGTGACGACATGCGAATAAGCGGGATTGTGATGCAGGCCGCTGGGGCGGAGATGATCGAGCTTGGGCATGATGCCTCCCGGATGTTTGTGGTTGGGAGGGAGCCTAGCCAGAGACCGCGTTGCAGGCCAGCCCTCAATTGCAGGGCTTGCTGTCCTTCGCGTCGAACTTGCCCATCGCGCCCGAAATCACAAAATCGTTGTAATCGAGCACGAGCTGGCGCGAGACGCCGTTCTCGTAGAGCTCGAACGCCATCGCATAGACCGGCGTCTGCTCGCCTTCCTTCTGCTGGGCCTCGCGGTCGAAATAGCTGACGGTGACGGGCCAGCGCTTGAGCGACTTCATGTGCTCATCTGACGTCGACGGATCGGGCGAACCTTCGCGCTCGGCCGGGATCGGCTGGCCGATCACGGTCAGCGTGTTGTAGACCTTCTGGCCATCGTCGGAGCCGTCATAGACGGAGAGCTCGAGCAGCGACTTGCCCTCCTTCGCGGCGGCAATGATGCGCTGGATCTGTTCGGTCGGAAACACGATCTTGCCGTCGAGCGTGAAATTCTTCGGCGCCGGCAGCTTCAGCTTGACGTTGATGTGGTCGCCGTCGCGCTCCGCCGAGCCGTCGACCCGGCCGGCATCCGCCTCGTTCATCCGCGTCTCGATCTTGAAGCGGTAGCTTTTGCCGCCAGCGTCCTCCCAGGAATTGGAGCGGAGATCGCTGAGCGTGACCTTGCCCTCGCCACTGTCGAGCTCGGAGACCTGGCGGAATTCGGAGGTGTAGCCCTCGCACGAACTTCCGGTGAAATTGTAGAGGATGCGGCCGCGCGCGCTGTTGATCGAATTGGAGCGCGATTTCACCAGGCTCAAATCATAGAGCGCCTGATGCGCGAGGAACGGACCGTTCGCGGCTAGCGCCCCGCCTCCGGGGCCGAGAGCGGCCGCCGCGAGCGCCGTCGCACCGAGCGAAGTCCGGAAAAGGTGCAGCATGTCTGGTCCCTGGGGAAAGCGCAGATTCGACATTTTAATGAACGTTCCATTGCGTCGCAACTGAGGCCGTTTCACGTAAAGTTGCGGCCTTTGCGTTGAACCTCCTGCCCTGCCTCAACAAAATGCCACCCCCGAGGGTTGCTTGCATGTGGCGGCACGATGGGCGAAACAGGGCCCGCCGGGCTGCGACGGATCTGCCCGGCGGATGGATTTTTGGACAACGAGGTCGGACATGGCGGGTACGGTCGAGCAGAAGCTGGCGGAACAGGGTATCAAGCTGCACGAGGCCCCCACCCCCGTGGCCAATTACGTCCCGTTCGTGCGCACCGGTAATCTGCTGTTCGTCTCGGGCCAGGTTTGCTTCGATCCCGCCGGCAAGCTGATCGCCAAGGGCAAGCTCGGCGCCGGCGTGACCATCGAAGAGGGCGCGGCGGCCGCCCGCGGCTGCGCCGTCAACCTGCTGGCCCAGGTCAAGGCGGCGCTCGGCGACCTCGACAAGGTCGTTCGCGTGGTGCGCCTCGGCGGCTTCATCAACTCGGCGCCGGACTTCCTGGACGGGCCGAAGGTCCTCAACGGCGCCTCCGATCTGATGGTCGCCGCCTTCGGTGACAAGGGCCGTCATGCCCGCACCACCGTCGGCGTCGCCTCCCTGCCCGCGGATGCGGCGGTCGAGGTCGAAGGCGTGTTCGAGGTCGCCTGAGGCGAATGCGCGCTCCTGATTGGTTGACAGCCCGCCCGGTCGCCCATCGCGGCCTGCACGACATTTCCCGCCGCATCGTCGAGAACATGCCGGGCGCGGTGCAGGCTGCGATTGCGGGCAATTTCTCGATCGAGGTCGACATCCAGCTCTCCGCCGACGGCGAGGCCATGGTGCATCACGACCATGCGCTCGGCCGCCTTACCGAGGCCACCGGCCCGCTGGTCGAGAAAACCGCCACTGAACTGAAGGCGCTCACGTTCAAGGACACGGCCGAGCGGATGATGTCGCTCAGCGACCTCTGCGGCCTGGTCGCCGGCCGCGTGCCGCTGGTGATCGAGGTCAAGAGCCATTTTGACGGCGACCGCAAGCTGGTGAAGCGGATGGCCGAGGTGCTGGCATCCTATGACGGCCCCGCCGTCGGCATGTCCTTCGACCCGGACCAGGTGCTGGCGCTGCGCGAGCTGTTGCCCTCCCGCCCCCGCGGCATCGTCGCGCAGCGGAGCTATCAGGACGAATACTGGGCTTACCTGACCCGGGAGCAGCGCGACAGCATGCTGTACCTGCGCCACGGCTTCCAGACCCAGCCGCATTTCGTCGCCTTCAGGGTCGACGACCTGCCCGCCCCCGCCCCCTGGATCGCCCGCAATGTGTTCGGCTGCGCCCTGCTCGGCTGGACCGTGCGTACGACCGAGCAGCGGACGCGGGTCGCACAACATGCGGATCAGATGATCTTCGAGGGCTTCGTACCGTAGGCTTGATGTTTCCCACTCTTGAAGTCGCTGCTGCAATGCACGATCTTGGGCATGATGGCACCATCCGAAATCACCCTTGAGGCCGTACCTTCCATTGGCGAAGTATCGCCGGACGACTGGGACGCCTGCGCTAGTCCCGGCAAGTCTTGTAATGGGCATGGCAAGGGAACCTCATCCGGGCTTCCAGGCGATTCTCTCGGCCTCTCAAAGCCTGCCTATAACCCCTTCGTCTCCCACGCGTTTTTATCGGCCGTTGAGAAATCGGGTTCGGCCACGATCCGCACCGGCTGGGGGCCGCGGCATCTCGTGGCCAAGATCGACGGTCGCGTCGCCGGCGTCGTGCCCTGCTACCTGAAATCGCACTCGCAAGGCGAATATGTCTTCGACCGCGGCTGGGCCGATGCCTATGAGCGCGCCGGCGGGCGGTACTATCCGAAGCTGCAGGTTTCGGTTCCCTTCACGCCGGCCACGGGACCGCGGCTGCTGGTTCGCGAAGGCGTCGACCACGAGCGCATCACGGAGGCACTGGCGAGCGGGCTGGTGGCGCTGTGCGGCGTCAGCAAGGCTTCCTCGGTGCACGTCACTTTCGCCCGCGAAGCGGAGTGGAAGCTGCTCGCCAAGCACGGCTTCCTCCAGCGCACCGACCAGCAGTTCCATTGGCACAACGAAGGTTTTGCGAGTTTCGACGATTTCCTGGCGACGCTGAACTCACGCCACCGCAAATCGATCAAGCGCGAGCGGCGCGATGCACTGGCCGCCGGGGTCACGATCCACTGGCTCACGGGCAAGGACATTACGGAAGACGCATGGGATGCGTTTTTCATGTTCTACATGGAGACCGGCTCGCGCAAATGGGGCCGGCCTTATCTGACGCGGGAATTCTTCTCGCTGATCGGCGAGACCATGAGCGATGACGTGCTGCTGGTGATGGCCCGTCGCAACGATCGCTGGATCGCGGGCGCGATCAACTTCATCGGCTCGGACACGCTGTTCGGCCGCAACTGGGGTGCGGTCGAGCATCATCCCTTCCTGCATTTCGAAGTCTGCTATTATCAGGCGATCGACTTCGCCATCAAACGCGGGCTGGCGAATGTCGAAGCCGGTGCGCAGGGCGAGCACAAGATCGCACGCGGCTACCTGCCGCGGACCACCCACTCCGCTCACTTCATCGCCGATCCGGGCTTGCGCCGCGCCATCGACGATTACCTCAAGCGCGAGCGCGCCTATGTCGCGGAAGCCGGACGTGAGCTAGCCGAGCTCGGCCCGTTCCGCAAAGGCGCCGACGAGGCGCCTTGACGGTTCGTTGCGGCTGGTGACAGTAAGCGCAAATTCTAGGGAGCCGCCGCCATGACCGCCTACGACCCCAACAACATTTTCGCAAAGATCCTGCGCGGTGAATTCTCCTGCCACAAGGTTTACGAGGATGAGCACGTGCTCGCGTTCCTCGACATCATGCCGCGGGTACCTGGCCACACGCTGGTGATTCCAAAAGCACCTGCCCGCAACATCCTCGACATCAAGCCGGACGACTACGCCCATGTCGCCCGCGGCGCGCACAAGATCGCTGCCGCAGCGATGACGGCGTTCAAGGCCGACGGCATCACCGTGCAGCAGTTCAACGAGGCGGCCGGCGGACAGGTGGTGTTTCATCTCCACATGCACGTGATGCCGCGCCACGACGGCGTGGCGATGCTTCCGCCCGCCAGCCGCAAGGAAGACGTCAAAGTGCTGGAAGAGAACGCGACCAAGCTGATCGCGGCGTTGAAGGCGGTTTGAGTCTCAGCTCCCGTAGCCCGGATGGAGCGAAGCGCAATCCGGGACCGTTCCCGCATTCCGCTTCGCTCCATGCGGGCTACGATGACCGCCTCTTACTCCGTCTGGAAATCCCCCGGCTGCGGCGCGGCCAGTGGCGTGAACTCGCAGCGATCCGGTTTGATGTCGATCAGCGGCGTGTTGTCGAGGCAATCGAGCCCGCGCACCAGAATCGCGTTGCCCTCGATGCCGACCAGCTTCACGATCGACGTCCCGATCGGATTGGGGCGCACCGGCGAGCGCAGCGAAAACGTGCCGCGGGTCTTTTCGTTGTTCTTCGGGCTTTGCAGGACGATGTCGCGGCGCGACTTGTCGAGCCAGTAGAGCACTTCGAGATTGCTGTAGAAATCGACACCTTTGATCGCCGGCACGAATGGCTCGAAGACCTCGAGCCGGCATATCGGGCCGTCATGCCGGCCCTGCCGCGGGGTCTCCAGCCGCGAGCTCCAGGGCGTGCGGATGCGGCCGATAAAGACGAGGCCGGCATCCTGCGTCGGCGGCAGCTCGATGGAGACTTCACCCTCGCGGAGCTCGTTTTCGCGAACCATATTTCCAAATCCCTGCTGTTCGCCGGCAGTTTTAGCCCAACCACCACTTGCCGGCCAGCATGAAGACTTCGCCCGCGACCACGCCCGCGAAGATCGAGCGGCGGGTCAGCAGGAAGACGACGAGGCCGGCGCCGACCGCACCGTAGCGTAAGGCATCGGGCACGCTCGCAAGCGCCCCAGGCGGCTCGACCACGATCTGGGCGATGACGCCGGCCAGGATCGCGGTGGCGACCGCCCGTACCCAGACCAGAAGCTCGGAGCCTTCGTCGATGCCGCCGCCGAACCACAGGCCCAGCATGCGCCATATCTGGTTGGGAACAACGCCGGCGACGAACAGCACCGCCAGCGCGTGCCAGTCGCCAATGAGCTGCGCAAAACTCATGCACGCACCTCCCGCCACCAATGCACGCCATAGGCGATGGTGCCGGCCACGAGGCCGCTGACGAGGATGTCGAGTCCGGAGTTCATTTTCGCGGCCAGCGGATACAGCAGAACCCCTAGCGCAAGTGCGACGACATCGGCGACCTCGCGGCTGTTGCGTGCGGTCGAGAACAGGAAGGACAGCGGCGTCAGCAAAAGGATCGCCGCCCCAAGCGTCTGGGTCAGATTCGCAGCAAGGAAATAGCCGACCGTGTTGGCGGTGAGACACACCGAGACAAGACCGAAGCCAAGTCCGTTGACGAAGGCGATCCGGCGTTCACGCGGCACCTGCGGCAGGAAGCGATGGCATTCGACCCACAGTGTCACTGCAGTGAGATGCGCCGCGAAAAACAGCTCGCGCCGTTTCGTCGTCGGCGTGCGCATCAGCGGCAGCACCGAGACCACCATCGGAAACAGGCGAATGGCGCTGACGGTGACCGCGATCGCCGACTGGATGACCGTCGCGCCGGAGCCGAGCGTGGTGATCAGGATGATCTGCGCCGGACCTGCCCAGACGAACAGCGTCGAGCAGAGCGCCCAGAGCAGGCTGAAATGGGTGTCGTGGGCGAGCGCGCCAATGCCGAGATAGGTCGCGAACAGGACGAGGGTGAGGATCGTCTGCGTGATCGAGCGCAGTCCCCACGCAAAGGCGCGCCAGGGACTTTGCCATTGAGGTGAATCGAGCGGAGGAAGCGCCACGGGAGTCTTGGCCGGGTGAGGAATCGTGCCTGCATAACGGGCAATACGGCGGCGGGCGTCAAGAAAGCGCGCGGCGGGGCTGGCATGCACGCGTGGTTGCCATTCGGGGCGCGTCCCCTACCCGCTCACACCGCGGTTCTTCAGCACGAAGCATGCCCCGCCCGCCTTGCGGATGCGACCGCAGAGTTCATCCGCCTCGCTCCGCGTATCGGCGCCGATGCGCACCTGGTAGAAGGCGCGCGTGCCTCGGCTGCGCATCACTGAGCTCAGCAGGCTCGGATCACGTTCGCCGATCACGGCGCCCAGCCGCGTGACCGCGCGGGAATACATAGCCAGTGCCCGGTTGCGGTCAAAGCCCGCGGCGAGCTGCACGCCCCAGATTTTTGCGGCCGCCAGCTCCACATGCTGTTCGAGCTCGGCGACGAAAGCATTTGGCGCGCGCTTCAAAAGCGCCATCAGATCGCGGCAGCTCGTCGGTGGCGCGCTCGGCGGACCCTTGCCCGTTGCGCCTGCCTTGGCCCAGGCATCGATGCTGGTGCCAGTGATGGCAAGAACGTAATTGCGGGTCTGCTCCGGCATGCTGCCGGTGCCGGCGAGCCATTCCTGCACCCGGCGCGGCCCGGCATTGTAGGCGGCCGCCGCCAGGCCGAGATTGCCGAACTGGTTGCGCAGCTCGTTCAGGAATTCCGCCGACTTCGGCAGCGCCTGCACCGGATTGAAGGGATTGAGCAGCCCGCGCTCGCTCGCGGTGCCCGGCATGAATTGCGCGATCCCCTGCGCGTGTTCGCCGCTGCGCGTCATGGGCCCCACCGCATCGGCCTGGAAGCGGCTCTCCTGCCAGATCACGCGGGCGAAGAACTCCAGCGGCAGATTGGCATCGCGCGCCGCGGCCTCGACGATCAGGCAGATCGATTCCCGCGTATCGCTCTCGCGCGCATCCGCGGGCTTCGCCGGCTGCACAGCGAGTTCTTCGACGCTGGGGACGGCGACGTCGGTTTTGGCGGGCGAACTGTCCCACGCAACAACCTGTGTCGCCGAGACAAGCAGCGCGGGGATGATGCACATCGCAATCTGCACCCATCGCGTGCAGACATGACGGTGGCGCGCCTCGGCGCGGCATGCGACAGTGTGATCTGCCATGTTGTGGCATCGTGCCATGGTTCGACGAGTTGCCAATATATGCTGCCTGACCTGCTTCTCCCAATGCGTTACCCCGCCAAACGGATCCGCGCGATCCTTGTCCTCGCCGCATTCATCCTGGGCGTCGCGCCAGCCGCCGCGCAGGTGACGTCCCAAGTCACCTCTCAAGTCAATTGGCGGATGACCACGGAATACCCTGAGAATAACATCTCCGGGATTGGACTCGCGACCTTCGCAAGCCGCGTCTCCGACCGTACCCACGGTTTCGTGACCGTGACGAACGCCTTCGATAACCAACTCAAGATCAACTCGGGCGAGATGCCGCGCGCGGCGCTGGACGGCCGGATCGCGGGCGGCGATGCCTTCGCGGGCGCGCTCTCGGGCCTCGACCCTGTGTTCGGATTGTCCACCCTGCCCTTTCTCGTGCAATCGGTCGACATCGCCCGCGTCACCAATCTGCGGGCGCGCCCGCTCTACGAAAAAGCACTCGCTGCGCGCGGCCTCAAGCTGCTCTATGTGACGATCTGGCCGGCCACGGGCCTGTGGTCGGAACGGTGGCTCGAAGGTGCCGACGACCTGCCGAAACTGAACTTGCGAACCTATGATGCCAATTCCACCGAGGTCATGCGCGCGGCCGGCGCGAACGCGCAATTCCTGCCGATGGACGCGGCGCTCGCCGGACTGAGGGAACACCGGCTGAATGCCTTCCTCACCTCCGGCGACGGCGGTGCGGGGCGCAAATTGTGGGACTTTCTGCCGCATTTCACGGCCATCAACTACGCGATGCCGATCTCGATCGCCTTCGTCCGCAGCGACGCCTTTGCCGAACTGTCCGAACCGATGCAGCGCGAGGTGCTGGCCGCGGCGGCCGAGACAGAACAGAGCCAGCTCGCGCTACTGACCCACCGCACCATCGAGAACTATGCGCGCATGCGCGACAATGGCGTCCATATCGCCGAGCCGGCGCCCGCGTTCCTTGTCACGGAGCTGCGGAAGGCAGCAAAGGACGCGATCGCCGCCTGGGGAACCCGGGCAGGCGCGGAGGCGACCGCAATCGTCGAATGGGCGAGACAGCAATGAGGGAGTGGTAGCGGAATCTGCAATCAACGTCCTGCCGGTGTCGCTGCCTACCGCCCTAGTTCTTGACCGGACCCGGGGATTTCGCCCCGGATGGCGCGGTCGAGGGCATCGATCAGCGCCTGGATCTCGATGAACTTGTTGCGCGCTCGCTCGGCCGTGTCGCGCACAAACGGAGCGGCCAGCACTTTCGCATGCGCATCCCTGTCCTCGATCATGCGATCACGGGCCTTCTTCAGAGTTTCAAGTCGCTCGCTCATCCGGCCTCTCCTGAAAAAAATCGTCCCGATCTCTCGTCCGGATTCGCCATTAACAAGACGCGGCGAACGAGCAACCCTCAACAGCCGCGGCAGATGTTCTTCAGCTTCGCTGCGGTTCTGGCCTCTTCCGCCACGAACGGGTCCTTGTAAGCACCACGGGACCCATCGTTCTCCGCAGCAGCGGGCTTTCTTTCCTTTGGAGGAAACGCAGCATCGTAGCAGGCGAGACGTCCGCTCGTGCTTTCGATCGCCCGGCAGTCCGGCCCTGCCGCGACAGCGCCTTGCGAAAGTGTGCCAAGTATCAATATGGCAAGCATCAATGCGACGAGAAGCGCTCTCCGGCGGATCCAGTCGACCAGACGAAATCGAGTCATACACGCTCCTGCTTAGTCGGCGGGAGCGCTGGTGACCCTCAGTCACCGGTCGATGCCAATGGAAGGCGGTGATGGCGCGACTCTACGCTTCCCTCCCGCGAATAGCGAGCTTTAAGGGATACGCGGTATCAAGAAGGCGATTTTCGGCCTGACAATGGTTGCGCGTTTGCCTTGGTCCGTGGCCTCGTTTAGGTCAAGCAATAGGCGGCGGTATCAACACAGGCGTGGCGACATGGTTACAATCTATTTCGATCTCGACGGCACGCTGACCGACCCGAAGCCCGGGATCACGCGCTCGATCCAGTATGCCCTGGAGCGGCTCAACGTCGCGGTGCCGAGCGAGGACGAGCTGACCTGGTGCATCGGCCCGCCGCTGCATGCCAGCCTGCAAAAGCTCACGGGCAGCGCGGAACTCGCCGACCGGGCGCTGCTGCTCTATCGCGAGCGCTTCAGCGATGTCGGCCTGTTCGAGAACGAAGCCTATGCCGGCATCGTGGACACGCTGACAACGCTTGCCGCGACAACACCGCGCATGTTCGTGGCGACCAGCAAGCCCGCGGTCTACGCCACCCGTATCGTCGAGCATTTTGGCCTGAAACCGTATTTCGAGCGCGTGTTCGGTTCCGAGCTCGACGGCACGCGCGTCGACAAGCGCGACCTGCTGCGCTACGCGCTCGACGAAACCAGGGTCGATCCCGCCAGCGCGATCATGATCGGCGACCGCAGCCATGACGTGGTCGGCGCCCGCACCAACGGCATGACCGCGATCGGCGTGCTCTATGGCTACGGCAGCGAGGCCGAGCTGCGGGACGCCGGCGCGCATCACATCTGCGCCGCGCATTCGGAGCTGCTCGGTCACTGCGTGGTCTAGGTCCATCAAGCGCTGACGGTCTCTACCGCCGCCAGCATGCCGGTCCTGGTGTGACAGTTCAGATACTCGAAGAACTGCTCGTCTGCAGCCGCCACAGTGACCTCGTGATAGAGCCGCAGTTTTGCTGAAGGGCCGAGCGTCGACAGGTACTTCATCGCGGCGCCGAATATCCTGACGTGGGTCGGATGCGATTCCGCCCACCGCTCCAGCGCCGCCAGGCTCTTCCACCAGCTTTGACCATAGGACTTTTCACTCGCGCTCCCGTCGGCTGCCAGCACGCCCATGTAACGGTTGGCGTAGCAGCCGATGCCGAGGCCCTCATCGCGCAGGAAATCCATGCCCTCGCGCAACACCGGTTCGACGTCGTCGAGATAGAGCTTTCGCTCCGAGGTCTCGGTATCGCTCCAATCCTGGCCTGATCGGATCAGGCAGAGATTGTCGTGCGCCTGCACGCGCAGCCGCGCGCCGTCGCGGATCAATTCGGGATTGCCGCCCGGCGACATTGGATCAGTCTGCGACAGCGGGATGCGATCACGCATGCCGCCCCAATAGGCGTGCTCCTGCACCTCGCCGCTCATGCCGCCGGCGATAGCGGCGACGCCCTCCGGCCGGCCGAGCGAGGAAAACAGCGTCTCGTGCCGCGCCACCGTGGGGCGCAGCACCTCGATGAAAGTGCCGATGCCCTCGCGCTGCGTTCCGGTCCAGGCCTCGCGCGCCGGTGCAAACCATTTGTCGAACCGCGCAATGTCGTCCCAATAGGCCACCGAGACGACGTTCTCGTAACCGGCCTGATCAACGTATTGCGCGCGGTCCCAATGCGAGGGCCTGCCTTCCGCGGCAAACCGTTCCGCGATGTCGGCGAGCGCGTCGGTCGCAGCCGCCGGCGCCGTGCCGCGATATTGAAGGCCGAAATAGGCCATCACGACCCGGTTCACCGCAGGCTTATAGCGCGCCACGAAGGACGGGTATGGCGGCTGGTAATCGTCCGGCACGCGCTTGTGGCGCGTGCGCGGGGTCTCGAGATGCAGAGGAATTGCGGATTCCATGAGCGTGCCTCCCTCGATTCCGGCGATCAGCTCGCCGCCGCGGCGATGTCCGTGGGCTCGACGGTGTCGACCGGCAGCGCAAACTGCTCGACGCGCTGGTAGCGCTTCTTGTTGAGCAGGAGCCGCGTCACGTCGGGGCGCGAATAATGCCCGGCTGGATCAGCGGCGTTCTTGGCGACACCGATGGCGCCAAGATCGATCTCGGCGATCAAGAGGCCCTCCTGGTCCGGCGCGAGCTTATCGCCGATCTGGCTGCCGTCGGGACCATAGATCGCAGCGAAGCCACCGCCGGCATGCAACAGCGCATGCTTGTCCGGTCGATCACACAGCTCGTCGATCATCGCTTGCGAGACCGTTGCGCAAGGGGCAAGCACGAAGCAGGAGCCCTCCACGGCATAGACGCGCGAGGCGGCGTTATTCACCTCGGCGCCGAGCGCCGGCGCGAACGGATCGTAGAGCGAAAAGCTCGGCCAGGCCGCCACATGGACCTGCTCGTTCTGGGCATACATCGCGTATTTCGACAGCGGCTGGAGATGCTCCCAGCAGCACAGTGCGCCGATGCGGCCGATGTCGGGCCGCGCATGCACGGCGAGATCGCTGCCGTCGCCCTCGCCATAGACCGTGCGCTCGGCATGGGTCGGCCGCAGCTTGCGGCGCTTTGCGATGGTCTCGCCATCCGGCCCGATCAGCCATTGCGCCAGATAAAGACTGCCGCCGTCGCGCTCGGACAGGCCGAGCACGGCAGTGAGCTTGGCCTTGTGCACGGCGTCGCGCAGCCGCTCGGCCTGCGGACTGTCATAAGACAACGAATTGTCGAAATAGCGCTGCACGAAGCCGCGGCCGATCGCCCAGGCCGGGGAATCCATCCAGATGTGCCAGGGGTAGCCGGGGATGAAGGCTTCCGGAAAGGCGATCAGCTTTGCGCCCTTCTCGGCGGCGTCCCTGATCAGGGCGATCGACTTGTCGATCGAGGCGTCGAGATCGAGCCAGGCAGGCGCCGCCTGCACCACCGCGACCTTGTATTTCGGATGTTCGATGCCCATTCCCACCTCCCTTGCCGGTTGATCGGAAGCCAGGTCCGATGCAGTCTATTTGACCAAGCCGGGACGGCGGGCGCTCGACCGCGGCGGAACAAAAACTCGACCGGACGGGATTCGCCGACCCGGTACGGGATTTGCCTTTCAGGCGGGACCTGCGCCGACACGCGATATTGCGGGATGTGAAAGGGAGGCTTTGCAGATGCCGATCCAGTTCACCACAGACGACAGCCCAGGCCACCGCCGCCTTGCGCTCTGGCAGGATATTGTCTGCGACGTCTTTGTCGGGCTCGACTGCAAGTCCGATCTTGGCAGCGCCTTTCGCGGCTCGGTCACCCGGGCGCCACTGGGCAAGGCGGAATGCTCCGAGGTCTGTTCCGACCGTCAGCACGTGTTGCGCACGCCCTCGCGCATCGCGCGCTCGGATCAGGATTTCATCCTGATCGCGCTCGGCAATCGCGGCACCGGCGGCGTGGTGCAGGACGGCCGCGAGGCCGTGGTGCACCCGGGAGAGTTTGCGCTCTATGACACCACCCGGCCCTACGAGCTGAAATTCGACGGCATCTTCACGCAGACCATCTTCAAGGTGCCGCGCGAGATGCTGCAGCGCCGGCTCGGCGCGACCGAAACCCTAACCGCCAGCGCTTTCGGACCAGACTCGGCACTGCAGAGGATCGCCTACGATTTCATCTACCGGCTTTGCCAGAGCGCGGATCAGATCGATCCGCACCACGCCGCCGCGCTGTCGGAACAGGCCGTCGATGTCCTGGCGATGGCGCTGGGCGAGCGGCTAGGCAAGACGCCGCTGCCGTCCTCGACCCATCGCTCCGCCCTGCTCTACCGATTGAAGGCGCATATCCGGGCTCATCTTGCCGATCCCGACCTCTCGCTGTCCGAGACCGCAGCGGCGCTCGGCATTTCGTCCCGCTATGTCAACGATCTCCTCGCCGACGAGGAAACCTCGTTCCAGCGCTACGTCCTCGGTGAGCGCCTCGCTCAATGCAGACGCGATCTCGTCTCCCCCGTGCTCGCTCACCGCCACATCAGCGAGATCGCCTTCGCCTGGGGCTTCAACGACCTCTCGCATTTCGGCCGCGTCTTCCGCGAGCATTTCGGGATGTCACCGCGCGACTACCGGCAGAGCCAGTCGCGGCATTGACGTAAGGTCTACCGAGAGCGTCGCCTACGGCACAAGCGCATCGCTGGGAGATGCGACGCGGGCCTTCATCGCTTCGCTCATGGGAAGCTGGAGGTTCTCCCCTTTCGGCGGAATCGGCGACTCGAACCACTTCGCGTAGAGCCTCCCGAATTCACCGGACGCCATCTTCTCCTTGATCGCGGCATCGACGACGGCCTTGAACTCGGGATCTTCCCTGCGGGTCACTAGCCCATAGTAAGAAGGCGCATAGGTGGCCGCCAACATCCGGAAAGCCCTGGGATCCGAGGCGTTCGCGACGAGACCGGCAACCAGGATATCGTCCTCGAACCACGCCGTGGCGCGACCCGTTCCCAGCATGAGGAGCGACTCGGCGTGGTCCTTGGCCTGCACGATCGTCACATTCAGCTTCTGGTCATCGAGGAGCTTCTTGGCGACCCCGAAATTCAGCGAGCCCTGCGTGATGACGACCGTCTGCCCGTCAAGTCCTTTCGGCTCCATCAGCTGCGACGAGGCCGACACCAGCCAGCGCGGCGATGCCACATAGGTCGCAACGGAGAACGCCACCTGCTTTTGCCGTTCGGCCGTATTGGTCGTGCTGCCGCACTCGACGTCGATGGTACTGTTCTGGAGCAGCGGGATGCGATTGGACGCATTCACCGGAACGTATTCGACCTCCAGCTCAAGCCGCTGCAACATGACCTTGACCTTGTCGGCCACTGCGGCACAGAGGTCGAGCGAGAGCCCGGTCGGTTTCTGATCTGCTCCGAGATAGGCGAACGGAATCGACGCCTCGCGGTAGCCGAAGCTGATCTTGCCGACCTCCCTGATCTTTTCCAAAGTCTGACTCGCCGCTTGCGCGGCCCCCATCTCGAGTAGCGCCAGTGATGCGGCGGCAATGGCGAGCTTCGGCGCGTGTACGCGGATCATGTCAGCCTCCAACCAGTTGCTAAGCAGTGGGATTTCGCGACAGCTCGTCGAGACTTTCTCTCAAAGCCCGATCAAGGATCTCAACGGCGCGGTCGATCTCCTCGGTCGAGACGGTCAACGGCGGCGCGATACGCCACACCGATCCGCGCTCGGGGCGGCGGCGGATGTTCATGCTCAGCCCGTACTCGAAGCACTTCTTCGTGGTGAGGCCGCCAAGCTGGTGGGCTGGGCGTCGGCTGTTGCAATCGCTGACCAGCTCGACGCCAAGCAGAAGGCCCATGCCTCTGATGTCGCCGATCTGCTCGTATTTCTGCTGGAGCCCTTCGAACCGGCCTCGCAGGTAGGCTCCCATCTCGTTGGCGCGTGCGACAAGTTTCTCCTCAGTGATCACGCGCAGCACCGCGAGCCCGACCTCGGCAAGCAAGGGATCGGACACGTGGCTGGTGTAATAGGTAAAGTGATCCTCGTGGAGCTTGCTCTCGATCGCCTCGGTGGTCGACACCGCCGCAAGCGGAAGCCCACCGCCGAGCGTCTTCGACATAGTCATGATGTCCGGAACGACCCCGAAATATTCGGATCCGGTCTTCTTTCCGATACGCCCGAAAGCAGTCTGGGCCTCGTCGAAGATCAGCAGCATGCCGCGCTCATCGGCCGCCTTTCGCAGGGCCTCCATGAACGCCTTCGGCGGCACCAGCACGCCGCCGGCGCTGATCACGGGCTCCGCGATGATCGCAGCACCCCTCCCGCTCGACTGCATGTCGAACATTTTCAGGGCGAGTTCGAGATTGGCGAGCGCAGACTCGTCATCGCTGCCCTTCGAGATGTAGGGCCGGTAGGCGTTCGGCTCCGGGATAACGAACACGCCGGGCGGCGGCACGCCATATCCCTTGCGGTCGCTCGCCATCGAGACCGAGGCCGCTCCGCCGGTGATGCCGTGCCACGAGCCGCCGAGAACGAGCACCTCGTAGCCGCCCGTGTACATCTTGGCCATCCGGAGCGCGACTTCGGTTGCTTCTGAACCGGTATTGATGAAGATCGAGCGTTTGAGATCGCCGGGCAGCCAATCCCTCGCCAGCACCTGGGCGAGCTCGGCGACCACTTCGGGGATCATCCCGCTGAAGAGATGGAAGGCCTTCTTTCCCGCGTTCTCCACCGCCGCGACGATGGCTGGATGGTTGTGGCCGATGGTGGCGCACATCTGGCCCGAGGTGAAATCGAGATAGTCGCGCCCATCGCTGTCGGTCACGATCGTCCCCTTCGCCGAGGTGAAGAGGTTCGGAAACACGTCTCCGCCATAGCGGACGAGGAATTCGTCGGCGGCCTGTTTCAGCGCTGAAGTCATGGGTTCTCCTCGGGCAAGCGGCAACGCCGCACAGCCGTGCGGTGTGGCGATGCACTCGCCGTTGTCGGGTCGGTCTTTTGGGGCACGAAGCTGTTGCTTCAGGGCGTTTGCGGTACAAGAATTGCCTGAGCAACAGATAAATTCGTACCGGGCAGACATGATGGGCGCCAGTTCAAAAAACTCAGCAGCCGATGAAGCGGGGTCAACACCGCGGTCGAGAATGCCGCCGCTCAAGGCGCTGTCGGCATTCGAAGCCGCTTCGCGCCACGGCAGCTTCAGCCGCGCCGCAGAGGAGCTCGGCGTTACGCCCCCGCGATCAGCCACCACATCCAGAAGTTGGAGGATTTCCTCGGCGTTCGTGTTTTTTCGCGGCACGCCGGCCGCGCGGTGCTCACCAATGCCGGTCGCGTCTATGCCGCCGAGATCGAGCGCGCATTTGGAATGATCAAGGGCGCGACGCGGCTGGTCGCGCCGCAGTCGCAGCGCAATCATCTGTTCATCGCGAGCGGCCCGAGCTTTGCCGCCAAATGGCTTCAGCCGCGGATCGGGAATTTCATCGGCGAGCATCCGGAGATCGGGATCAGGCTGTCAACTATCGCCGACTTGCGCGAGCTCGATACCATTCGCTTCGATCTCGCCATCGCCTATGGACGCCCGCCCGTCCTCAACGACCGGCAGATCGAGCCGCTCCTGGCTGAGCGTCTGCGTCCGCTCTGTAGCCCGCTTCTGATCGAGCAACTCGGACTTCACGAGCCCGGCGATCTTGCCCGGGCCACCTTGATTCATTCGTCGAACGCGCTGACCTGGACCGACTATCTGCGAAAGGTCGTCGGCACGACGATCAAGGCACGCCACGAATTGTGGTTCGATCGATCCACCATGGCCATCGACGCCGCGGTCGAAGGTCTCGGCGTCGTCCTGGAGAGCGAGATTCTCGCCGCCGACGAGCTGGAAAAGGGCACCCTAGTCGCGCCGTTCCATCAGCCCCAATTCGAGGTCGAGACCGTGTCTTATTATCTGGTGCGGTCCTCCGAGGCCAAAGGCCGCAGCCATGTCGACGCGTTCGAAGCCTGGCTGCGCGCGAAGATCACGGCTGCGAATTTGAAGGGGACAATCGTGGCGTAACGCGTGCGGCCCCAGCAGAGCCGCTATGTGAGCACGCAATAGGACACTGCGCGTGCTTGCTCTACCATCGGCACCAGGCCGCGGGGATCAATCAGCGGCCAGCCGAGGAGCAAATCGATGGAATACCGACGCTTGGGCCGCTCGGGCCTGATGGTACCCGCCTTGAGTCTTGGGACCGGTACCTTCGGCGGCGTTGGCCGCCTCGCTGCATGGGGCACGACTGACGCGACCGAAGCGCGGCGCCTTCTGGATATCTGTCTCGATGCCGGCGTGTCGATGTTCGACACCGCGAACGTCTATTCGCTCGGCGAATCCGAGCGCGTTCTCGGCGAAGCCATCAAGGGCCGCCGCGACAAGGTTTTGGTCTCGACCAAGGCGACGTTCCGCTTCGGCGACGGCCCCAACGACATCGGGTCGTCGCGGCAGCATCTGCTCACAGCCATCGATGCTTCGCTGAGCCGGCTCGGCACCGATTACATCGACCTGTTCCAGCTTCACGGCTTCGACGCCTTCACCCCTCCTGAGGAGGTGCTTAGCACGCTCGACGTGCTCGTGCGCGCCGGCAAGATCCGCTACGTCGGCGTGTCGAACTTTTCGGGCTGGCACCTGATGAAATCGCTTGGCGTTGCCGACAAGCATGGCTTCCCGCGCTACGTCGCCAACCAGACCTATTATTCACTGATCGGGCGCGACTACGAATGGGAGCTGATGCCGCTCGGCCTCGACCAGGGCCTCGGCGCGGTGGTCTGGTCGCCGCTCGGGTGGGGACGCCTCACCGGAAAGATCCGCCGCGGCCAGCCAAAGCCTGACGTAAGCCGCTTGCCCAAAACGGCCGAGTTCGGCCCACCCGTGCCGGACGAGCACGTCTACCGCGTCGTCGATGCGATCGACGAGGTCGCCAAGGAAACGGGCAAGAGCGTCTCGCAGATCGCGCTGAACTGGCTGCTACAGCGTCCGACCGTCTCGACGCTGATTATCGGCGCGCGCAACGAGACGCAGCTGCGCGAAAATCTCGGCGCGGTCGGCTGGTCGTTGACCAAGGACCAGATCGCCAAGCTCGATACGGCGAGCAAGGTGACGCTGCCCTATCCTTACTGGCACCAGCGCACGGCCTTCACCGACCGCAACCCGCCGCCGGTGTAGCGACCGCGCGCGGCGCAGTCCGGCTTGAGCTGCATCAATCCGGCCCGCGCCGACAGTGGCATCGTGCGCTCCCGCGAGGCCGCCCGATGCGCCGATTTGCCATGAAGGCCCTGTTCACCGCTCTCAATCTCAACCGCGCCGAGCGGAGCGGGATCGATTGGGACCGCACCATCCGGATCGTCTCGACCGCGGTGACGGTTGGGCTCGTCGCGCTCTATGTTTTCGGGAAGTCGACCTCGCGCTGGTGAGCCGCGAGGGCTGTGCGGACCCATGCCCGCGGTGCCGGGAGACCCGCGCCCGGCGCAGGAACCGCCCGTATCCTGCCGGGTTGCGATGCATCTCGCAATTTCCTAATCCGGAGACGAACCACGGCTCGAATCAAGCCCGCCGCCATCATGTCGCCAGCCCCCATGGAGCACGCCGACGGCCTGCCGCAGCCGCAGCGTGGCCAGGCGGTCCTGACGATTGCGCTCGGCATCATCATGGCAGTGGTCGACAGCGCCATCGCCAACGTCGCGCTGCCGACGATCGCGGCCGACCTCGATGCAAGCCCGGCGTTCTCGATCTGGATCGTCAACGGCTACCAGCTCGCGATCACGATCTCGCTGCTGCCGCTGGCTTCGCTCGGCGAGATCGTCGGCTATCGCCGCGTCTATCTGGTCGGGCTGGTGCTGTTCACGCTTGCCTCCGCATTCTGCGCGCTGGCGCACACGCTGCCGCTCCTCACGATTGCACGCATCGTGCAGGGGTTCGGCGCGGCCGGCATCATGAGCGTCAACGCGGCGCTGGTGCGCTTCACCTACCCCCGCAGCCAGCTCGGCCGCGGCATCGGGCTCAACGCCCTCGTCGTCGCCTTCTCGGCTGCGGTCGGCCCGACGCTCGCGGCCGGCATCCTGGCGTTCGGCAGCTGGCCCTGGCTGTTCGCCATCAATGTCCCGCTCGGCGTGGCGACACTGGTGCTGGGCTTGCGCAGCCTGCCGCACACCAGGCCTGCGAGCCATTCCTTCGACTGGCAGAGCGCGGGGCTGTCCGCGATCACTTTCGGCGTCGGCATCGCGGCCGTCGATAGCGTCGGTCATGGCGAAGCGGCGATCACCTGCCTCGTGCAGTTCGCCATCGCGCTCGTCGCCGGCGCACTGCTGATCTACCGCGAGACCCACATGGCCTCGCCGCTGCTGCCGATCGACCTGTTGCGCATCCCGGTGTTCGCGCTGTCGATTGCAACCTCGATCGCCTCGTTCTGCGGGCAGATGCTGGCCTTCGTCGCGATCCCCTTCTACCTCCAAAGCCGCTTCGGCTATTCGGCGGTGCATATGGGTCTCCTGATCACGCCGTGGCCGATCGCGGTCGCGTTCGCAGCACCCCTCGCCGGTCGCCTGGTCGAGCATTACCCGGCAGGCCTGCTCGGCGGCATCGGCCTCACGCTGTTCGCCTGCGGCCTCGCTGCGCTCGCCTTGCTGCCGGCGGCGCCCACGCCGCTCGATGTGATCTGGCGGATGGCGCTGGCCGGCGCCGGCTTCGGCCTGTTCCAGACCCCCAACAACCGCACCATGATCGCAGCCGCCCCGCGCGAGCGTGCCGGCGGCGCCAGCGGCATGCTGGGGACGGCGCGGCTGCTTGGGCAGACCACCGGCGCAGCGCTGGTCGCGCTGTTCCTCGGCCGCTATCCGATCGAGGGAACCAGGATCGCGTTGCTGACCGGCGTCGGCTTCGCGCTCTGCGGCGCGGCGCTGAGCATGTTGCGGCTGTCGCCCGCGGGCGCGCGCGGCGCCGAGCATGTTCGTGTGCAGGACGACCAGCGCCTGCGCGGTGACTAGCCGAGCCCACGCGCACGCTACCACCCTTCCTATACACAACCGGTGCGTAGCTTAACTATCTGAACCAATGACGTATTGCCCTCCCGCTGTGGTTGCGCTTCAATGGCGTCGGGGAATAAGGGGCACTTCATGCGATCATTTGGAATTGTGGCGCTCAGCGTCATGCTGGGCGGCTGCGCGTCTGTCACGCGCGGCACGACCGAAAATATCAGCATCTCATCAACACCGTCAGGCGTGGAAGCAATTGTCAGCGGAATGGAAGTTCCAACCACCTGCACCACGCCCTGCTCAGTGGTCGTCAAACGCAGCGCCGACATCTCGATTGCCTTCCAGAAGGAAGGCTATGAACCGCAGGTCGTTCCGCTCAGCCGAGACATACAGACCGGCGGAGCCGCCGGCTTTGCGCGCAATCTCTTGCTCGGCGGCGGCGTCGGCATGGGCGTCGATGCAGCGACCGGGGCGGCAACCGATCACAAGCCGAATCCGGTTATCGTAACCATGCAGCCCTCTGTCCCGCACGCAGCGCCGCGCGCTCCGAAAAAGCCGCGGCCGCCCCGCGCGCCGGAGGCTGGGAAGTAAGGTCGGCACGACGGGATCGGCTACCTGAGCCTAGTTCCTGCCCGGCCCCGCCACGAGGCAACATCCAGCGCCAAACAAAAGGCCGGCTTCTCAGCCGGCCTTTTCAATTCATCGCGTGCAGATCAAACCTTGACCAGCGGGCTCTTGGTCGGCCCCTTCGAGCCGCCGGGGCCACCGGGCTTGGACTTGCCCGGCGGGCGCTTGCGGGCACCCGGGAGCTTCTCCTGCTTCGGCGTGACCGGACCCTCGACGAACTCGAAGCCGATCTTGTCCTTGCTCTCGTCGGCCTCGTCCTTGATCAGAACGACGCGGACATGGCCGCCACCCTTGAGCTTGCCGAACAGCACCTCGTCGGCCAGCGGCTTCTTGATGTGCTCCTGGATCACGCGAGCCATGGGACGTGCGCCCATCTGCTCGTCGTAACCATGCTTCACCAGCCAGGTCTTGGCGGGCTCGGACAGCTCGATGGTGACGTCGCGATCGCCGAGTTGCGCTTCGAGCTGAAGCACGAACTTCTCGACCACCGTACCGATCACCTCGACGCTGAGATGGCCGAACGACACGACGGCATCGAGACGGTTGCGGAATTCCGGCGCAAACTGCCGGTTGATTGCCTCGTGGTCGTCGCCTTCCCGCTTCGAACGCGTGAAGCCGAACGCCTGCTTGGCGAGATCGGACGCGCCCGCATTCGTGGTCATGATCAGGATCACGTTGCGGAAGTTGACCTGCTTGCCGTTGTGGTCGGTGAGCCGGCCGTGATCCATGATCTGGAGCAGCACGTTATAGAGATCGGGATGCGCCTTCTCGATCTCGTCGAGCAGCACCACGCAATGCGGATGCTGGTCGACGCCGTCAGTGAGCAGGCCGCCCTGATCGAAGCCGACATAGCCGGGAGGCGCGCCGATCAGGCGCGACACGGTGTGCCGCTCCATGTATTCGGACATGTCGAAGCGCAACAGCTCGACGCCGAGCGACGCCGCGAGCTGTTTTGCGACCTCGGTCTTGCCGACGCCGGTCGGACCCGAGAACAGATAGCAGCCGATCGGCTTCTCCGGCTCGCGCAGGCCGGCTCGCGCCAGCTTGATCGAAGCGGCGAGCGATTCGATCGCCTTGTCCTGACCGAACACGGTGCGCTTCAGGGTCTGCTCGAGATGCTTGAGCACCTCGGCATCGTCCTTCGACACGCTCTTCGGCGGGATCCGCGCCATCGAAGCGATCGTGGTCTCGATCTCCTTGATGCCGATGGTCTTCTTGCGCTTGTTCTCGGCGACCAGCATCTGCGCCGCGCCGGATTCGTCGATCACGTCGATCGCCTTGTCCGGCAGCTTGCGGTCGTGGATGTAGCGCGAAGAGAGCTGCACCGCAGCCTCGATCGCCTCATTGGTGTATTTCAGCCGGTGGTAGTCTTCGAAGTACGGCTTGAGTCCCTTGAGGATTGCGATCGCGTCCTCGACCGTCGGCTCGTTGACGTCGATCTTCTGGAAGCGCCGCACCAGCGCGCGGTCCTTCTCGAAGTGCTGGCGGTATTCCTTGTAAGTGGTCGAGCCCATGCAGCGGATGGTGCCGGAAGCGAGCGCGGGCTTGAGCAGGTTCGAGGCATCCATCGCCCCGCCCGACGTCGCGCCCGCACCGATCACGGTGTGGATCTCATCGATGAACAGGATGGCGTTGGGATGCGCCTCGAGTTCCTTCAGCACCTGCTTCAGGCGTTCCTCGAAGTCGCCGCGATAGCGCGTACCGGCGAGCAGCGTGCCCATGTCGAGCGAGAACACGGTCGCAGCCGCCAGCACCTCCGGCACTTCGCTGTCGACGATGCGCTTGGCCAGGCCCTCCGCGATCGCGGTCTTGCCGACGCCGGCCTCGCCCACGAACAGCGGATTGTTCTTCTGCCGGCGGCACAACACCTGGATCGCGCGGTTGATCTCGGAATTGCGTCCGATCACCGGATCGATCTTGCCGTCGCGCGCCTTCTTGTTGAGGTTGACGCAATAGGTCTCGAGCGCCTCGCCCTTCTTCTTGGCGTCGTCGCTGCCCTTGGTCTCGGTCTCTTCGTCGACGCCGCGCACGGGGCGTGCCTCGGAGACGCCCGGTCGCTTCGCGATGCCGTGGCTGATGTAGTTGACGGCGTCGTAGCGCGTCATGTCCTGCTCTTGCAGGAAATACGCGGCATGACTCTCGCGCTCGGCAAAGATCGCGATCAGCACGTTGGCGCCGGTCACCTCTTCGCGACCGGACGACTGCACGTGGATTACCGCGCGCTGGATCACGCGCTGGAAACCTGCGGTCGGCTTGGCGTCGTCGGCGCCGTCCGTCACCAGGTTCTCGAATTCGGTCTCAAGATAATTGACGAGGCTCGTACGGAGCTTGTCGAGGTCGACGCTACAGGCGCGCATGACGGCGGCTGCATCGGAGTCGTCGATCAGGGAGAGCAAAAGATGCTCGAGCGTCGCGTATTGGTGATGACGCTCGTTTGCGATCGCCAGTGCACGATGCAGGGATTGTTCAAGGCTTTGGGAAAAAGTCGGCATTCGCGTCCTCTATGGCCCCCACCATCATGATCGCCATCGCCCGGTCAGGCAACAACAACCTTTGTCACATATAGTTATACAAGATCGCGGCGAAAGACCGGTTCCGCGACTCAGGCGGCTGCACAGCTGCGGTATTTTTCGATGCAAAACCCGTTCCGGTTTGGGCACGATCGGCAGCGGTCCGAAATTCCGTAGTTTTGCCGTCTGCAACGAACATCGCGCGCAGACATCACGCGGCAATCACACTGCGACATGCACAAGAACCGCCTTCAAACGCGCCGTGTCTTACTTCTTTTCCATCACGCATTGCAGCGGATGCTGGTGCTTGCGAGCGAAATCCATCACCTGCGTCACCTTGGTCTCGGCGATCTCGTAGGTGAACACGCCACACTCCCCGATCCCGTGATGATGTACGTGCAGCATGATCTTGGTTGCGGCCTCGGCGTCCTTCTGGAAGAATTTCTCCAGCACATGAACGACGAATTCCATCGGCGTGTAGTCGTCGTTCAGGATCAGCACACGGTACAGGTTCGGCCGCTTCGTCTTCGGCTTGACCTTGGTGATGACGGACGTGTTTGGCGCGGAGGGACCGCCCGAACGGTTCTCGTCGTTGCTCATCAGCGGAGCGTGGGCGTGGGCGGCGGCGGCCGCGGACGGATCTGGTCTGGAAGACAGTTGCGGCATGGCTCAGGCGTTCAAATTCCCCACGGAAGCGTATGGCGGTTCGCCGCGCAGCCCCGGCCTTCGGAGCTTCGCACAGGCGCACCGCCTTGTTGGATCGCCGCTTCCAGCCGGTCCGGTCCAAGCCGGATCGGCTTCACCGAATATGGGCCTGCCCCCGGCTCGCCGCAAGCGTGCGACAGCTGGGTCGATGCGGCCCCGGCGGTCCCGATTCCCGGTCCGGGCGATCCTCACCAAGGTTAATCAATCCGGACTGATTTGACAAAAGCTTCCGCCCCGCCGGTTTAGAAGATGTTGACCAGGAACCCGGCCGGTAACGCGGCTGCGGCGGCTTCGCGCGGGTTATCTCCGGTTTTCTACGGACCCATTTACCCTGCCTTCAATGGCGTGGCGCGAAAACGGGCAAAGTCACAGATTTCCGGGAATCGTCATGTCTAGCCTGCCCCTCGTCAGCCGTATTGTTGGTCGACACCTCTCCCGGTTTGCAGCGGCCGAACAAGGCAATATCGCCGTGATCTTCGCTATCGCGCTGCTCCCGGTTCTAGGCTTCGTCGGAGCTGCAATCGATTACAGTCGCGCGGCCCAGGCTCGTTCCGCAATGCAGGCGGCCCTCGATTCGACCTCGCTGATGGTCTCCAAGGATCTGTCATCCGGCACCATCACGACCTCGCAGATCAGCACCAAGGCGCAGGCTTATTTCAACGCCCTGTTCACCGCCACCAGCTCCCTGCCGTCGGTCAGCATCGCGGCCACTTACACCGCAAGCACCAGCATGGGCTCCACCATCCAGGTCACCGGCACCGGCACCTACACGACCACCTTCATGAAGGTCGCAGGTTTCCCGACACTCGACGTCGGCGCCGATTCCACCAGCGCCTGGGGTCTGGTGCGCATGCGCGTGGCCTTGGTGCTCGACAACACGGGGTCGATGGCGGACGACGGCAAGATGGCGGCGATGCAGACCGCCGCGAAGAGCCTCGTCGACCAGCTCAGCCCGCTCGCCAAGACCGATGGCGACGTCTACATCTCGATCGTTCCGTTTGCCAAGGACGTCAACGTGGGTGCCAGCAACTACAACAAGTACTGGGTCGATTTCACCGATTGGGACGCGGCCCGCGGCACCAGGTCCGCCAACCACAACAGGTGGACGGGATGCGTGGTCGATCGCGACCAGGACTACGACACCAAGAACACGACGCCCACGAGCGGCAACGCGGGAACGCAGTTCCCGGCCGAACAGTACTCCTACTGCGACACCGGCAGTTCATCCTATCTGCAGCCAATCATGCCGCTGAGCTACGACTGGAGTTCACTCAAGAGCCGGATCGACGCCATGAAGCCCACCGGTAACACCAACCAGGGCATTGGCCTCGCCTGGGGCTGGATGACGCTGTCGACCGGCGATCCCATGAACGCGCCGGCCAAAGACGCCAACTACACCTACAAGGACGCGATCGTGCTGCTCTCCGACGGTCTCAACACGCAGAACCGCTGGTACGGCAACGCTTGGCAAATCGACGCGCGGCAGAAGAAACTGTGCGACAACGCCAAGGCGGCGAACATCACGATCTATACGGTGCAAGTGAACACCGGGAGCGATCCGACGTCCAGCGTACTGCAATATTGCGCGAGCGGCACCGACAAGTTCTATCTGGTGACGAAGGCAGATCAGACCGTCTCGGTGTTCAAGGACATCGGCACGTCGCTGTCCAAGCTGCGCGTGGCGCGCTGAGATCGACACGCCACGACAAACAAAAAAAGCCCGGCTGCTTCAGCCGGGCTTTTGATTCCAGGACGTCAGGAAACGTTAGCTGGCGGCCGGAGTGAACTTCGACACGATGGTCTCGACCGGCTTGAACGCCTGCTTGGCGAGGTCGCCGTAAAGGCCTGCGATCTTCTGCGATTCCGCGACGAAGGACTCGTAGGCGGAACGGGCGAATTCGGTCTGCGCTTCGACGGCCTTGTCCAGCGACTTCACGCCGGAAAGCTTCTCGACGAAGGACTTGGTGTCTTCGAACGACTTCTTGGTGTAGTCGCCGTAGGCGCTGGCGATCGCCTGAAGGCCGTGCTGCATCGAGGTCGCGGAGGCGACGTACTGCTCGAAGTGCTCTTTCCCGTAGCCTTGAAAGTCTTCAACCTTGAACATTCGGAATCCTTTTCCCTAGCTCTCGTCGGGAAGCCCCGGCTCCCTGACTCTGCTCACAATTAGTGCAACGCACAAAAAAGTCAAGAATTTTGTGCATCGCACAAATTACATACAAAATTCGCCGCGATTCCCGGGGTTTCCCGCAATGGTTCCTTAAGCTTTTGGAAACCGCAGCGCCCTACCTTGATTCCCTGGACGTGTTCTACTTCCACAAGCGGCCAAAAGCCGTTGGAGAACATCACCTTAGCCAGAACAGCGGCTCAGGCCCAACGTCACCCGCGGCCAACACCTGCGGAGGACAGCCTGAGCAGGTAATGATCCAGGGTCCCATGGGCACAATTTCGCCTCACGAGCCGGTGATCAAGTCAGAAACGGGGACGGGGTTTCATGCTTCGTAAAAACTTGTCTTCCTCGCGCTTGGCGCGGGTTGGCGTTTTTGGGCTTCTTGCGGTTACCAGTGCGGTCATCTTCACCACAGATGCTGCCGAGGCGCGGCGCCACCGGCGTCACTATGCGCAACACCGCGTGCAGCGCGATGTGTCCGAGAGTTCCAGCCCGAAATTCGCATCGATCATCGTCGACGGCAATTCCGGCTCCGTGCTTCAGGCAACGAGCCCCGACGGGATCCGCCATCCGGCCTCGCTGACCAAGATCATGACGCTCTATCTGCTGTTCGAGCGTCTCGAGTCCGGGAAGATGAAGCTCGACACCGAGATGCCGGTCTCACAGCACGCCGCCGATCAGGATCCGACCAAGCTGAACCTGCGTGCCGGCCAGACCATCCGCGTCGAGGACGCGATCAAGGGTCTCGTCACCCGCTCCGCCAACGACGCAGCCGTTGTGATCGCGGAAGCGATTGGCGGCGACGAGGACGACTTCGCCCAGATGATGACGCGCAAGGCGCGTTCGCTCGGCATGTCCAGGACGGTTTACCGCAACGCCAACGGCCTTCCCAACGACGAGCAGGTCACGACCGCGCGCGACCAGGCCACGCTCGGCCGCGCCATCCAGGAGCGCTTTCCGCGCTACTATCGCTATTTCGCGACCTCGACCTTCAACTGGCGCGGACAGTCGATCCGGAACCACAATCATCTGCTCGGGAATGTCGAGGGCGTGGACGGCATCAAGACCGGCTATACTCGCGCCTCCGGCTTCAATCTCGTGACCTCGATGCGCCGCGGCAACCGCCACCTGATCGGCGTGGTGCTGGGCGGCCGCAGCGGCGGCTCGCGCGACGCCATCATGCGCAACCTGCTCGCGGAGAACCTCGATAAGGCCGCGACCACCCACACCGTCGCCGCGGTCACCGAGCGCAACGGTTCCGATGCCGCTGCCGAAGTCGCCGATGCGTCGGATAGCCCGACCCGCTCCGCTCCGCAGGTCCAGGCTGCGGCTGCCCCTGCTCCCGAAGCAGCCCCGTCGCGTCTCGCCGCGCGCCTCTCGACGCTTGCGGCTGCGACTGCCGCGGTGCCGCCGGCTCAGCCCAGATCTGAAGCCAACAGGCCTGAAGTTCGGCCGACAGAATCCAGGATCGAGCCTGCGCCGCTCACCAATGGCGTGATCTCGAGCCAGCCGCTCTCGATCATCCCCGGCTCGTCCGAGCCGATGAAGCCGGTCAGGGTCAAGACCGTCCAGGTCAAGGCCGGCGCCGTGAAGGTCGCCTCCGCCGCCCCGGCTCAGATCGCACCGCAGGTCACGAGCACGATCGCGTCCCGTTCCGACGTCGCCGAAACCTCCGGCGCCGTCGTCGCCCGGGCAGACCTCATCAACAAGCCTGAGGTCGCCAGCCAACCGGAAGCTCCGAGGGCCGAGATCGCCCGTACCGAGCTGCCGCGGCAGCCGGCGGGCTTCGGCACCGGCAACGGCGTCCTCGGCGTCTTACCGGCCGCAACCGCCGCCGCACCTGCCCCGGCTGCTGCGAAGCTCGCGTCAGCCGACCCGGCGCTGCAGCCGATCATGAGCGCCACCACGAAGCCGGTCGTCACCCACAGCGGCTGGATCGTCCAGGTCGGCGCGCTCGAGAGCGAGAACGAAGCCCAGCAGCGCATCGACGCGGCGCGCAGCTCGGCCCGTGGCCTGCTCAGCAAGGCCGACCCGTTCACCGAGCCGGTCGTCGCGAAAGACAATCGCAAGCTCTACCGCGCCCGCTTCGCCGGGCTCGACCGCGACCAGGCCGAAGCCGTCTGCCGCACCCTGAAGCGCGCCGATATCTCCTGCATGACCGTCCGCAACTGATCTTTCGCACCGCTCCAATGAAAATGCCCGCGCCTTGCGCGGGCATTTTCATTTTCGGGACGCGGTGGCCGACGAGGCTGTTCCACGACAACCTCTCGTCAAGGATTTACGGTTAAAACTTTACGCAAGGGATCGACCACGCCGACAATGGCGGGCATCGGGGCGACGGCAAACAGAGCAAGCAGAGCTCACACGGGACGAGCGTTTGTAGCGTGGTGCCGGAGTTAGCCGTTATGCGTGCGAAGCAGAGTATCCTTGGCCTCGTTTACACGGGCAGCGAGATACGTCGAGCCCCCCTGGTCGGGATGCAGTTTCTTCATCAGGGACTTGTGAGCCCGGCTGATGTCGTCACGCCCCGCCCCCGGCTGCAGGCCAAGGATCTGATAGGCCTCCTCCGTCGTCATTTTGCCGGTCGCCACCGTGCGGCGCTGCCCCCCTGCCGCGTCGCCCTGCGCGTTCTGACGCCAAGCGGGAAACCGGCGGTCCAGATAGCTTTCAAGTAGGGCCACGCTCTCGGCGTCGAACGCCGGGACCATTGCCAGCAGGGCCGCGAGATCGAACTCATCGAGATCGCGCCCGGCGTGAGGCCCGGCGACGATCCGGCCTCCGAGCTGGCCGGAATCGTGATCGAGCCGCATATCCAGGAATTGCGAGCGCACGCGCGAGGCCTGACCGGCCGGGCGCGTCGCGCCCCCGCCGAACAGCCCGCCGATATTGCCGAAGCCGGCGTTTGCCATCGGTGTCCAACCCAGGAGCCCGGCGCCGAATATCCCGAGGGGGATCGCAACCACCAGTTCGCCCTTCAGGCCCGTGAACGCTGCGACAGCCAGCGCGACCACGCCGCCACCGAACCTGATCGCGCGTGCCAGCACGGCCGGATTGGCCGAACGGAACATCTGGAGCAGCAGATAAAGGGTAATAACAGCGATAGCGCCGGCAATCAGGGTCATGGCCGGAATATAGTCGGCCTACCGCCAAAAAGCATCGTGTCCTTGCGCCCCCGCCGACCGCGCGCCAGCGCTACTTCATCTGGCCGATCAGCCTGGCCGCGCCACTTGCGGTCTTCGCCAATTGCAACAGCGCCTCGCGTCCGCCGGCCGCGTAGGCGGCGGCTGCGCGCAACAGCTCGCGCAACTGCGCCGCCGCGCCCGGATCGAACCGGCACCAGGCACCACCTGTCAGACGCGCGATCTCGCGAAAGGCCTGCTCGGCCACTGAGTCATGGCCTTCCTGAAATACGAACACAGGCACCTTGAGCATGCCGAGCTCGCCTGCCTTGGCGCAGAGCTCGT
Source organism: Bradyrhizobium sp. i1.15.2 (assembly GCF_040548425.1). Lineage (NCBI taxonomy): Bacteria > Pseudomonadati > Pseudomonadota > Alphaproteobacteria > Hyphomicrobiales > Nitrobacteraceae > Bradyrhizobium > Bradyrhizobium sp. i1.15.2. The sequence goes on along the minus strand of NZ_JBEPRQ010000014.1, from coordinate 85,756 downwards.
CGACGTTCTCCTCCATGGCGTCGCCGACGAAGACAACGGCGCGCACGCCGGATGCGACCGCCTCGCGCCGCGACTCGCTCAGCACCTTGCCGATCTGGGTGTCGCCGCCACGGCAATCGATCTTGCCCATCAGCGTCGCAAGCCTGGCGCTGTCGGAGATCCATCCCGTGGCGCGGCACTCGTTGAAGCCGCGATAGTAGACGAGCCGGATGTCGAGACTGCCGAGCGCGGCGGTCTCACGGAACATGTCGGCCTGAAGCGCGCAGGCCATGTCCCAGGTCGGCTGCCGGCTCATCGTCGCATCCAGCGCGAAGATCAGCCGCCCTTTCGCACCGGGCGCATGCGGTGACAGCGCGCGCGCGTTTGCGACGAAGGCGGCGATGTCCTCCGAGGTCGAGGTCCCCGCCTGCGGCACAGCGCCATCTGGTTGTGCCGAGACGGCATCGCGGCCGCGCGGTTTGATGGGTTCGCCGGACATTCCTTGACCTTTCGTGAGCGGCTAATGTGGTCAGCGCACGCAGCTAGGTCAATGTGCAAAGCCCCCGCAGGCGGCAGCCGGCGGAGGCTTTGAATATCGCTATCGACGACGAGGAAGGCGTCAGCTCTTGGCAGGCGCCATCAAAGCGACCGGCCCGGGCTCGAGAATCTTGGGCGGGGACGATTGCGTATCGACCGGCGCCACTTCGCTGTCGGTCGCGCTCAGGAACTTGTCGAGCATGCCCTGGATCGAGTTCTTGGCCGCGTCCGGACCGGTGTCGCGCATGTCGTTGTGCTGGAATTCGGTCTTCACGACCTGGATGCCGGCCTTCTCGCATTCCTCGTCGGTCGGGATCACGCCCGCATCGGCCTTGAACTGCGGATCGGTGGAGCGGAACGACAGGATCTTGAACTTGCCGGCGGTGACGAAGGGCACGCGAAGATTGTCGAGCGTGACGACCTTCTTGACCTCATCCGGATACTGCTTGGCGAAATACATCGTGATGTCGCCGCCCATGGAGTGGCCGACCATTGTCACCTTTTCGTAGTCGGCGTTGGGCTGAACCTTCTTCATCTCCTGCATGGCGAGATGGATGTTGGCGACGCCGCGCAGGATCTGCGGCAGCCGGCCGACATAGATCTCACCGGGCTTGGTCACCATCGGAGGATCGGTCGGCAAATCATGCTGCGGGCTGACGACGAGGTAGCCGCGCGCGGCGAAAATGTTGGCGAGGAAGCCGTACTCGGTGTTCTTGACGGTGTTGCCGTGGTTGATCACGGCGACCGGCATCGTGATCATGCCGGCATTGGCCTGCATTTCCTTGTCACGACGGATCGCGATATCGACGGGCACCGCACGGTTGTCGCGCGAGGCATCGTAGAAGGTGATGGTCTCGTGCCTGATTGCCCACTTGCTCGCCGTGAAATAGGCGACACCACAGAGGGCACTGACCGAAACCAGAACGGCAATTCCACGCTTCATTTTCGTCCTCAGCCTCAGGCTCTTGCGGCCTGAATCCCTGTTGAAAATCGTGTTCTTCCGGAGCTCTTCGGCCCCTGGTCGCCTATTCCCTAATATATGTCACAGGCGCGTGACAGGAAGGCTAAATATTGTGAACCATCAGCCCTTTCATTGTGCGGCGCACACGTTTCTTGGGCACCCGGTTCTCATACGGCTACGTCAGGGTGCACGTCACCTTCCGACGCAACCTGTCTCGATCGGGTTCAATTTTGCAGTAAACGCGGGGTGAAAACGGTTGAGTGCGGGCTCGGTTCCCGTGGGAACCGGCTGCTTGATCGACTGGAAGTAGCGATATACCGCCGCCTCAGGCGCCGAGGATGTCGTGGACCTCGAGCGGCTTGTCGACCTGATTGAACCACTCGGCGCGGTTGGCGGCGCGGCGACGTCCGCGCTCGTCGAGCGGAAGCTTGAGCTGGCGGAGCAGGCTCGTCACCTCCTCGCGTGCGGTGAGATGGCCGAGATTGGGCCGCATGCCCAGCGTCGCCTCGTCGATCTCGTCAAGCGCGGTCAGGCCGCGCGGGAAGAACTCGCGATAGACGACGCGTTCGGCGAAGCCGTCGACGTAGCGGAAGCCGAGCCGTAGCGATAAATCCTTCAACCCCTCGGCAACGAGCTGCTTGTTGCGGGAGCCGAGCATCGACAGCCGGTTGCGCACCACGATCCAGTCGGTGGTCGCGCCGTCGAGCTGGCGGCGCTTGCGCCTGACATCCCGCACCATCTCGGCGTAGTGGCTTTCGCCTGTCACCGCGTAATTGGCGGGATCGACGGTGCCGAGCACATCGAAATCGAGGAAGCTGTCGTTGATCGGGGTCACCAGCGTGTCGGCCATCGAGTGCGCAAGCCGCATCAAATAGCTGTCGGTGCCGGGCGTATCGATGACGATGAAGTCGAAACTGCTCTCGACCGCCGAGACCGCCTCCATGAACTGAAGGAACTCCGAATTCTCATTCTCGGCGACCTGCATGGTCTCGCCGAGCTTGATGCAGCGATGCAGCGGCAGTTCGAGGTCGAGCTTGGTGCGGCGCGCCCAGGCGGAACGGTTGTTGATGTAGTGAGTAAAGCTCTGCTGACGGCAGTCGAGGTCGATGGTGGCGACGCGCTGGCCGGCTTTTAGAAGCGCGACCGCGATGTGCAGGGCGGTGGTCGACTTGCCGGAGCCGCCCTTCTCGTTGCCGAGCACGACCACATGCGCCGAGCCGGACTGGCCTTGGCTAGCTTGCACAAGCATCGCGATCCTCAACACCCCTAACGAATATCTTCGAGTTGGCCGCGTCTGCGGTCAAGTGAAATGCGTGACAGGCAATACAAATCGCGGCGCGCCGTCCTTCGTCATGAATCGCCGCGCCGCTTCGCGTCTGTGATCCAGCCCACAATGTCGCGACCTCTTGCGCGGCTTTGCGCGGGATGCTGTGCCGCATCCGGATGCGTGGCGTCCATGGTCGCCGCTTGTTAAGGTTAGCCTGCCGGGCGCCGGGACGCGCCCGCCGATTCCAAACCCCGTCGAGTTCTGATGTCACGCAGCCCCTTGATTGCCCGCACGGTCCCCACCTTGCGACGCGCCGTCGACAATCTTCGCAAGCGAAAGGCCACGATCGCGCTGGTCCCGACCATGGGAGCGCTCCATGACGGTCATGTGTCGCTGGTGCGCCTGGCCAAGCGGCGCGCGAGCCGCGTCGTGGTGTCGATCTTCGTCAATCCGACCCAGTTCGCCCCGACCGAGGACTTTGGCGCCTACCCGCGCACCTGGAAATCCGACATCGCCAAGCTCGCCGCCGAGGACGTCGACATCGTCTGGCACCCCGGCGCCGAGGCCATGTATCCGGAGGGCTTTGCCACCCGCATCGTACCGGAGGGACCGGCGCTGGCCGGCCTCGAGGACCGCTTCCGCCCGCATTTCTTCGGCGGCGTCGCCACCGTCGTCGGCAAGCTGTTCACGCAGTGCCGGCCGGATGTCGCGATCTTCGGCGAGAAGGATTTTCAGCAGTTGCGGGTGGTGGCGCAGATGGCCCGCGACCTCGACCTCGGCGTCAAGGTGATCGGTTCCCGCACCGTGCGCGAGCGCGACGGGCTCGCGATGTCCTCGCGCAACGTCTATTTGTCGCCACGGGAGCGGCAGACCGCAACGACGCTGTACCGCGCCATGAAGGAGAGCGCCGGGCGCATCCGCACCGGCGAAGCGACCGCAGCCGCAATGGCCCGCGGTGCCGCGATGATCACGGCAGCCGGCTTTGAGCTCGACTATTTCGAGGTCCGCCATGCAGCGACCCTGGCACAGGTCAGCTCGCGCAAGGACGGGCCGTTGCGCATCCTGGTCGCGGCCAAGCTCGGCACGACCCGGCTGATCGACAATATCGCGGTTTAGAGCAGCCCGAGATCGCGCAGCTCGCGCCGCATCGGCTCCGGCATCGCCGCGATCGAGCCGGCGGCCGACTTGCCGAGATCGGGCGGCACCGAATCGTCGGCAAGGTAGCGCCAGCCCTGGAACGGGCGCATCGGCCGCGGCGACACCGGAATCACCTTCGGCTGCATCACGATCCGGCAGCGTCCGATGCCGTCCTTGTCGCGGAACGGCTCGATGCCGATGATCTTTTCGCGTGCGGCGACCTCGCCCTTGATCACCCAATAGAGCGAGCCCCCCGACAGGATCTCGGCGTCGCGCTTGGGCACCATGCGGGTGATGTGGATGTGATGTTGCGGCAGACCCTTCCTCTTGGCGGTCTGTATCCGTTCGGCGGTCCACTCCTTCAATTCCTTGACGGATTCGCAGCCGACGGCGAGCTTGATCAGATGTAGTGGCATGCCCCAGCATTAGCCGGGCAGCCGCGCATTTGGAATGCCGATCTACTCGTTATCCGCAGCCGGGGGAGCCGCGGCCGGCGGCGTGAGCGGAACCGGTGCTGCCGCTGGTGCCCGCGCAGCCTTCGGCGCAGGCGGCTTCTTCGCGGCGGGAGCTGCGGCCTGTGCCGAGGCCGCTGCCGGGGGGCGCGGAGCCGCCGCGTTCGCGGTGGGCGCCGCCTGACGCGTCGGCGGCTCCGGATTCATGATGCTGACCGGCGGCGTCGACGAGGCACTCGGGAACTCCGCACTGGTCGGCTTGCCCGTCGGCATCGACGGCGGCAGTCCGGCAAGGGCGGCAGTGGCGGGCAACGATTGCGCTGCTGCAGGCGCATTCCAGGTCGGGGCGTAGCGCGCGACCAGCGTGTCGTAGAGATGGGAATCCATGTTGGCGGCGACCTGCTGCTGGTCGGTCAGCGAGCGGAAGGCCGCACAGTCGAACTGCGTGCAACCGTCGCGCACGACCAGCACCTGCGCGACCAAGCCATAGCGATCACGTTCCAGCGATTTGCGCAGCACCTTGATGTCGGGCGTCAGGCTCTTCTCGGCGGTCGCGGCATCGCCGAGCGCCATCAGCCGGTCGATCCTGGCCGCGGTCGTGGAGACGGCCGCAGCGGCCACGTCCGGCGCGCCGAACAGCGCCTTCTCGCAGCCGATGGCCACGGCATCGCCGGCGAGATCGTCGAGACAGGACAACGCCGGCAGGCTCGCGGTCATCGCGGCCTGCGCGCGCGCCTCGGTCGGGGTGGTCTGCCCTGCCGGTCCATCGACGCGCACAACAGCAGCCATCGCGATGGTGATGGCGAGCAGCGTAACAACGGTCAGCGCGCCGTTGGCGACCGACCGCTCGGCGCGCTGCAGCGTGACCAGGAGGATCAGTCCGAAGAAGCCGGCAGCCGCCAGCATCATCCACATTGGAAAGGCCGGCGAGCGCCAGATTTGGTCGAGCGACGAGGCCCATGCCCAGTTCATGCGCGACGTCCCCTCACGCGAGCAGAGAGCGAATGGTCAAAGCGAGCACCGAGAGTCGGCAGCTGCCCCCGGCCCACCTTTTGAAGGTGAAGCGGGCCTTTTGACGGCGGCAGAATACAAATTCCTGGGGACGCGCCAATGCGCGGGTAGCGTCGGTCTTCAGGACAGCGCGAGCTGGCTTTCCTTGGCGACGCGTTCAAAAGCCTCGGTCGAGCTCTTGATCCGGTACTGGCAGTCGTCACCATCCGTCGGCAGCAAGCGGATGATCTCATACGAGCCGCTGGCAGCAGGGCGTGCGACATTGCTGGCCGTGAACAACACGCGCGATCCAATAGGGAATTTGTGCTTCAACACCCTCTCCATCACTCAAACAACGCCTGCCACGCCCGTGGTCCCACTGCGTCGGCCGGCCGGAAACCCGGCCGCTGTATAGCATGCGGCGGGCTTTTTTGGCCAGCAGTATGCGACATGGCAAACGTGCAAATTTTGCAGTTATTTCAGAGTGATGCCGCCAGCCGGTGATACCGCTGGGACCGGTTCCTCAGGCGCTATGGGGCAAATGGCCGTCGGGGCTTGCGTGATCCACGGCCTTGGGCAGTTCCTGGGCCAGAATCTGGCCCAGCTGGTCGACCGGGATGTTGTAGCGCGCAGCCAATTGGCGGACGGTATCGCTGCCGAGCACGGTGCGGAGCTGGTCGGCCGAGATCGGCAGGTTCTGGCCGTTGCCGAGCCAGGATTTGACCTGGTCACCGAACCCCGCCTGCTGGAGCTTTGCGACGATCGCGCCGAGGCCGCCCTGATTGTTGCTGCCGAGCACCTCGCTCAGCACAGCCGGCAACACGGCTGCCCCGAGCTGGCCGAGCGCGCTCCGCAGCGCCGGGTTGTTCTCCAACGAGTCCAGGATTCCCATGATAACCCCTCTTCTTGCCCGCAGCTCCGCCGCGATTGAGCGCCGTCACGCGCCGTGCCGTCAAGCCGCGCTCAATCACATTCGCGACTACACGTTCTCGAACTTTTCGATGACAAGCGTTTCGGCGAGCCCGTCCCGGGTCCATTCCTGCAACGCCGGCAGCGCCAGCATCGTGTCCATGTAGGCCTTGGTCTCCGGCGTGACCTCGATCGCGTAGGTGCGGAAGCGGTGCACGACCGGGGCATACATCGCATCCGCCGCGCCGAAGCGCCCGAACAGGAACGGTCCATTGGCGCCATACCGGGTCCGGCATTCGCGCCAGATCTCCTGCACGCGCGCGATATTGGCCTCGGCGTCCGCCGACAGCGTCACGGGGCGCACCGGGCGGTGCAGGTTCATGCCGCATTCGTTGCGAAGGGCCATGAAGCCGGAATGCATCTCGGCGCACACCGAACGGGCGTGGGCGCGGGCGGCGGCGTCGTCCGGCCACAGCTTCACTTCCGGATAGCGCTCGGCGATATATTCGATGATGCTGAGCGAATCCCACACCGTGATGTCGCCATCGACCAGCACCGGGACCTTTCCGGCGCGGCTGAACGAGATGATCTGCTCCTTGTCCGCGGGATTGTCGGTGTAGAGCGGGATAAGAGTCTCCACGAACGGAATGTCGTTGGCGCGGAGCGCGAGCCAGGGCCGCATCGACCATGACGAGTAATTCTTGTTGCCGATTGCGAGTTTCAGCGCAGCCATGTCATCAGTCCTTCCCGATACGCCTTGAAGCGAGCCGCTTTTAACGCCATCGCCTGCCGCCAATCAATCGTTGCTGCACCTCGCCATGCGTGGCAAGCGTTGCGATCCTCTCCAGGAGACTGACATGAGCAGGCATTGGGTCGATATCACAGCCGTCGGCTTCTTCATCATCGAATGGCTGGTCTACGCCCTGACGCTGGAGCATTCGGCCTACGGCCGCGACAGCCTGTCGGCGCGCATGAACCGCTACCGCGAGGTGTGGGTGCGCCGGCTGCTCGACCGCGACGCGCGCATGGTCGACATGCAGATCATGGCCTCGCTGCAGAACGGCACCGCCTTCTTCGCCTCCACTAGCCTCATCGCGCTCGGCGGCGCGCTGGCGCTGCTGCACGCGACCAACGACGCGATCACGATCTTGAGCAAGCTGCCGATCGATCTCAGCACCTCGCCCGCCATGTGGGAGCTGAAATGCGTCGGCCTTGTCCTGATCTGCGTCTATGCCTTCTTCAAATTCGCCTGGTCGTACCGCCTGTTCAACTATGTCGCGATCCTGTTCGGCGGCATGCCGGCGGCCTCGCAGCGTGACACGCCGGAGGCCGAAGCTCATGTGATCCGTACCTCGCGCCTGTTCGAATCCGCCGGCCGCCATTTCAACCGCGGCCAGCGCGCCTTCTTCTTCGCACTCGGCTATCTCGGCTGGTTCGTCAGCCCCTGGGTGTTGTTCGTCACCACGGCAGCCGTGGTGATCGTGACCTGGCGGCGGCAATTCGCCTCGAGCGCGTGGGAGGCGATGGCGCCGGAGTTGGTGGATGGTGATGAGATGAAGCGCGGTCGTTGACTCGCGCGTGTCCCGCACGCGACGGAATGCGCATTCGTAGGATGGGTAGAGCGAAGCGAAACCCATCACGCTTCTTCTTCGCGGAAGCATGATGGGTTCCGCAAGTGCTCTACCCATCCTACGCTTTCCAGACACAGCTTTGCATCCTCGCGGCGCGTTTCGCCCGAGCTTTGCTTCGTCGCTCCACCCTCAAAGCCAAGAGGGCGCAGGGAAGGCCGGGTGCTGACCTCGCACCCGCGGTCCGCTGCGCGAAAAGCACACGCAGAAAAACCGCACAGCAGCATACAGGTGGTGCCAATCACTCGGCCTTCCCTGCGCGATGGTTGGACGGCTTATGCCGTGCTCTCCCGGGAGCCGAACTTTCCTTCTGGCCTCCCTCGCCTCGCGAATTGGATGATGCTGTCTGCCCGGTTGGGCTCGCACACACCTCCGCGAAAGTTTGACCGTAGCAACGACGGCCAGGACCACACGGTTTTGCCGTACGCGCCTTCGCCATTTCGCCGCAGGGTTCGACGGCCTCGTGCACGTGGCCATCGAAATACCGACGAGACGAACTTCACAGCGCCGCTCGTCCGCAGGCGGTTGCGGGCTCACAGGGACTACCCGCCCTGCCCGCACCTCTCATGCCGACGCTGCCGCGTCCACCGCAAGCCCGGCTCGCAATCAAGACGACAACGAGATCGCCCCTCAAGGATGAGCCGGGATGACCGACACATACGCCAAAACCGAATTTCGGTAAAGCGGAATATATTTGCGTGAGCGGATTGACAGAGGAGCGACACAGGCGCGGTCGCGTAGCCCGGATGGAGCGCAGCGTAATCCGGGAAGGTGCGAAACGCAGCGCGAGCGGCCCTGGATTGCGCGGAGCCTGTCATCGGGCGGCGCTTCGCGCCGACCCGTTGGCTCCATCCAGGCTACTTGACTACCTGCTATCCGCCGAAATCCCGCGGGCTGAACGGCAGATCCATCACCTTCCATTCCCCGTATTTGTCGGCCGGCAGCATCTTGTAGGGCTGGCAGGCCTGAAGCGCGCTCATGGCGGACTTCACGAGCGCCACGCCCTTTGCGGATGGCGGGGCTTCGATCAGGATCGGCTCGCGCGCCAGTGTGCCGTCGGTCGCGAGCACCGTGCGCAGCTTGATGTTGACGGTGTCGGTCGGCGCGACCCCCGCCGGCAGCTTGGCGCAGCTTCGCAAGTGACGACGCAGCTCGGCGATGATTTCGGCCGGCAGCTTGGCCGCGATTGAATCCTTGGCATCGCCGCCATCGTCCTTGGGGGCGTCTTTCGACAGCTCCGTCGGCAATTCCGGCGGCAGGCCCAGCATGACGCCGTACTTGACGGTGACGTCGGGCTCCGGCGCCTGATAGGCCGGGGGCGGCACGGCCTCTGGCTGCTGCATCGCTTGTGGCAGGAGCTGTGGCGCCGGAGGCTGAGGTGGCTGCGGAGTCGCCTGAGGCGGCGGCGACTGCGATGGCTGAGGCTGTGGCTGTGGCTGTTGAGGCTGCGGTTGCGTCTGCGCATTCGCCTCGCGCTGCTGCTGCGGCGTCTGTGAAGGCTGTGGCTGCGGCTGTTTCTGCTGCGGCGGTTCAGGCGAGGCCTGCTGCTTTGAGGCTTGCTGCTTCGAGGATTGTGCCGCGGCCTGCTGCTTCGCCTCGGGCTTTGGCGCGGTTGCCGCCTTGTCCTTGTCGGTGAAATCCAGTTTCGGCAGTTTCAGGTCAGGGATCGGCTCCGGCGGCTTCGCCTTGAGTTTTTCTTCGGCCTTTTCCTCGGCCTTGACCTCCTCCTGCTTCACCTGCTCCGGCGTCACGATGCTGACGGAAACCGATTCGGGCGGGTTGGCGTGAAACGGATGGACTTCGCTGATCACGATGATCACCGCGACCAGCGTCAGATGGGCGATCGCCGACGCTGCAATGTCCGTCCGTATGATCTTCCGCAGTTCCATCGCCTGACTTCAGGTTGCCAAGCTGGTCCTAGCATACGGCAGCCCCCTCTCAATCCCATTTTGGCGCGAAGCCGAAATCGGTCAGGCGGCCCCTGGGACTGGCCAGCGCAGCGATCTGGGCCATCTCGTCATCCGAAAGCTCGAAATCGAAGATCTCGATGTTTTCCGACAGGCGTTCGACGCGCGAGGTGCGCGGGATCGCAGCGACATTCTGTTGCACCAGCCAGCGCAGGCAGACCTGCGCCGGCGTCTTGTGATGCAGACGCCCGATCTCGGCGAGCGTCTGGTCGGTCTTGATCCGCCCCCTGGCGATCGGGCTGTAGGCGACCAGCGCGAGCCCGTGCTGATCGCAGGCAGCCCTCACCTTCGCCTGGTCGAGATAAGGGTGGTATTCGACCTGGTTGCAGGCCAGCGGCTCCGGCGACAACGCCACCGCCTGCTCGATCAGCGCAACAGTGAAATTGGAGACGCCGATGTGGCGGGTCAGGCCCATGCGCTTGGCATGCGACAGCGCGCCCAGCGTCTCCTCCAGCGGCACGTGCGAATTGGGCCAGTGCAACAGCAAGAGATCGACGGAGGGAAGCCGCATGCGCACCAGACTCTCCTTGACCGAGCGTTCGAGATCGTGAGGCGCGAAATGGTTGGTCCAGACCTTCGTCGTCAGGAAGATGTCGTCGCGGCGCACGCCGGAGGCGCGCAAGCCGTCGCCGACCTCGCGCTCATTGTCGTAGACCTGTGCGGTATCGATGTGGCGATAGCCGAGCCGCAGTGCCTGCTCGACCACACGCGCGCACATGCGCCCGCTCAGCTCCCAGGTTCCCAGCCCGATGGCCGGTATTCTTGCGCCATTGGTCTCGACGAACAGCATGAGGAATCCTCTCTGTCGCGGTCGCCCCAAATCATGATCCAGGCGTCATTATGAACCCGGCTGGCAACGCTGCCAACGGGCGGCACCGACCGCCGGGCCGGATCTTGCGCGCAATGCTAACGGGAGGTTCGCGCCAGACCTTGACGCCAAGCCTCGACGACAGGCCTTCAGCTCAGGCTTTGGCGAGCGCCTGGAACACGGTCTCGGGCGCATGCGCGATCACGGCGAGCAGCGCGCGGGCGGGTCCCCGCGGGGCGCGCTTGCCCTGCTCCCAGTTGCGGATGGTCTCGACGGGAACGCCGAGTTTAGCCGCGAACTCCATCTGGGTCAGGCAGGCGCGGCGACGCAAATCGCGCACGGCGAGCGAGCTGGCTTCGGCCGGCGCTGCGCTGGCCGCAGGCTGGATTGGCAAGGGCTGGATCGGAAAGGGCTGGATTGGAAACGGCTGGACCGGAAACTCCTGCCCATCCCGCAACTCGACGATCCGTCCGTCCGCCTTCAGCCGCACACGCATGCTCATTCCCCCAAGCGGGAACGATGATGCGGCAGCTCGCTTAAGTTCGGATTAAAGATGATGGCCAGTAGCCCGGATGGAGCGCAGCGCGATCCGGGGCATCTCTCGAGCCGACGCAGCGGCCCTGGATTACGCTTCGCTCCATCCAGGCTACGGATTTCAACAGCTCCTACCTCAGCCCGAACCATAAGGTCGCGATGCCGAGGAAGGAGAAGAAGCCGACGACGTCGGTGACCGTTGTCACGAACGTGCCTGACGCCACCGCCGGATCGGCTCGCACACGTTCGAGCGCCATCGGGATCAGGATGCCTCCGAGCGCGCCGGCGAAGAGGTTCACGATGATGGCGAGCCCGATGACCATGCCGAGGCCCGGGATCCTGAACCAGGCCACCGCCGCGATTCCCGTGATCACGGCAAAGGCGAGACCGTTGACGAGGCCGACCAGGCCCTCGCGCACCACCACGCGCCAGGCATTGGAGGAGCCGAGCTCGCGCGTCGCCAGCGCCCGCACCGCGACCGTCATGGTCTGGGTCGCGGCATTGCCGCCCTGGCTCGCGACGATCGGCGCCAGCACGGCGAGCGCTACCATCTTCTCAAGCTGCCCCTCGAACAGGCCAAGCACGGAGGACGCCAAGAAGGCGGTGGCGAGATTGACCAGCAGCCAGTTGAACCGTGCGCGTGCAATGGTGAACACGGTGTCGGACAGCTCTTCGTCGCTGTTGACGCCGCCGAGCGCCTTGAGGTCCTCGTCCGCCTCTTCCTCGATGACGTCGACGACGTCGTCGACGGTGATGACGCCGACGAGGCGGTCCTGGGTGTCGAGCACCGGGGCTGCGACGAGATTGTACTTGCCGAACATGCGCGCCACCTCCTCCTGGTCCTCCAGGACGGAGACGCGGCGGCGATCCTCGTCGGTCAGCTCGGCAAGCGCCACCGGGCGGCGGGCGCGCAGCAGCACGTCGAGCGAGACCGCGCCCTGCCAATGCTGCTCCTTGTCGACGACGTAGATCTCGTAGAAGCGGTCAGGCAAATCCGGCGTCTCGCGCATGTAGTCGATCGCCTGCCCCACGGTAAAATCCTGGGGCACGGCGATGAACTCGGTCTGCATCCGGCGGCCGGCGGAGTTTTCCGGATAAAGCAGGCTGCGCTCGAGCACGACGCGCTCCTTGAGCGGCAGCTTCTCGAGGATCTCCTCCTGATCGGCCTGATCGAGCGTTTCCAGCAGCTCGACCGCGTCGTCGGATTCGAGCTCGAGCACACCTTCCGCGACCGTCTGCGGCGGCAGTTCCTCGAGGATCTCCTCGCGCACGCCCTCGTCGAGCTCGTTCAGCGCGGAGAAGTCGAAATCGCGCCCCGTCAGTTCGACCAGGCGGACCCGATCGTCAGGCTCGAGAGCCCCGATGAGATCGCCGAGATCGGCCTCGTGCAGTTCGGCAACGCAGGCGCGCAGCGCGGCGCTGTCGCCGGCCTCGATCGCATGGGCAATTTCCGCGACGAATTCGTGACGAATCTCGCCGTCTTCATTGCGCATCGGCACGTGGTCGAGTACCGATTCCGCAGCAGACGCGGCACCGTCCAGATGTTCATCCATGGCGCGCCTCGCCGTTCGACAGGTTGAAACGAGTGGTCTGAGCTGACGGTTCAGGCAATACCCACAAGGCAACTCTGAGCGCAATGACAAAGATGCTTCGATTGAGGTGGACCTCGATGTCGGCAGGCGCAGCGCTCGCCGCCCTCGCCGGCACCGCCTCGACTGAAGCCGCCGAGTGCCCGCGCAAGGACGCGCTCGGCACCTCCCGCATTCTGAGCGTCGACGCCAAGACCACGCCGCGCGTGGGCTTGAAGAGCTTTCCGCAGACGTTGCCGCTCGCCGATCACGAGGTCGTGCTGACCTTCGACGACGGACCGCATTCGCCGACGACGTCGAAGGTATTGGCGGCACTGGCGCAGGAATGCGTGCGCGCGACTTTCTTCCTGATCGGCCTGCACGCCTCCGAACACCCCGACATGGTCAAGCACATCGCCCGCGAGGGCCACAGCATCGGTCACCACACTTTCTCGCATCCGTTCATGGCGCGGATCCCGTTCGACAAGGCGAAGAGCGAGATCGATCGCGGCATTGCCGCCGTCGAGATGGCGCTGCACGGCACGCCGACGACGACACCCGCGACCCCGTTCTTCCGCTTCCCCTATTTCGAAGCCACGCAAGCCGAGCTCGACCTGCTCCAGTCCCGCGGCATCGTGGTGTTCGGGGCTGACCTGTGGGCCAGCGACTGGAACGAGATGACGCCGGAGCAGGAATTGAAGCTCGTCACCGAGCGCCTAGCCGCCGCCGGCAAGGGTATCATCCTGTTCCACGATCCCAAGGCGCGCACGGCCGCGATCATGCCGGCCTTCCTGCGGTATCTGAGGGAGAACGGGTATCGGGTGGTTCACATCGTGCCGGCGGGCACATCACAGAAGAGCGCCGACGCCCGTTGATGCCGGAATGTCACGCCGGCGCAAAATGGGGTGATTTTGGCCCTATTAACAGTCTGTTCATGCTAAGCCATGCAAGTATCAAGGGGACTTGTCGCGGCAGAGTCCTGGGTAACGGTTCCTTGCGCCTGAACCGTTTGCAGATGTCTCCGACCTACTATGGCGGCAATCGCGTAAGAGGGCAGACCGGGTTCATGATCGGAAGTAGCGTTGTTGCTCGGACGCGATCGTGGATCGTCCTTTGCCTTGGCGGATTCCTAGGCGGATTTTTGGGTGTCCTGACCATCGGCTCGCCGGCCATTGCGGCCGACTGCCCCGGCCGTCCGGACGCACTCGGCACGTCCCGCACCCTCGTGGTCGATCCGCACGAGCATCCCCGCATCGGCACCATGCAGTACCGCGAGACGCTGCCGCTGAAGGATCATGAAGTCGTCCTGACCTTCGACGACGGTCCGTTGCCGAAATATTCCAACCAGGTGCTGCAGATCCTCGCCGACGAGTGCATCAAGGCGACCTTCTTCATCATCGGCGAACAGGCCAAGGCGAACCCGGACGGCGTGCGCAAGCTGGTCGCCGCGGGCCATACCGTCGGCACGCACAGCATGACGCATCCGCTCACAATGGACCGGATGCCGCTCGACAAGGCCGAGGCGCAGATCAATGGCGGCATCGAGTGGACATCGGCCGCAATGACCGATCCGTCCAAGCTCGCGCCGTTTTTCCGCATTCCCGGCCTGATGCGCGCCGACGGCGTCGAGAACCTTCTGATCTCGCGCGGGATCCAGGTCTGGAGCGCCGATTTCCCGGCCGACGACTGGCGCCATGTGTCCTCCGATCGCGTCTATCAGCTCGCGATCCAGCGGCTCGAGGCCAAGGGCAAGGGCATCCTGCTGCTGCACGACATCCAGGCCCGCACGGTGGCGGCCCTGCCGAAGATCATCCGCGACCTCAAGGCGCGCGGCTATCGCATCGTGCACGTGGTGCCCGCGACCGCCGAGCAGCCGGCGACGCCGACCACGCCGGTGGAATGGCTGCTGCATCCGCCGACCGAGACCACACCGATCGCGCGCTGGCCCGCCGTGCCGAATTTCGTGTTCGCGCAGACCAAGACGCTTCCGGCGCCCTCGCTGGCCGACCTCAACGCGCAGACCGCGCATCAACCGCTGCTGCCGCGCAAGACCATGGCGCTCGCCAATGTCGCGGCCACCCTGCCCGTGCCCGCCCGCGATCTCTTTGCAATCCCCGAGGGCTCTGTCGAGGTGCTGCTGTCGACGACGTTGTCGCGGCGCGTCGCGACACGCCTGGCAATGGCGGCCGAGACGCCCCGTGCGGCCAAGGGCAAAGCCGGCAAGGCGCGCGCTGCCCGCACCGCGCGCGCTGCTCACGGCACACCGAAGCATGCCGCAGAGACCGAGGGCACTGCCCCCAAGAGCACTGCGCCCAAGAGCGCCGCGCCAAAGAGCACTGCGCCGCGCCCGACCCGTGTGGCGAGCCTGAAGAAGCGCGCGCAGTAGAGCCTACTGTCGCATGATGTTGGCGACGCAGAGCAACACGATCAGCGCCAGGAAGAACAGGTCCATATAGGACTTGACCTCGCCGTCGCGCCGCAGCCGGGCGACGTCAACCACGACCTGCCTGCGCGCGTTCGTTCCGCCCGCGCCGTCATTGATCGGGCCCTGCAGCCGCTTGGTCTCAGCCTCCAGCCGCTCGATCTTCTGGTAGAAGTAGAAGGCCCGCAGCGTCGAAGCTGCGCGCATGCCGGTATAGATCAGCACCAGAATCGCGATGATCGCCCGGTTCTGGTATTTCTCCATTAAATTCAGGCTGAAATAGACCATCGCCATGAATGCGAAGTTGGTCACGAAGCGGTAGACGAAGCTTAGAAAGACCATGCGGGCTCAAGCCTTGAAGGGTGGTGCAACCGGACCGTGTTGCGAATGCGGGGATCAGGGGGCCAGACCGGAATAGCCGGCCCGAATGCCATGCAGGCCGGTCTACGCCAACTTTGTTTCACCAAAGATACTATTGCCCCGGCAATGCCGCCTTTTAGCCACGCCCGGCCATAATGCAAGCCGGAGCACGGCCGCCGGCCCCTTCCGCGCCTGCTGGCTGCAACGGCTCCATGGAGATTTGGCGGAAGTCCCGATAGACTGGCGCCGCCACATATGGGGTCTGCCGATGCCGAAGAAGGGAATCACCGGCCACGACGACTGGGTTCTGACCGAGGCGCTGGCGACCGCGCTGGTCGCGCTGGAGCAGCTCGACACCAAGCACCAGCCGAGCGCGCATATGGACGACATCCGCAAGATGCTCTCGAACGGCAAGGAGCCGGCGGCGGTGAGCCTGCATCTCGCCCAGGCCAAATGCCGGCTGTTTCCCGACCTCGATCCGCTGGAGATCTACCGGGAATACGGCATCGGCGAGGAATATGGCTGAGGGCGCGTTGACGGCCGGACTTAAGGCCCGCCGGCGACCGATCCCGCGATCACCATGACCAGCGCGGCCAAGTCGATCTTGCCGTTGACGATCAGCTCCTCCGAGGCTTTCGCATCGTCCGCGCGTTCGACCTTCAGCAATTGCGGCCGGTTGGCCGCCTGCCGCTGCAGCTCCGCGACGATGGCTTCCGTGAGTTTCTCTTCCAGCATGGGCTTCGTCCTCAGGCCGCCATCGCACGACAGGATTGCGCGCAGGAGCGGCACATGGCGACGCACTCGTCCATGCCGCCGACCCGCTCGCAATCCTCGGCGCATTCGCTGCAAATTTCCGCGCATTCGCCGCATGTGTGCCGGTGATGCGGCGTGTTGATCAGCATGAAATGCGCCGCTGTCCGGCACATTTCGGCGCACGCCATCATCAGACGGAAATGCTTGGGCTCGACGTGCTTGCCGCCGGTCTCGAGACAATGGTTCATCGCGGTGCCGAGGCAGGTCTGGTAGCAGCTCATGCAGAGCGCGATGCAGCGCGTCATGTCTTCGGATTGAGCCATCCGGTTTCTCCAGTGCTCGCCCCCTGCCCCGGTCAACCAGGGGGATGTTGTGATCGTTCCTGCCGTCGTGCCGATTGTGACGTCGGGGGAACTTCGCGCAGCTAGCCGTAGCGCCTCGCGCGCACCGCCCGGTAGCGGGCGTCGGTCTGCGGCTTGATGAACAGCGCCGCCACGCTCGGATGGCGTTTGCGTATCTCGGTCTCGATCGCGACGACGCATCGCTCGATGTCGTCGGCGCGCTTGTCATCCGCAAATTCGATGCTGAGGGCCGCAACGACCTCGACCGGCGACAGCTGCACCGTCAGAAGGCCGTTGGCCCTGAGCACGCCGGGCGAACGCCTTGCGATGTCGAGGACCGATCGCGCAAGCTCCGGATCGGCAGGCTCGCCGATCAGCAGGCTCTTGCTCTCGCGCGCGAGACCGATCGACACGATCGCCAGCAATATCCCGATCAGGATCGAACCGATCCCATCCCAGACCGGCTGGCTCAGCACTACGGCGGCCGCAGTGGCCGCCGCAGCAATGGCGATGCCGACCAGCGCCGCGCTGTCCTCGAGCAGCACCATGAATGCCGGAGGATCCTTGCTGCGAACGAAGGCCTGATAATATCCGAACCGCTGGCCGTCGGAGCTGAAGCGCCGCAGGGCAACCAGCCAGGAGCCGCCTTCAAACAGGAACGACAGCCCAAGCACCACGAAGCTGACGATCGGACTTTCGATCGGCTCGGGTGCGGCGACATGCAGAATGCCCTGATACAGCGAGACACCGGCGCCCAGCGCGAAGATCAGCAGCGCAACGATGAAGCTCCAGAAATACAGCTCGCGCCCATAGCCGAGCGGATGGGATTCGTCGGGCGAACGGCTCGCGCGCCGATAGCCGTAGAGCAGCAGGATCTCGTTGGTGGTGTCGACGAGCGAATGCACCGCCTCGCTCGTCATGGCCGAACTTCCTGTCCACGCGGCGGCGCCGATCTTCGTGACCGCGACCAGGACATTGCCGAAGAGCGCCGCATAGACCGCGGTCTTCGAGGATGATTCTGTTGCCAATGTCCGATACCCCGCTCCTCATGCCAGCCGCCGCGGCAGGCTGTGGTGGATCGTGCAGGCGGCGACCGCGGCGTGGCCGAACGCGACCGAGATCTGGTGCAGGTCGGTGACGATGTCGCCGATGCCGTAGAGGCCGTCGACCGAGCTGCGCTGATGATCGTCGACTTTCAGGTAACCCTCCCCGGTATGTTGGGCCCCCAGATTCGTCGCGAGATGCGAGCGCACCTCCGCACCCATCACGGGATAGACCATGTCGAATTGCGCCGTCCGGCCGTCGGCGAAGACGGCTTCGACGCCGTCGTCTCTCCGCCTCAGGCGCAGGCCGGGCGCGACGACGATCTCGACACCCGATTCATTCAGCTCCGGTGCCGCGGCCTTCCCGTCATCCTCGCCCGTTGCCAGCAACGTCACGTCGCGCGAGTAGCCGCGCATGAAGAGCGCCTTGCCGGCGGCACGGTGAAGCGGACCGACGATGCCGATGCGACGGCCGATCGCCTCGTAGGCGTCGCAAACGGGGCAGTAGCGCAACAGCCCGTCTGCGACCGCCGCGCGCCATTCGTCGAACGGCGGATGGGCGTCGACGATGCCGCTGGCAAGGATGACGGTAGCAGCCGTATCCGCGCCGCCGTTCCAGATCGCCTGAAAACCCTGGTCGTCTCGCCGCAAGGCGGTGACTTCGGCGGCCACCCGCGTGACCGCGAGCTCGCCCAGTTGCGCGGACATGCGCGCGAGCAGGTCGGTGCCGGACAGGCCGTGGACGAAGCCCGGCACATTGTGACTGCGCGGGATCAGCGCCGCCCGGCTCGCGCCCGCGTCCACGACACAGACGCGGCGCCGAAATCGCGCGAGATAGATCGCGGCCATCAGCCCGGCGGGGCCGCCGCCGACGATCAGGCAATCATACGGCTGATCATTCGCCGTCATTTGGGGTTTGGATCCGACAGGCCCGCACCGGGCGCGCGAAGCTGTCCGCTCCGCGCCAGCCGGACCGCATTGCCGAGCGCGCGCGCGACGTTCTTCACCTCCGTCTGGAATGCCCTGTCGTCATCGAGGTCGCGGTGCGAGGTGGCGTATGGCTCCATGTAGCCAACATAGCCATCGAGCTCGGCGAAGCGGCCCGCCGAGATCAGCTGCATATCGGTCAACCAATCCGACAAGGCCCGGCGCACGCCCTCGGCACCGACCGCATCGCCGTGAACGACGAGGCCAAAATGACGGCCGGCGAGATGGCGCGGATAAGACCAGCCCTTCAGCTCCAGCGCCTTGGCTTCGTCCGCCTTCTTGCCGTGGGTCGAGGTCGGATCGGGATTGCCGCCGTCGGCGCAGACCATGCGATCCATCATCGCCTTGAGCCCGGCGGGCACGTGATACCAGTTCACCGGCGTCACGATCAGGATGCCGTGGGCCGCGATCCAGAGCGGATAGATATCGTTCATCCGGTCGTCGGTCTGCCCCAGCGAATAGTTCGGATAACAGCTGCACGGCCAGTGGCAGAGCGGCATCGCGGTTCCGACGCAGGATTTGCAGGGATGGATCGTCTTGCCGAACTCCGAAGCCAGGCGCGATAGATCGAGGACGTCGACGGCAAGCCCAAGCTCGGCAAAGACCGGCTCGGCGAGCTCGACCAGACGCCAGGTCTTGGACATCTCGCCGGGACAGGTGTGCTCGCTACGGGCCGAGCCGTTGATGATGAGGATGCGCGGCGTCTCGTCCGCGTCGTCATGGCGTCGCTGCGCCGCCAGGATCTTCGCGCGCGCATCGAGCCAGTCGACGGCGATGTCGTAATCGGGATCGGAGAATCCTGCGCCCGCCTTTCGCGTCAGCGGGGCCTTGCGTGAATTGCTGTAGGCATCCCAGGCCGCGCCGACGATGGCGTCGAGCTCGCGCTGGAGCGGTGCAAAGGCGGGATCGACGAACCGGCTCCGGTAGCGGCGCTCGAAGGCCTCGCGCGAGAGCTTGACGGGCGGCATCCCCTTGCGAATGTCGGCTTCCGTCATGCTGGCTCCTCGCGAGGTCGGTACAGTCCGACCAACCCGGGGCGCAGCGCGCGGTTCCTTCTCGCTCTCCTCTCGTCGCCCTACTGGCGGACAACTTCCGGCGGCACATCGAACTGCGCGATGCGCTGGTCCAGCCGCCACAGTTCGATGCGGTGCACCAGCACGAGCGAGGCGGCCTCGCGCTTGGCCTGCTCATCATTGTCGCAGACCAGGTTGATGCATCCAAACACATGCCCGTCCGGATCGATCTGGAACGCGCGGTAGTGCTTGATGCTCCGCATCGTCACCCTCCCCGTCTCGGGTATACGGGTTCGCTCAGCCAGTCCGTCAGGTTGGAGGTCACCTCGTTCTGCTTGGCGCGCCGAAGCAGCATGTCACGCTCCTTGCCGGGCGGCAGGCTGCGCGCGCGCTCGCGAGCGGCTTCGGCGAATGCCACCAACCGCTCCTGGAGCGATTGGGTCTGTTTCCTGCGGTTGCGTTTCGCGGTCATTGTACTTTCACAAAGCCCTTCAGATGGAAGGAATTGGGAGGAATTGGCCCCGGCGGGAGGTCGGCGCCGGGGCCAGAGTTTCGTGCCGGTCGGGGCGGCCCAGCCCGGCAGCGTTCACAGCTTCGGCCGCAACCGCAGGTTCCGGCATTTCAATAAGTTAACGGTGCGTGATTTTGCCGATGCGAAACGAAACGGCGAAGCATCACCCGGTCGCGGCCATTCGCAGCAAGGCGCAGCGCGAAGGCATTTCGCTCAAGCCCGTCAACCGCTCGCCTTACAACAGGCGATCCAAAGCAGCGAAGCGGCGCTGAGCGAGGCACCCATCCCGGCGCATGCTAGCGTTTGATGTCGTCGGCTCCTATTCCGACGGCACGCGGTGTCTGAGATCCTGCTGTTCCCGGTTGTCGCGAAGGGCCTTGAGCTCCGAGCGCAACATCGCGCTTTCCATCACCACCCGGCGCACCTCGCGCGTGGCGTCATCAAGCTGATCCGCGACCGCTCTGCGCTGCGCCCGGAGGGCGCGGCTCGCTTCGATCGCGCGCTCAGCGCGGGCAAGCAGGACGTCGTTCATCGAACGACGATAGAAGATTCGGGATGAAACCGCCTTCACGTAAGTTACGTCAATTACTCAAAATCAGCCATCCGCTCAAAAAACATCCGCGAACGCTAACCTGGATCAAGTATCTCGGAACAGCCGAGAAGACGCTTAGGCCCGTCGATAGAGTTGCAAATAGCTCGGCGAGAACAGCGCCGCGTCCTTGAGCGCATCGAGATCGGTGATGGTCAGCGTGCGATCGCGCAGCACGATCAGGCCGGAGGCACGCAGCTCCTGAACCGTGCGGTTGAGATGGACCACCGACAGGCCGGTGGCGTCCGCAAGATCCATCTGCGTCACCGGCATCACGCAGGAATTGCCCTCGACCATCCCGACAGGACGCAGCCGCTCGATGATCTCGCAGAACAGATGGGCCACGCGTTCAAAGGCCACCCGGCGGCCGAGATTGATGGCCCATTCGCGCTGGATCGCGTTGTTGACGAGCGTCTCGCACCAGAATGCTTCCGCCAGCGCGCGGTCGGCAGCCACGAGACCTTCGAACCGCGCGCGCTTGATTTCGGTGTAGACGACCGGCGTCATCGCCGCGATGGAATGATCCATCACCGACAACAGGAACGCGTGCGCGTCGCAACTTTCGCCGGGAAAGAGAAAATTGACAATTTGGCGCCGGCCGTCCTCCAGCGTCTTGTAGCGGCAGAGCCAGCCCGACAGCACGAGGCGCACGCTGTCGACCGGATCGCCCTCCGAGATCAGATCCTCGCCCGCCCCTGCACGCTGGATTCCTTCGAGCATTGCGTATTCGAGCGAGGTGCGGGCCTCCATCGACAACGGCCTCAGCACGTTTAGCCGGCGAATGACCGGGTCCACCTGGCTGCGATCTAGCGTCGACAAGGGCATCAGTTGGCCACCGCCGGTGTATGAAACGCCCGCTTGCTGAGGGGCATGGTGATCGTGCATTCCAGTCCCCTCGGATTGAATGCCAACCTGGTCTGCCCCTTGAACTCGAACGCGAGTGTGCGCTCCAGAAGCTCGGCCCCAAATCCTTTGTGCGGCGGCGGCGCAACCGGCGGCCCACCGCGCTCCCGCCACTCGAACACCAGCTCCGCCGGGTCGGTGCCCTGCTCGAGGCGCCAGGAAATCTCGATGCGACCAGTCGGCCGGCTCAGGGCGCCGTATTTGAGCGCGTTGGTCGCCAATTCGTGAATGGCAAGGGCGAAGGTTTCCGCGGCCTTCGACTGAAAACGCACCGTGGGGCCGCTGACCCGTACCTGCTCACCTTCCCTGGCATTATAGGCCAGCAGCTCCTCGACCGCGAGGTATTCGAGATCAACGCCGCCCTCGGGATCGCGGGTCACCAACGCCTGGGTTCGGGCGAATGCGTTGAGCCGGCCATCGAGATGGGACGCAAACTCCTCGACCGTCGAACTGCTATCGGCCGTGCGACGGGCGATCGAGCGGACCACGCCGAGCGTGTTACGGACCCGATGCTGGAGCTCGGCCAGCAGCAGGCGCTGCCGCTCCTCGGCGCGGGTAATGGCGGTGATGTCGACGAAGGTGATCACGACCCCCGCGATGAAGTTGTCGATGCTGCGATAGGGCAGGATGCGCACGATGTAGCGCGTGCCGCTGTCCGGATCCCTCAGCTCGCGCTCGGCGATGGCAAGCGTCCGCAGCACGCCGCGAATGTCGTCATAGAGCTCCTCGATCGGGATGCGGGCCTTGATGTGCGCGATGGGGCGGCCTCTGTCGGTTTCGACGAGATGCAGAACCTGCGTAATCGCCGGCGTGAAGTTCATCACGCGCAAATCGTTGTCGAGGAATACGGTCGCGATCTGCGTGCTCTCCAGGAAATTCTCGAGGTCGCTGGTGGCGCGCGTCAATTCCTGGACGCGGTGAGCCAGCTCGCCGTTGACGGTGGTCAATTCCTCGTTGACCGACTGCAGTTCCTCGCGTGAGGTTTCCAGTTCTTCGTTTGCGGACTGAAGCTCTTCATTGAGCGACTGGTATTCCTCGTTCGAGGACTTCAGCTCCTCGTTGGTGCTTTCGAGCTCTTCGATGGTTGCCTGAAGGCGCTCCCGCGTCGCCCGCAACTCGCCCTCGATACGCTCGACATGCTCGGTCTGCACCAACGCATTGGGCTTGCCTTCGTCGGCATCGATGGCGCGCACCGGGCCGTCCTTGAACAGGACGACGAAATTGCGATCGCCACTGCCGCCCTCTTGGATCGGCTCCACCGTGATGTCGACGGGAATGTGCTGGCCGTTGGCGCCGAGCTGAACCTGCTCGGCATGGGCCGGCTCGTTCGTCTCCGACGCGCGGCTGAGCACCGCGCGCAGGTCCAGGCGGAGATCGCGGTGGACGAGTTGGAGCAGATCGAGCGTGGCGGCGCCTGCCGTCGGCTCGATGTAGCGTCCGGTGCGCCCGGAGAAGTGCAGGACCTGAAAGTTGCTGTCGGCAATGACATAGGCGGGCGCATAGCGCTCCGCGATCCGCTGCGCGCGACGCTCCAGCCCAATGTCGGGGCGGAAGGAGCGCGCTGGCGCTATCTCGAGGTTTGCCTTCCCCGCGGCGGTCGTGATCGGAAATTCCGGCGGCAGCCGCGTTCCGGTCTCGAGCTTCTTGAAGATGCGGGCGCGGCGGTCGACCGGTACGAACAGTTTTGGATGCCGCGTCACGTTCTCGGAATTGCCGAGGAACAGGTAACGATCCGGCAGAAGCGCGAAGTGAAAGAGCGGGATCACCCGGTTCTGCAATTCGGCATTCAGATAGATCAGCAGGTTGCGGCAGGAGACGAGATCGAGCTTCGAGAACGGTGCGTCCTTGATGACGTTGTGCTGCGAGAAGATGCACATCTCGCGCAGCTCCTTGACCACGCAATAGGTATCACCCTCGCGCACGAACCAGCGCGCCAGGCGCTCGCCGGTCATCTCCGCTTCGATCTTGGTGCGATAGCGGCCGACGCGCGCAGCCGCCAGCGCCCGTCCGTCGATGTCGGTCGCGAAGATCTGAACCTGCGGTGGCGAGTCCATTTTGGCCATGTACTCGCGCAGGAGGATAGCGATCGAATAGGCCTCCTCCCCGGTGGCACAGCCGAGCACCCAGACGCGAACCTGCTGGCTCGCGTCCTTGCCTTCGAAGAGCCTCGGGACGATCTGGCTCTCCAGCACCTCGAATTCGCGGTTGTCGCGGAAGAATTCGGTGACGCCGATCAAGAGGTCGTTGAAGAGGTGCTGCGCCTCGTCCTGGTCGTTGCGCAGGAAATCGACATAAGCGGAAATGTCGCCGATCTGGACCACCTGCATCCGCCGCTGCACGCGACGCAGGAAGGTGTTCTGCTTGTAGCCGTGGAAATCATTGCCGGTCTTGCTGCGCAGGATGTCGGCGATGCGCGACAGCGAGGTCGCTGCAGCGGCCAGCACCTCGTCGAACCCCTGCTTCTCCTCCAGCCGGCGCAGATGACGGGCATAGACCTGAATGTGCTCGGCGATGTCTTCGGCGGTCAGCACGTAGTCGGCGATCGCGGCCGGCGTATCGGCGTCCTTCAGATGATCCGCCTCGTCGCTCGCGCCTTTTTCGGCGATGGCAAGGCCACCGTGGTCCTTCAGTGTCGCGGTACCCAGTGTGCCATCGCCGCCGATGCCGGACAGGATCACGCCGATCGATTGCTCGGCGCGTTCTTCCGCCAACGACACCAGGAAGCTGTCGATCGTGGCCCGCTCGCCGGGCGCCTGCTCGGCCGGGCGGACGCCGAAGCGACCGCCGTGGATCGTCGTGATCATCGCGGGCGGGCACAGATAAATCGTGCCACCCTCGATGGTCTGGTCATTGCCGACGTCGGAAATCTTGCCACCGTGGGAATTTCGCACGATCTGGCGCAGCCGCGGCTCGTCGAGGGCCTCATGATGCTGGAACGCCAGCACGACGGCCTGGTCGGCGCCCACGGTCAGCTTGGAAAAGAACCGCTCGACGCTATCCAGAGCTGTCGGCGCGGCGCCCACCCCGATGATCAGCGGAGACCTGGTCTGGCGCTCTCTTTCGACCGGCTGGTCGCCGATTTCATGCATGGTCTCGATAGCCTCATTCAGTGACGGGAACCAGAGGACGCCCGCTCGCCGGAAATAGCAGAATTGATATTATCCCAACAGGCGCAAGGCGGAAACGTCACGCTGCGTTCCGTACGGCGAGCATTGGGTGTTCGGCATGGAGCTTAGGCGGCCTGCCAACGCCCCCTGGATCACTCCGGACCGACTTGCTGCCGGAGATAGCTAATCCGCTGCTCGATCAGGATGCGGTGGCGGAGCCATTCCGTCAGGGTCTGCTTCAGCACCTCGACCAACCGCTCCGCCTGGCCGGCGTCGTGGCCACCGGCACTGAGTTCACGGATCCGATCCTCCTGATCGCGGATGCGCTGCGAACCCTCCTCGATATCCCGATCGGCTTTGATCAGATGGCGGCGCTCGGTATCGAGCTGCTCGGTCCATTCGGCGAGGGAAATGGTCATGGCGACCTCCTCAGGCCTCCCGCTTGCGAACCGGAGGATCGAGCGACTTTAGCACGACCCTCCGGATCATGTCGGCATATTCGCGATATTCGGCAGCCCGCGCCTGGTACATCTCGGCAACCGCAGGCCGGCCGTTGCGCCGTCCGTCCGAGGCCATGCGCTGCACCAACTCAGCCCGCTCCTCAATGATGCGCAGTGCGACCCGCAGGGCTTCATCCACTTGCCCCTCCTGCTCTTTTGCGAGGATGTCGGCGGCAAAGGCGTGGCCCACCTGGCAACGGAAGCGCATCGGGTGCGATTCCTTCATCTCGGACAGCACGCCCCCGCAGGCCGGACAGGTCAGCGCAACCGGATCGGCCATCGAGACGAGACTGTCACTGCCGATCCGCTCGCCCGCCGCGATCTCGACCTCGAGCCGGATCTCGGGCGGGATCGGCAGCGCGGCACCCGCAACCTCCCTGGCGAGATCCGACAGAACGTCGCCCATGCCGGCGCCAGGGACGCAAAGATCGATGATGGTCGCCTCCAGGGCGCTTCTTGGCATTTCATCGGCGATGGCGTCCGAGGGGTCCTGAACCACCGAGGTTCCGCCGCAACGCTTGATGGCGTTGAGACCGGCCGCACCGTCGGACAACAGGCCGCTGAGGAGCACACCGATGACGCGCGGGCCGTAGTTGATGGCGGCCGAGCGGAACAGGGCGTCGATGGCCGGCCGGACCATGTTCTCGCGCGGACCGCGCCCGAGGAACACGTGATCCTCGGATAGCAGCAGATGATGGTCCGGTGCGGCCAGATAAACCTGGCCGGGCTCGATCTTCATGCCATTTTCGGCCTGCCGGACCGGGAGCGGGCCGGCGCTGCTGGCGACCGTCGAGAGAATGCCGATGCCCTGCGCCGGGATGTGCAGCACGATGAACACCGCCGCGGGCAGATCGGGCGGGAGACGGCCGAGGATCTGCTTCAGCGGCGCGGTCGCGCCGGCCGAGCCACCTATGACGATGATGTCGCGGTTGCTCATGGAACCCACTATCGGTTGTATCGTTATACCAAGGCGGGTCACCGCCCAATGTTCCTATGGAAGGCAAGGGATGGAAGGTACCATGGCGATTTCGGCTGGATCGTCAGGTCCACGGTCGCCGCTCAGCGGGCGGCGCATCTTCATTGTCGAGGACGAATATTTTCTCGCCGATGACATCGGCAAGGCATGTCAGGCGCTCGGTGCAGAGGTCGCGGGGCCGGTCGGTGATCTCGATGACGCGCTCAGTATCCTGCGTGACGGCGGCATCCTGGATGCCGCTGTGCTCGACGTGAACATCCGCAGTGAAATGATCTTTCCTGTGGCGCGCGAACTGAAGGCAAGGAACATACCTTTCATTTTTACGACCGGATACGACAAGGTCGCGATCAGTCCGGAATTCCACGACGTGCCCATCCTGGAGAAACCGATCGATCTGCCTGCGATGGCGCAGCGGCTGGCGGCGCTCATCTCCGATCCGAACGGTTGAGCCGGACGGCGATCAGAACAGATGCGCGAAAGCGAGCCAAGCGGTCACCGCCAGGCACAAAAGCACCGCAGCATAGGGCAATGCGATCCGCAAACAGCAGCCCTCCCCGGTATCAGCCCATCATCATCCAGACGATCGCCGCCATCATCACCAGAAAACCCGTGATTGCCGTTGCGACAAAGGCCTGTTCGACGCGATCCATCGGCATCGCAGCCCCCTTTTTCCAGCCGAACCAGTCTGAGGGCTCGGGGAGCTTTGCGCATTAGGCTATGTGAATCGGCGTGCTCCTTTGTGTCTGTCTGCGGGATCGGCCGCACCGCCCAGCAGAGATTGCGAGAGCATCGTTCTACGACTTCGCCGTGCCCGGCTCCGCCATCTTGCGATGTTGCTTGGCCAACATCTCGTTCGGCGTGACGTTGGCGATTGTGGTCTGGATCTTGTTCTTCATTCCCGTCACGATGTCGGATTCGCCGCGCAACATGGCGTCGAAGCCGGCCTTCGCGACGTCGTAGGCACTATCCTTCTGCTCGGTGCCGACCTTGGTGTCCATCATGTCGGCGCGGCGGAAGAACTCCGTTTCGGTGGCGCCCGGCATCAGACAGGTAACGGTGACGCCGCTGTCGCGCAGCTCCTCGCGGAGCGCAAAAGAGAATGAATCGAGAAACGCCTTGCTGGCGTTGTAGACCGCCTGAAAACTGCCCGGCGTGAATCCGGCAACCGAGCCGGTGATCAGGATACGGCCCGAATTGCGGCGGAGCATCTCGTTGCCGGCGCGATGGATCAGATACAGCGTGCCGGTGATGTTGGTGTCGACGACGTGCTTGATCCTGGCAAAATCCTGATCGAGGAATGCCTTGCCGAGGCCGACGCCGGCATTGGCCAGCAGCGCGTCGATCGGCCGGTCGCCGACCGCGGCGCAGAGCTTGTCGACGCCGTCGGTGGTAGCGAGATCTGCCTCGACTGGCTCGACGCTGGCGCCGAGCCTGCGGAGATCGACGGCCACCCTCTCGATCTCGGGCTCATCCGCCGCGATGACAAGGTTGAAACCTGCCTGGGCACAGCATCTTGCGAGTTCCAGGCCGATGCCGGTGGAGGCGCCGGTGACGACGGCAAGTTGATTGGCGGGCATGAGCGTATCCTTCTCGTATTCTCGCGATGACGTTGATGACGCTCCAATGGCTGCAACCGCCTCTCGTTCCTATCCAGGCCAAACCTCCCGCCGAAGCAAACCTCCCGCCGAAGACTGTGCGGTGCGAAGATTTTCCACGTGCGATAGCAACCATCGTTCGTTGTTCGACTTGGATGCCTCGTAGCTCGCGGGAGGACAGAGATGAAGGCGCTGGTTTGGCACGGCAAGGAAGACATTCGCTGCGACACCGTCACCGATCCTGAGATTCAGGATCCGCGTGATGCCATCATCAAAGTCACGAGCTGCGCCATCTGCGGCTCGGACCTGCACCTCTTTCACAATTACATTCCGGGCATGCTGCCCGGCGACATCATGGGCCACGAGACCATGGGCGAAGTGGTCGAGGTCGGCTCCGGCGTCGACGGCAAGCTGAAGAAGGGCGACCGCGTCGTCGTTCCCTTCACCATCATTTGCGGCGAATGCGACCAGTGCAAGCGCGGCAATTTCTCGGTCTGCGAAACCACCAATCGCAAGAGTCATCTCGCGGAAAAGGCGTTTGGTCATTCGGGCGCCGGCCTGTTCGGCTATACGCATCTGACCGGCGGCTATCCGGGCGGTCAGGCCGAATATCTGCGCGTGCCGTTCGCCGATGCCACCCATATCAAGGTGCCCGCCGGCATTCCCGACGAGCAGCTGCTGTTTCTCAGCGACATCTTCCCGACCGGCTGGCAGGCAGCCGTGCAATGCGACATCGAGCCGACCGACACGGTCGCGATCTGGGGCTGCGGGCCCGTGGGACAGATGGCGATCCGCAGCGCCATCCTGCTCGGCGCCAACCAGGTGATCGCGATCGACTGCCTGCCCGAGCGGCTCAGCATGGCCGAAGCCGGCGGCGCCACCACCATCAACTTCGAAAACGAAAGCGTCCTGGAGCGGCTCGAGGAGCTCACCGACGGCAGAGGCCCCGAGAAGTGTATTGATTGCGTCGGGATGGAGTCGCATGTGATGGCCTCCCTGCCCGACACGCTGCTCGACCGCGCCAAGCAGATGGTGATGGTGGAGAGCGACCGGCCGCATGTTCTTCGCGAGATGATCTATGTGTGCCGGCCCGGCGGCATCATTTCGGTGCCGGGCGTGTACAGCGGATTCTCCGACATGCTTCCGATGGGCGCCTTCATGAACAAGGGCCTGACGATGCGCACCGGCCAGACTCACGTCAACCGCTGGACCGACGACCTGCTCCATCGCATCGAGGAAGGCCAGATCGATCCGTCCTTCGTCATCACCCACACCGTCCCGCTCAGCCAAGGCCCCGAGATGTATCAGGTGTTTCGCGACAAGCGCGACTCCTGCGTCAAGGTCGTGCTGAAGCCCTGAGGAGCAATATCCATGTTCCATTTCTCCAACATCGTTCGCACCAAGGGCGACCCCAAGATCGTCGCCGGCGGCCCGAGCCTGAAGCGGACCGAAGACCAGCTCGCGCGTGCGCTCGGCTGGTTCAGCATTGGCCTCGGCGTCGTCGAATTCTTCGCGCCGCGGCGCGTCACGGAAACGCTGGGCATGGAAGGCCATGAGACGCTGGTCCGCGCCTTCGGCGTGCGCGAGATCCTTGCCGGGATCATGTCGCTCTCCGTCGACAAGAACGCCGGCTTGTGGGCCCGCGTCGGCGGTGACGGCCTCGATGCCGCCGCGCTGCTCTCGGGGCTGACCGCGGACAATCCCAAAAAGGGCAATATCGCGCTGGCGCTGCTGATGGTCGGCGGCATCGCGATGCTCGACTACCGCGCCGCGCAAGACACCAAGCCGCGGCGGCCACCGCGCGATGCGGGGCGCAAGCTGTATCCGAACCGCAGCGGCTATCCCAAGGGCATCGAGGGCGCCCGAACCGCTGCCAAGCAGATCGCAGCGCACGCCACGGCGGGGCGGACCTGACGAAGCACGACGAGGTGATGCAAGACAGTGATGCAAGGCAATGAGCGAGGCGTCCCGTAACGAAGGTGCGTGGTGGGAATCCGCCGTCATCTACGAAATCGCACTGATCTCGTTCCAGGACTCGGACGGTGACGGCAAGGGCGACCTTGCCGGCCTGACATCGCGCATCGACTATCTGAAATGGCTCGGCGTCGACGCGGTGTGGCTGACGCCGATCTCCAAGAGCCCGTTCCGCGACCTCGGCTACGACATCTCGGACTACTGCTCCATCGACCCTGCGTTCGGCAGCCTCGATGCGTTCGACCGCCTGCTCAAGGCCCTGCACGCGGCGGAGATCCGCCTGATTCTCGATCTCGTGCCCAACCATACCGCGAACGATCACGCGTGGTTCGTCGAGAGCAGCAGCTCACGGAACAGCGCGAAGGCCGATTGGTACATCTGGGCCGACGCGGCCGAGAATGGCGGCCCGCCCAACAATTGGCTGAGCCGCTTCGGCGGCAGCGGTTGGGAATGGTGCGAGGCGCGACGGCAATATTACTACCATTCCTTCCTGGTCGAGCAGCCCGATCTGAACTGGCGCAACCCGCAGCTGCGCGCCGCGATCGCCGATGTCATGCGCTTCTGGCTCGATCGCGGCGTCGACGGCTTCCGCGTCGACGCCAGCGCGGTCCTGATCAAGGACGCGCTGCTGCGCGACAATCCGCATAACCCGCGAGCGAAAGGCAAGCCGCCGCCGCAGCGCCAGACGCCCGTCTTTACCGACGATCGCCCGGAGACGATGGATTGCATCGAATTCATCCGCGAGGTGATCGACGGGTATCCGGGACGAATGTTGTGCGGCGAAGTCCAGGGCAAGACCGACCGCATCGGCCACTTCTACGGCAACGACCGACCGCGCCTGCATCTACCGCTCAATTTCGCGCTGCTGGACTCGCAATGGGACGCGCTGTCCCTGCAAGCAACGATCGACGCGTATTTCAACGCTATCCCGGATCATGCATGGCCGGTCTGGGTGATCGGTGGCCACGACAAGCAGCGAATCGCGAGCACGATCGGCGACGCGCAAATGCGCGTGCTGGCGATGCTGTTGATGACACTGCGGGGAACGCCGTTCTTCTTCATGGGCGACGAGATCGGCCGCAAGCGCGTTCCCATTCCGCCCGACCGCGT
Source organism: Bradyrhizobium sp. i1.15.2 (assembly GCF_040548425.1). NCBI lineage: Bacteria > Pseudomonadati > Pseudomonadota > Alphaproteobacteria > Hyphomicrobiales > Nitrobacteraceae > Bradyrhizobium > Bradyrhizobium sp. i1.15.2. Next base: position 54,835 of record NZ_JBEPRQ010000014.1, on the reverse strand, counting down.
CCACGATCCCTTCGAGAAGCTCGTGCCGGGGTATGGCCTTTGCCGCGATCCCGAACGCGCGCCGATGCGATGGGATGACAGCAGCAACGGCGGCTTTACAACCGGCGATCCATGGCTGCCGCTCGAGCCGCCCGACGGCGCGGCCAACGTGGCCACGCAGCAGCGCGACCCAAGTTCGATCCTGGCGCTGTTTCGCGCGCTGATGACGCTGCGGCGCGAGCACGCGTGCCTGCGCCACGGCGGCTACGAGCCACTACGCGCGCAGAACGACGTTCTGGCCTACAGGCGGACGCATGGCGGCAACGACATTCTGGTTGCGCTCAACATCGCCGCCGAGCCGCGGAAATGGCACTGGCAAGGTCGCGGCCGTCTGCTGATATCCACGCATCTCGACCTGCCGTCCGAGCCGTTGCCGGACGCCTCCATCCTGCTCCGCGGCAATGAAGGCGTGATCATTGCACTCGACGCACGATGACGGCCGAGGAACCATCAGCGAGTCAGAGAGTCTCATTCAACGCTTCCGACGTCCCCCCTGCCGGAGGCCGAACAGACGAAACCGCGGCCCTGGCGCTCATCCCCCTTCAAGCGCCGGGGTGGCGGCGTGAGCCTGGAGGCAGACCATGAGCAAGACCAAGGGCCTCGGTCAGCGGATCGCTGGCAAGGCGAAACAGGCCGTCGGCGAGATCGTCGGCGATCAGGATCTCCATGAGGAAGGCAAGGAGCAAGCGGAGCGCGGCCGGGACGAACAGAGCAAGCCGAGCGAGCTCAATCCGTTGAAGAAACTCAATCAGCTGACGTGAACGCCGCCGCGCCGTCGACCATTTCCAATTCAATTCGCACCGGTGATAAAGGCGCCTCACGGCGACGCTCGCGCTGGGTCGCCGCTGCCGAACTCGGCCTGATCAGCAGCACCTTCTCGACCATCGTCAGCCAGCTCTTCGCCGCGCGCATCGGACGCGATGCCGCCGTCGACTGGATGACGGTGGCCGCCATCCCCGCACGCGATTGGGCGATCAGCGCGGAGCCGTCGTGGAGCGCGATCCTTGCCGGGATCGCCTTCCACCAATGGGCCGACTTCTCCTGGGCGCTGGTGTTCTTCGGTGTGCTCGGGCGCTGGACCGCCGACCTGCGGCCGCTCACGATCCTGCTGCTCGCGCTGCCCTGGGCCGTGTTCTCGTCAAGCATGGAATGGTTCGTGCTGGTGCCGCTGTTTCCGTTCTGGCAGCCGCTGTTCACGCTGCAGCAGCCCTACTGGATCGGCCTGCTCGTCCACAGCTCCTCGGCGGTGATGTACCCCCTGTTCGCCCGGTTGCGCTGGAGACGAGGCGCGGCACCCGCGCGCGATGTTCGCTTCACCAACGCCTGGATCACCGGCGCGCTGGCTTTGATCGCACTGCTCGGCGCGGCCGCGTTGTTCGGCAGCCATGGTTACGAGCCGCCGTGGATGGGCCGCGACAGGGACGCCGACCAGACTTACATCCGTCACATGACCGCGCATCACGCCCAGGGCATCGCGCTGGCGCGGATTGCCGCAGAGCGCGCACAGGACCCGCATCTGCGAAAGCTGGCGATGCTGATGGTCGCAAGCCAGACCGGCGAGAACCGGATTTTCGAAACGTGGTGGCTGAGCTGGTTCGACACCGAGATGCCCGATTGCAGCTCGGACGAACGTGCCGCCATGCCGGGCTTCCTGACACAGGCCGAGATGCGGCAGGTCAAGGCCGCGCCGGCGGACCGATTCGACACGCTGTTCGTCGAAACGATGAGCAAGCATCACGCAGGCGCAGTCAAGATGGCCGACCAGATGTGGCATAGCGGCGGCGATCTGCGCCTGCGTGTGATGGCCCACGCCATCCGCCACGAGCAGCAGGGCGAGATCGCGCTGATGCACGGCGCCAGCGGCATTGCCGCCGTCGCCACCGCCTTCCACAACATGCTCGGCGACAATGTCAATTGAGCGGATCGTCCCCTACTCCCGCCAGAACTCCGCCAATTCCTCGGCGGTCATCAGATCGACCTGGCCGTGAAAGCGGGTGCGGTACATCGTCATGAGCGCATCATGGCCGACGTCGGACGAGCTGCACAGCGCATCCTCGATGATGACGACCCGAAAGCCGAGATCGACGGCGCTCAGGACCGTCGAGAGCACGCAGACGTCAGTCTCTGCGCCCGTGATCACGACTGTGCCGACGTTCTTCTCGACGAGCAGGCTCGCGAGGCCGGGATTGCTGAATGCCGAATAGGCCGGCTTGTCGATGACGACAGCCGGCGGAACGAAGCCGCTCAGGGCCGGCACGAGTTCGAGACCGGATGGCGGCAGATGTTTGCGGGTCGCTTCGCGCCAGCGACGAAAATAGCGCTGCCACTGTCCGGGCCGATCTTCCGGGTCCTCGGGCGTGATGAATCGCGTGAAGATCGTTCTGGCCTGATGGCGCGAAACGATCGAGGCGATCGTCGGCAAGACCCTCGCCATCCATGGCGTCTCCCAGAGACCGCCAGGAGCGAAAATGTTCTGCATGTCGATGCACAAGTGAACGGCGTCGCTGATGTCGGTCACTTCCGACGCGCTGTCTCTCATCGTCTTTCACCATCAGGAACATGGCCGCGCGCCGGGAGCCGGCATTTCCGCAGCGAGCTCACCGACTGCAATGCGATTCCGACGGCCATCGTTCCCCGGTCATCCGCGCCGGAGGAAGTGCTTGCCGACGCGGACCAATCCAGAGAAGCCCGGCGTCGGTGGAATCGGCTTGCGCCGCTTCCCAACCAAGCGTAATTTTCAACTCTACGTAGCTCATTCGAAAGCATCTATCGGGTTCGGCCAAGCGGGAGACAGCAGTGGCGGATGTCCCATGGCACCTTTCCGGTGACTATTTCGAGAATTGCAGTTGCAGCATCGTGTGTCCCTGCCTGGTGTCGGCGGCGCCCCCGTTGACCGCGCGACCGACTGAGGGCTTCTGCAACGTACCGCTGATCTTCCACATCGAGACCGGCCGCTATGGCGATATCGCGCTCGATGAGCTGAATGTGCTCGTCATCCTCCACGCACCTGGGGTGATGGCGGACGGAGACTGGTCGGTCGCCGCCTATATCGATCAGCGCGCCAACGATGACCAGACCGAGGCCTTGGCTGCAATCTTCACCGGCGGCGCCGGTGGTCCCATGGCTGCGTTCGCGCCGCTGATCAGCAAGAACCTCGGGGTGCGCAAGGTCCCGATCACGTTCCGGATCGACGGCAAGACGCGGTCCGCGGAAATCCCCGGCATCCTGCACATGTCGGTCAATCCGCTACCGACCATGCATCCGAGCGGCGAGATGTGGACGAACATCGGCCATCCGGTCAGCCCCGACGCAATGGTGATGGCCGTTGGCGCCGCCGGCAATACCTTCAGCGATCATGGCATGCGCTGGGATAATTCCGGCAGAAACGGCCTCTATGCGCCGATCCGCTGGTCGAACCAGGTGTGATGTAACTCCCGATACCGGCCTGCATCGGCGGCCGGCGACATCGATCGCACAACATCGATCGCAAATGACGGACAGCCCCATGGAAGCCGTGCTGCGGCGCGATCGCTGGATCGTCGGCGGCGCGATCGGCGTCATTGTCGCGCTGGCATGGAGCTATGTGCTCTGGCTCGCCAACGACATGGACATGGGCGGCATGGACATGACCGAGTTCCGGATGATCCCGGCCGGGACCGGAATCATGCTGCCGGCCAACGCGCCGTGGCGAACGATCGAGTTCGCCTATGTGTTCCTGATGTGGGCGGTGATGATGATCGGAATGATGGCTCCCTCGGCCGCGCCCATGATCCTGATGTACGCCCGCGTAGGCCGACAGGGCAAAGCGCAAGGCAAGCCATTCGCCGCGACCGGCTGGTTTGCCGCCGGTTATCTTTTCGCCTGGTGCGGCTTTTCGCTGGCAGCCACCTTGCTCCAATGGGCGATCGAGCGGGCCGCCCTGCTGAATTCCCGGATGGCGATCGCGAGCAACGTGCTTGGCGCCATCGTGCTGATCGCGGCGGGCATCTATCAATGGACGCGGCTCAAAGACGTCTGTCTCGCCCAATGCCAGTCGCCGTTTCTATTCCTGATGCGCCACGGCGGCTTTCGCAGCGAGCTGCGAGGATGCGTGCTGCTGGGCTTTCGGCATGGAGGTTATTGTGTCGTCTGCTGCTGGGTTTTGATGGCGCTGTTGTTCGTGGGCGGCGTGATGAACGTACTCTGGATCGCGCTTTTATCGTTGCTTGTACTTTTGGAGAAAGTCACGCCGGTCGGACGCTGGATTGCACGCGCTGCCGGCATCGCCTGTGTGGCCGCGGGCACGTGGCTCCTGCTGACCTTGCCGCAGTGATGACGGGTCGCGAACGAGGACCGCGCCGACGGAGCGAACCCTCGGCCGGGAGATCAAAAATCGGAGACTTCTGGAGGCCCCATGCCAGGGTTCGTAGTGCGAACCTGGCGGGCACTGAAGATCGCGAAAAGATCCCTCGCGTGTCTGTTTGCTTGGTGCGCTCGGAGGGACTCGAACCCCCACGATTTTACTCACTGCCACCTCAAGGCAGCGCGTCTACCAATTCCGCCACGAGCGCTTTTGGGGATGCCGGCTTGAGGCTTGAAGGCCAACCGGATCAACGGCGCCGATCTAACAAATCCGCCAGAGGGGTACAAGCCTCCAAAGGCCCTGAATTCCACAAGCTTGGCAGGAAAGTTCCGGCTCCTTGCGCCGGGATCGGCCTTTTCCGCCTGCTCGGGCCGCTACTGCGTGCCCAGGCCGCTACCGCGTGCCCGGGATACGTGGCAGCATCTGCTTGACCTCGACCGCGATGCGGTTGCGGTCGACCAGCACGACGCCGGAGGCGACCGGCAGATTATTGGCCAAAACCTTGACCTCGTCGGCCTCGGTTGCGTCCAGCTCGATGATGGCGCCGCGGGAAAGACGTAATACCTGATGGATCGGCATGGTGGTCGTCCCGAGGACGACCATGAGATCCACGGTGACTTTGTCGAGAGTAGGCACTTCAGGACCACCGCAACTTGGGACTAGGACTAGGGACTTGGAATTTGCGCCTGCGATCATCACCTGGTTATGGTTAGCCAATGGTTAATTCACCTCGAAACCCCCTCCAAAACCAGCGTCAAGAGCTCGATTTGACGTCGTTTTCCGCCTCCTCCGGCGAGCCCGTGGAGTGGCGGATTTCGGACGCGCCCGTGCCCTATCCGGAGGCCGTGGCTGACATGGAGGCGCGCGTCACGGCGATCGCGGCCGGTGAAGCCCCGGAGCTGGTCTGGCTGCTGGAGCACCCCCCGCTCTACACCTCCGGCACCTCGGGCAAGGCCACCGACCTGCTCGATGCCCGATTCCCGACCTTTGCCACCGGGCGCGGCGGTCAGCTCACCTATCACGGGCCCGGCCAGCGCGTGGCCTATGTCATGCTCGACCTGAAGCGCCGGCGCCCGGACGTCCGGGCCTATGTCGCGAGCCTGGAGGAGCTGATTCTGCGGACACTCGCCGCCTTCAACATCCGTGGCGAGCGGCGCGAGGACCGGGTCGGTGTCTGGGTGAAGCGGCCCGACAAGGGACCCGAGCACGAGGACAAGATCGCGGCCATCGGCGTCCGGCTGAAGCGCTGGGTCTCGTTTCATGGCATCGCCATCAATGTCGAGCCGGAGCTGTCGCATTTCGCCGGCATCGTGCCCTGCGGCGTCGCCGATCCCCGCTACGGCGTCACCTCGCTGGTCGATCTCGGCCAGCTCGTGACGATGGCCGATGTCGACGTCGCGCTCCGGCAGGCCTTCGAGGAGCTGTTCGGGCCGACCCGGGCGCTTGTGCCGGAAGCGGCGGCCTAACTTCTGGTCTCTCTCATTCTCCGCAAACCCGGAATCAGCTACGCTCGATTCCGGTGTCGCCCACGCCTCCCCCCTCCGCCGGGAAAGTACATTTCATACCGGGCGAATTGATCATCGGACCGACTGTTCGAGCGCCAGGCATAAGGAGGGGTTGCGTTTCAGCTCGCAATGGGAGGTTTTAGCGATGAGACTGTCTGCACCCATCTATCATCTGAAGCGAAGAGCGAAGCGCCTGTCCCGCGGGGAAGGCATTCCGCTGCACGATGCGCTCGACCGCATCGCCGTGACGGAAGGGTTTTCCGCCTGGAGCATCCTGGCGGCGAAAGCGGCCGCAGCGACGCCCGCCAACCGGCTTTTCCTGCAATTCCAACCGGGTGACCTGGTGCTGGTCGGCGCGCGCCCTGGCCAGGGCAAGACCCTGATGAGCCTCGCGCTTGCCGTGGAGGCGATGCGGTCGGGCCACCGCGCCGCGTTCTTCTCGCTCGAATACACCGAGAAAGACGTTCTGGATCGTTTTCGGGTGATCGGCGCGGACCCAGCGCAATTCGAAAAACTCTTCGAGGTCGATTGCTCCGACGTCATCAGTGCCGACTACGTCGTCAAGCAGATGGCCGCAGCACCGCGCGGCACGGTCGTGGTGATCGACTATCTGCAACTGCTCGACCAGCGGCGGGAAAATCCCGACCTCACCGTTCAGGTGCGCGCGTTGAAAGCATTCGCGCGCGACAAGGGATTGATCGTTGTCTTCATCTCGCAGATCGACCGTTCCTATGATCCCTCGCTCAAGCCCTGCCCTGACCTGGACGATGTCAGGCTGCCGAACCCGCTCGACGTGAAGCTGTTCGACAAGACCTGTTTCCTGAACAAGGACGAAGTTCAGTTTCGCATAGCGAGCTGACGATCCCTGGCAGCCGGTTGAGGCCGCGGGTGCGGTTGTTCACCCGCGGCCTCGCTCCTCATGCCTTCTCCGGCGAGACCTCGAGCTTGCCGGCGATGTAGCGCCGCTCCTGGGTCAGGCCGCCAAAGCCATAGGCGTCGCCCTTGACCTCGTCGACATGCAGATAGGTCTCGTGATGCAGCGGGCCCAGGATCCCGGCCATGTGCTGGAACATCGCGGCGAGATAGGCGGCCTTCTCGTCCTTGGTGTTGGTGCCTTCGCTGACGTGGATGTCGATCCAGTAGCTCGCGAGCTTTTGCTCCGCGAGCGACTTGCCGCCGGCGAACCAGTCGCCCGCCTCCACCGACTTCACGATGATGGCGGTGACCTCAGGATCCTTGTGCAGGATTTTGGCGGTGAGCTCGGACACGGCGCTCGCGATGTCGGCCTTCAGGGAGGGCGACTGGCGGGAGGTGGTGTAGGACACGGTGATCAGCGGCATGGTCGTTCTCCTCGGATGTCGCGCAGGTGTTGCGCGGCGTTGGGGAGAAGCTAGACCCGCCATCGACATTTTGGTATCTTATCTCTGTTGATACCAGTGATAAGATATCATAATGACAGCAACGCTCGATATCGCCACCGTCCAGGCCTTCCTGCTGGTCGGCGACCTCCAGAGTTTTACGCGGACCGCCGAAGCGCTTGGCACGACTCAGGCGGCCGTCAGCCTCAAGCTGCAGCGGCTGGAGACACTGCTGGGAAAACGTCTCGTCGAGCGCTCGCCACGCGCGGTCCGGCTCACGGCAGACGGCGCGACGTTCCTCGATCGCGCCCGCGCGCTGATCGCGGCGCATGATCGCGCGCTATCGGGCGAGGCCTCAGTCGCGCAGTCGCTCTCGCTCGGCATCTCCGACCATGCTGCGGGGCCGGAGCTGGTACCGCTGCTTGAACGCCTGCATGCGATGTCGTCGAACCTCACGCTCGCCGTCACCATCGGCTTCTCGCGCGAGATGCAGGAGGCCTATGATGCTGGCCAACTGGATGCGGTGATCGTGCGCCAGGAAGGCAGCCGACGCGGCGGAGAGAAGCTGGCCGAGGACGAATTCGGCTGGTTCGCATCGAGACGCTTCACCGTGCCCAAGGGGCAGCCTTTGCCGCTCGCGACGCTCGCTCCGCCCTGCGGGGTCCGCGCCATCGCCGTACGCGCGCTCGACAAGGCCGGCCTCGCCTGGCGCGAGCGTTTTGTCGGCGGCGGCGTCACGGCAGTGGTCGCGGCCGCACTTGCCGGACTTGCAATCGCACCGCTGGCGCGGCGGATCGCCCCTCCCGGATTGGTCGATGTCGGCCTCGCCAACAAGCTGCCAAAACTCGGCAGCTCGAAGGTGATGCTCCATTCGAAGGTCAGCGATCCCGCCAAGCTCGCGGCATTGCGCGCGGTGGCGGCGACGTTTCGGAGCGTGGCGGCGGTCTGACCCCGTTTACAAGATCGCCTCTAACGCTGCGAGCGTCTGCTGGTTTGCGTCCTGCATACGGGCTCGCAATGTTGCCTAAAAATGTTTCAACCTCCGGGAACAATCCGCCACGTGCTGCGTTTGCCCCCGTTGAGGCAGGGTCCGGGAATGGTCGAGAAGTCTAGTCAGCAGAGGGACTTGTTCGAAAGCGAACGCAGTTTCCGCCTGTTAGTTGAAGGAGTTGCGGACTACGCGCTCTACATGCTGGATCCCACCGGGAGAATCACCAGCTGGAACATCGGTGGCGAGCGCATCAAGGGCTATTCGCCTGGGGAGATCCTCGGCCAGCACTTTTCCCGTTTCTACACCGAGACCGACCGCGCCAACGGCAAGCCCGCCCGTGCACTCGGCATCGCGCGGGAAAAGGGCCGCTATGAGGAGGAAGGCTGGCGCGTCCGCAAGGATGGCACCTTCTTCTGGGCGAGCGTCGTGATCGATCCGATCTACGAGGCCGGCGAGCTGGTCGGCTTCGCCAAGATCACGCGCGACATCACCGAGCGCCGCAACACCCAGCTCAAGCTCGAGGCGATGCAGAAGCAGCTCGCCGAATCCCAGAAATTCGATGCGCTCGGCCAGCTCACCGGCGGGGTCGCCCACGACTTCAACAACCTCCTGATGATCATCAGCGGCAGCCTGCACATGCTGAAGCGAGGGGCCAACGACGAAGCCAAGCTGCAGCGCGCGATCTCGGCGATCGAGACCGCCACCAGGCGCGGCGCGGCGCTGACCAACCAGCTCCTCACCTTCGCACGGCGGCAGAGCGTCAATCCGCAGGCGATCGACTTCGCCGACCGCATCGCGGCGATCCGCGAGGTGCTCGATGCCGGCGTCGGCAGCTCCGTGCGCCTGGCCTTCGACGTCCGCGGCGACGTCTGGCCGATCAGGACCGACGTTTCCGAGCTCGAGACCGCGCTGCTCAACCTCGTCATCAATGCCCGCGACGCGATGCCCGACGGAGGCACGGTGACGATCGCAGCGCGCAATCTCGTGCTCGACGAGGACCCCCTCGTGGGCCAATTCATCGCGATCGACGTCAGCGATACCGGCCTCGGCATTCCCTCCGACGTTCTCGACAAGATCTTCGAGCCGTTCTTCACAACCAAGCCGATCGGAAAGGGCACCGGCCTCGGTCTCTCGCAGGTGCACGGCTTCGCCCATCAGGCCGGCGGCACGGTGCGGGTCGCGAGCGCGCTCGGCAAGGGCACGACCTTCACCATTCTCCTGCCGCGCGGAGAAGACGAACCGTCGCGCGAGGCGGCGGGAGAACCGGCGTTCCAAGGCAGCGGCACGGTGCTGCTAGTCGAGGACAATCCGGACGTCGCCGCCGTCAGCATCGGTCTTCTGGAGCAGCTCGGCTATCAGGTGCGCCGGGTCGCGGACGCCGAAGCCGCTTTGAGCGAGATAGAGAAGAACGGCGTCGACTTCGTGTTCTCGGATATCGTCATGCCCGGCAAGATGGACGGACTCAGCCTCGCCCATCACCTCCGCCAGATCCGCCCCGGCCTGCCGATCCTGCTCGCCACCGGCTACAGCGAAGTCGCCGCCGGCGTGCGCGGCGATTTCCCGATCCTGCGCAAGCCCTACGAGATCCACGAATTGAGCGAAGCGATCGCCAAGCTGCCGCGGTAATTCTTCAGCTACACCGTCGGCAACACCGAAAACGCCTCCCCTGCCCGGCGCAAGTTCAGCTCATCGACGTCGGCCGTCTCGCTGGTGACATTGTCGACGCGCGAGGACGGCGGGCCGTGGCGGCACAGCGCCACCATGTCGGCGACGTGCTTTGGCGGTCCCGCGAACAGCGCTTCGACGCTGCCGTCACGGCGGTTGCGGACCCAGCCTTCGAGGCCGCACGTCGTCGCCTGATATTCGAGCCAGGCCCGATAGCCGACGCCCTGCACGCGGCCGCGGATCATGACCTGGAGGATCGCCCGGCTCATTGTTTCAGTCCGAGGACATCGGCGCTGCGCGCCTTGACCTCGGCCTCGCGCGTGACGCGGCTGGTCAAGTCCGACGACGGAAGGCCTTTGAGATTCTTCGGCGCAGTGCCGTCGCGCAGCGCCTTCTGCGTCTCGTAGACGGCCTGCGTTGCGGCCGCGATCGGCGCGTGGCCCTGAAGCGCGATGCGCACGCGCTGGCCAGCAAGGTATTCGAGCACGTTCAACTCCTCCGGCGCGCCGCCGAGCACGATCGGCAGGCGCGTGGCGGATGCGACCGCCTCGAGCTCGGTGCGCGACTTGATGCCGGTGAAGAACAGCGCATCGACGCCGGTAGCCTCATAAGCTCTGGCGCGGCGGATCGCATCCTCGATCGAGGTGATCGAGGCCGCACCGGTGCGACCCATGATGACGAGCGAGGGATCGCCGCGGCCGTCGAGTGCCGCCTTCATCTTGCCGACGCCCTCCTCCAGCGAGATCAGCTGCGTCTTCGCTTCGCCGAAGCCAGCCGGCAGCAGCGTGTCCTCGATGGTGAGGCCGGCGGCACCCGCCGCTTCCAGCTCCTGCACCGTGCGGCGCACGTTGAGCGCGTTGCCATAGCCGTGATCGGCATCGACCAGCACCGGAAGTGCCGCCGCACGCGACATCCGCCGCATCTGCTCGGCAAGCTCGGTGAGCGTGATCAGCGTGATGTCGGGGTCGCCGAGCACCGCGAGCGAAGCCACCGAGCCGCCGAACATGCCGAGCGGGAAACCGAGATCCTCGGCGATGCGGATCGAGATGGCGTCGTAGACCGAGCCGGGATGGACGCAAGTCCCGCCCGACAGGATCGAGCGCAGTTTTTCGCGGCGGGAACGAAAGGCCATGGTGCCCTCTCAACTGTTGCGACGCAGCCGCAACATACACCGTCATTGCGAGCGCAGCGAAGCAATCCAGAATCTTTCAGCGGAGGCAGTCTGGATTGCTTCGCTGCGCTCGCAATGACGAAGTCAGTGGACCCCTCGCAAGAGTCCCCCCAAACCCTACGCAAACTCCAAAATCAGCGCGTCCACCGCGAGCGTCGCGCCGGCGGTGGCGTGGATCTTCTTCACGGTACCATCCTGCTCGGCGCGCAGCACGTTCTGCATCTTCATGGCTTCGACCACCGCGAGCGTCTCGCCGGCCTTGACCTCCTGCCCTTCGGTCACCGCGATCGAGACCACGAGGCCGGGCATCGGACAAAGCAGCTTCTTGCCGGTGTCGGCAGCCGTGGTCACCGGCATCAGTCGCGCCGAGGCTGCTTCCGCTTCGGTCCAGACATAGACCGGCACCTCGACGCCCTGATGCGCGAGGCGGATGCCGTTCGCGATCGGGCGCACCTGCACCGCGACGACGTGGCCGTCGATGGTGCCCTGCCAGACCGGATCGCCTGGCTTCCACGGCGACTGCAACAGATGCGCATTGCCGGCCCTGCCGTCGGCATCGAGGAAACGCACCGCGACCGCCTCGCCCTCGCGCGCGATCTCCAGCAGGATCTCCTGGCGGTCGAGCCAGACCGCACGGCGACGCTCGCGCTGCACGATGCGGCCGCCCATCTGACCCGAGATCTGCCGCTTGCGCTCGCCGAGCACGTGATCGATGGCGGCGCCGACCGCGGCAAGCCGCCGTGCGACCTCGCCTTCCGGCACGCGCACGGCAAAGCCCTTGGGGAATTCCTCGGCGATGAAGCCGGTGGAGAGCCGGCCTTCGCGCCAGCGCGGATGATGCATCAGCGCCGACAGGAACGGGATGTTGTGACGGATACCGCCCACGTAGAACGAGTCCAGCGCGGTGGCCTGCGCCTCGATCGCGGCCGCGCGCGACGGCGCGTGAGTGACGAGCTTTGCGATCATCGGATCGTAATGGATCGAGATCTCGCCGCCCTCCTGCACGCCGGTGTCGTTGCGCACGGTGATGCCGTCCTGGCTCGCTTCCGCCGGCGGACGGTATTTCACCAGACGACCGATCGAGGGCAGGAAGTTGCGGAACGGGTCCTCGGCGTAGAGACGCGACTCCACTGCCCAGCCCGTCAGCGTGACGTCCTTCTGCGTGATCGCGAGCTTCTCGCCGGCGGCGACGCGGAGCATCTGCTCGACGAGGTCGACGCCGGTGACGAGCTCGGTAACGGGATGCTCGACCTGGAGGCGCGTGTTCATCTCGAGGAAGTAGAAGCTCTTGTCCTGCCCCGCGACGAATTCGACGGTGCCGGCGGAGTCGTAATTCACCGCCTTAGCGAGTGCGACCGCCTGCTCGCCCATCTTGCGGCGGGTGGCTTCGTCGAGCAGCGGCGACGGCGCTTCCTCGATGACCTTCTGGTTGCGGCGCTGGATCGAGCATTCGCGCTCGCCGAGATAGATCACGTTGCCGTGCTTGTCGCCGAGCAGCTGGATCTCGATATGGCGGGGATCGACAATGAACTTTTCAATGAACACCCGGTCGTCGCCGAACGAGGCCTTGGCCTCGGCCTTGGCGAGGTTGAAGCCCTCGGCGACCTCGGAGGTCGAATGCGCGATGCGCATGCCCTTGCCGCCGCCGCCGGCGGAGGCCTTGATCATCACGGGATAGCCGATCTCGTCGGCGATCTTGACCGCGTGCGTGGCGTCCTCGATGACGCCGAGATAGCCGGGCACGGTCGAGACTTTTGCCTTCGCGGCAGCCCTCTTGGATTCGATCTTGTCGCCCATCGCCGCGATCGCGCCCGGGTTGGGGCCGATGAAGACGATGCCGGCCGCCTCCAGCGCGCGCGGAAACGCCTCGCGCTCGGACAGGAAGCCGTAACCGGGATGCACGGCCTCGGCGCCGGTCTTGCGGCAGGCCTCCACGATCTTCTCGATCACCAGATAACTCTCGGCCGCAGCCGGCGGGCCGATCAGCACGGCCTCGTCGGCCATCTCGACATGCAGAGCGTCGCGGTCGGCCTCGGAATAGACGGCGACCGTTTGAACTCCCATGCGGCGAGCGGTCTTGATGACCCGGCAGGCGATTTCGCCGCGATTGGCGATCAGAATGCGTTTGAACATGCTTTTCTTGAGTCTCGACCTTGGGCGGGACCCTTCCCTGGCCGTTGGAGCCTATGGGATGGGCCGTGTGGCTCCCGTGGTACATCAAAATAGGCCGGAGGCAACGGTCAAAATCCGGCCCCTCTGGCGTACCAGCGCAAGACCGAAGCAAGACCGAAACGGGCTTTGCAAGCTCCCGGACGGCCTACGGCTTCCCGGCCTTGCCCACGTTCCGGACCAGGCCGTGAATGAAGCCGAGCTTGTCGACGACGACCGGCGAGAGGATGAACGGATAGAGGTCGCGCATGCCCATGGCGCGGTTGACGCTGTTCATGGCGAAGGTGAAGGGCAGCCATGCGTTGACGATCGCCTCGACGTCCCTCGCTTCGTAAGGGTTGAAGCGGATGCGCGTCGTCAACTCCCCGTCGCGATCCACCTTGGGCCGCACCTCCATGCCGAACTCGCTAGCCATCTCCAGGGTGTCGACGATGTGAAGATAGTGCGCCCAGGTCTCGGCGAAATCTTCCCACGGATGCGTGGTCGCGTAGGCCGAGACGTAGTTCTGCTGCCAGTCCGGCGGGGCGCCTTCGGCATAGTGGCGCTGCAACGCCTGGCCGTAATCGGCGGAATCGTCGCCGAACACGGCGCGGCATTCGTCCAGCTCGCCGCCGTTGCGCACCAGCACGTCCCAGAAATAGTGCCCGACCTCGTGGCGGAAATGCCCGAGCAGCGTCCGGTAGGGCTCGCCCATCTCCAGCCTGCGCCGCTCGCGCTCGATGTCGTCGGCCTCGGTCAGCGCGATCGTGATCAGGCCGTTGTCGTGGCCGGTCAGGACCTTCTGCCCGCTCTGCGCATCGTCGGCGAGGAAATTGAAGATCAGGCCATGTTCGGGATTGTCCTGCCGGGTCTGGAGCGGCAGCTTCCAGCGGATCAGGGAATAGAACAGCCGGTGCTTCGCCATCTCCAGCTCACGCCAGCCGGCGAGTTGCGCCTGATCCGACAGGTCCGGCACGACGCCGTTATGGCGGCAGGCGCGGCAATAGCCGGTGGTATCACCTGCATCCGTCAGCCAGTTGCACGAATCGTGCTCGGCATTGCTGCACAGCATGCGACTTTCGCCCTTGGTCGCCAGCGTCTTCCAGGCCTCTCCGTCGGGCTCGATCGCCGACATCGTCTCCTTCTCCGGCAGGAAGGCGACCCGATGGCCGCAGCGTTCGCAGGCGCGGTTCTCGAAATAGAGGACGTTGCCGCAGGCCTGGCAGACAAAAAGCTTCAAGATTTAGCCTCTTCGGAAAGGGAGCTTTTGGGAATGAAAGTTGTGGCGCCTCGCGGATACGCGCGCGGAGGGCTCATCGTTCCAAGGTTCGGAACAAATAGCCAGACTTGGCGTTCGTTGATGCCCACCATACTGCATTCGGCGACGCCTTTCTTTCCATATTCCTTTTGAGCAATGGCCATCACGCGTCGTCTGTGTGAATATCGGTCGGCCACGTGCGCTCCCGCATCACAACGGCCAACGCCTTGAACGATCCTTTGCCCGAGACCATCGCCGCCGAAAGGCTGCGCCAGCACCTGGAAGATGTCGCGCGCGAGCGTGACAACGCCTATCGCGCGCTCCAGGAACGCGAAGCCGAGCTTGCGCGCATCCAGCGCATCGGCAAGGTCGGCGGTCTCGAAGTCGACTTCCGCGAAGGCTTCAAGAACCGCCGTTCGCCGGAATATCTGATGCTCCACGGCCTGCCGCCGGAAGCTGCCGGCGAGTCGCACGAGGATTGGATCAATCGCGTTCATCCCGATGACCGCGACGCTGCGGTAAAGCACTTCATCGATGCGCTGTCCGGCACGAGCGAGGACTACACCGCCGAATACCGCATCATCCGTCCCAGCGACGGCGAGACCCGCTGGATCCGAGTCGTCGCCAAGATCGAGCGCGATCGTGACGGCCGTGCCCTCCGCCTCGTGGGCGCCCATATCGACGTCACCGACCAGATGCTGGTGCGCGAGACCCTGCGCGAGAGCGAGGAGCGCTTCCGGCTGATCGCCGACAGCGCGCCGGTGCCGATCTGGGTCACCAAGCTCGACCGCACACGGTCCTTCGCCAACCAGGCCTATGTCGATTTCGTCGGCCTGCCCTACGACCAGGCCATCTCTTTCGACTGGCGCAAGGTGCTGCATCCGGACGACCTGCCGCATGTGCTGCAGCAATCCGTCCAGGGTGAAGCATCGCTCAAACCGTTCGTGCTGGAAGCCCGCTACAAGAATTCCGCCGGCGAGTGGCGCTGGCTGCGTTCGGAATCGCAGCCGCGCTGGGACCCGACCGGCAGGCATATCGGCTTCATCGGCGTTGCCCACGACATCACGGTGGCCAAGCAAGCCGAGATCGAGCTCCGGCAGCTCAATGAGACGCTGGAAGAACGCATCGTCGAGCGCACCGCCGAGCTCGAATCCAACGAGGCGCGGCTGCGCGCGATCCTGGAAACCAGCAACCAATATCAGGGCCTCGTCAATCTCAGGGGCGAGCTGCTTTACGCCAACACGACCGTGCTCGACGCCATCAAAGCGAGCCCTGCGGACGTGATCGGAAAGCCGTTGTGGCAGACGCCCTGGTTCAGCACGACGGAGGGCATGAGCGCACTGGTGCGCGAGGCCTTCGACACCGTGCTCAAGGGCGAAGCCGTGCGGCTGGAGATGCGCCTGCGCCTTCCCATCGGCGAGCGCGATTTCGAGTTCGGCATGCGCCCGGTGCTCGACCGCCACGGCAACATCACCGGCGCGGTGCCCGAGGCTGTCGACATCACCGAGCGCCGCCGCGGTGAGGAAGCGTTGCGGCAATCGCAGAAGATGGAGGCGATCGGCCAGCTCACCGGCGGCGTCGCGCATGACTTCAACAATCTGCTCACCATCATCCGCTCGGCCACCGATTTCCTGCGCCGCCGCGAGCTGCCGGAGGAGCGCCGCCGCCGCTATGTCGATGCCATCTCCGACACCGTCGAGCGTGCCTCCAAGCTGACCGCCCAGCTGCTGGCGTTTGCGCGCCGGCAGCCGCTCAAACCGCAGATCTTCAACGTCGCCAGCCAGGTTGAAGGCGTCGCGCAACTGGTCCGGCCGCTGGTCGGTGCTCGCATCGAAATCGCGGTGGAGGTTCACGATGGCGACTGCTTCACGGTCGCCGATATCGCGCAATTCGAGACCGCGCTGATCAACCTCGCGATCAACGCGCGCGACGCCATGGACGGCGAAGGCCGCCTCACCATCGCGGTCCGGAAGGTTCAGGGCATCCCTAACCTGCGCGCGCAACCGGCGCGCGGCGGCGACTATGTCGCGATCTCGGTCGCCGACACCGGAAGCGGCATCGCGCCTGAAAACATGGAAGCCATCTTCGAACCGTTCTTCACCACCAAGGAGGTCGGCAAGGGCACCGGCCTCGGCCTGAGCCAGGCCTTCGGCTTCGCAAAGCAGTCCGAGGGCGACATCGCCGTGACGAGCAAGCATGGTGAAGGCGCGACCTTCACCATCTATCTGCCGCGGGCGCAAAGCCCCGCGACGGATCAGGAAGCCGCGGCGCTGACCTATGAGGCCGCGTCCACCGGGCGCGGCTATCGCGTGCTCGTAGTGGAAGACGACGACGAGGTCGGCCGGTTCTCCACGGAGCTGCTGGAAGACCTCGGTTATGTCGTCCGCCGCGCCGCCAACGCCAATGCGGCGCTCGCCATCCTCGGCGAGAACGAGTTCGCCGTCGATCTCGTCTTCTCCGACGTCATCATGCCCGGCATGAACGGCGTCGAGCTCGCCGGCATCATCCGCGAACGCTATCCGGGCCTGCCCGTCGTGCTCACCTCTGGTTACAGCAACGTTCTCGCCGAGAACGCCGATCGCGGTTTCGAGCTGATCCAGAAGCCGTATTCGGTCGAAGCGCTGTCGCGCATCTTGCGCAAGGCGATCACGGCAAAGCTGTCGATGGCGCGGTGAGAGTGAACATCGCGAGACGCCTCCACAGATTCCGCCATTGCGAGGAGCTCTTGCGACGAAGCAATCCGGAACTCGCTCCGCGGAGACAGTCTGGATTGCTTCGCTCCGCTCGCAACGACGGCGCTATCGCGGCGCCCTAACCCCACAGGCTTTTGAGCAACATTGTGGACTGAAGCTCGGGCCGAGACGCGGCAAATCGCAGATAGCCGTCCGCGCCCGCGGGGGAAGACATCGGCATCGGCTTCCGCTATCGCTCCCGAATGAAGCCTTCCCACTTCGAGGACTGACCGTGCCGTCTGACGCCATCCTGGCCTGGAGCATCATCGTCGCCGCGACCGCGGGCGTCATCATCCGGCCCTTTCGCCTGCCGGAGGCGATCTGGGCCGTCATCGGCGCCGGCGCGCTGGTGCTGCTCGGCCTGCTGCCGTGGCAGGATGCGCTCACCGGCATCGAGAAAGGCGTCGATGTCTATCTCTTCCTGATCGGCATGATGCTGATCGCCGAACTGGCGCGGCTCGAGGGCCTGTTCGACTATCTCGCAGCGCTCGCCGTGGAATATGCCGGCGGCTCGCCGCAGCGGCTGTTCCTGCTGATCTACATCGTCGGCACGCTCGTCACCGTCCTGCTCTCGAACGACGCCACCGCGATCGTGCTGACGCCCGCCGTCTATGCCGCGACGCGCGCAGCCGGCGCCAAGCCGCTGCCTTATCTCTTCGTCTGCGCCTTCATCGCCAACGCAGCAAGCTTCGTGCTGCCGATCTCCAACCCGGCCAATCTCGTCGTGTTCGGGGCCCACATGCCTGCGCTCACCGAATGGCTGCGCCTGTTCGCCCTGCCCTCGGCGGCCTCGATCCTGCTGACCTACGTCGTGCTGCGCCTGACCCAGCACCGCGCCCTGAAGGAAGAGACGATCGCGCGCAGCGTGCCGCATCCAAAACTCGGCCGCGGCGGCAAGCTGACGGCCATCGGCATCGCGGCGATCGGAATCGTGCTGGTCACGGCCTCCGCGCTGGACAAGCAATTGGGCCTGCCGACCTTCGTCTGCGGCGTGGTGACGGCCGCAATCGTGCTGCTGCTCAACCGGCAATCGCCGCTACCCGTGCTGCGCGGCGTCTCCTGGAGCGTGCTGCCCCTGGTCGGCGGGCTGTTCGTGATGGTGGAAGCGCTGATCAAGACCGGCGTGATCGGGCAGCT
Organism: Bradyrhizobium sp. i1.15.2; assembly: GCF_040548425.1. Classification (NCBI taxonomy): domain Bacteria; kingdom Pseudomonadati; phylum Pseudomonadota; class Alphaproteobacteria; order Hyphomicrobiales; family Nitrobacteraceae; genus Bradyrhizobium; species Bradyrhizobium sp. i1.15.2. Next base: position 36,489 of record NZ_JBEPRQ010000014.1, on the reverse strand, counting down.
CAGCGCGCTGCTGCATGAAGCTGTCGGGCAATCCGTGACGAAGGCGGCCTGGAGCGTCGGCATCGCCACCGCAGTCGCCGACAACATCGCCAACAATCTTCCCGTTGGCCTCGTTGCCGGCTCGGTCGCCGCCAGCCATCATTTACCCGCGCCGGTCGTCAGCGCCATCCTGATCGGCGTCGATCTCGGGCCCAATCTGTCGGTGACCGGTTCGCTCGCCACCATCCTGTGGCTGGTGGCGCTGCGGCGGGAGAAGATCGAGGTCGGCGCCTGGCCGTTCCTCAAGCTCGGACTGCTGGTGACGCCACCGGCCCTGATCGCGGCCTTGGCGGCCGCGATCAGGTAGCTTGCGAGATCAATCGTTCTCGTAGCCGTAGACTTCCGGCAGGATGAAGATCGCGGCGAGCAATCCGATCAGCGGGAAGATCGCGACCATCAGCGTGGCATTCGCCTGCCCGATTGCAGCGAACACCGTCGGGAACAGGAAGATCGCGAGGAACGACGGCAACTTCACGAACATGTAGGCGAAGCCGCTGGCGGTGCCGCGGTATTTCGGCTTGGCGACCATGGTCGGGATCGTCATGCAGTTCGACGCGTCCCAATAATGGCCCCACAGCATGGCGGCAGCCGCGAACGGCAGCAGGATCTTGTTGTCGGTGTAGAGCGCGAAGGCGGCAACCAGCAGCGAGGCCAGCACGATCGAGAAGCCCGCGATCGAGATGCCGCGATGGCCGATCTTCGGCGTCAGCAGCGGACCGACCCAGCCCGACACGGCGGCGAAGGAGAACAGCGCCATCGTCACCAGATTGATGCCGAGCACGCTCGACACGCCGACCATCACAAAGAGCACCGGCAGGTAGAACGCGAAGGTCGAGAACTCGCTGGCCTGCGCGAAGCAGGCGATCCAGCCGTAGATCGTGGCGCGCCAGCGGATCGGATCCTTCTTAAGGTCGGCGAGGAACGCGCGGGTCGAGACCTTGGGCACCTCCACGTCATGGTCCGGCAGCATGGCGAGATCGTCGTTGAACATCTCGCGCGCGACCTGCTTGGCCTCGCGGTAGCGTCCCTTCTGCACCAGCCACACCGCCGTCTCAGGCACGTCGTGGCGCATCACCAGGATGATCAGCGCCGGCAGCGCCCCGAGGCCGAGCGTCACGCGCCACAGCATCTCGTGCTGCATGTCGATCAGCAGGAAGATCACGATGACGCCGATGGTGAGGACTTCACCGACCGCGAACATGAACTGCCAGCGGTTGCCCATGACCTCGCGCTCGCCCTTGGCCATGGATTCCATGATGTAGGTGTAGCCGGTCGAAATATCCGAGCCGAGCGGAACGCCGAGCAGGAAGCGGATCACGACGAGCCAGCCGACGCTGGGCACGAAGGCCTGCGCCAGCGCCAGCACGATGAACATCACCATCGTCACCAGGAACATGACGCGGCGGCCGATCTTGTCGGAGAGCCAGCCGCCGAGCAGCGCACCGATCATGGCGCCGCCTTGCGTACCGGCCGCGGCCAGGCCCAGCATCAGCGGATCGGGATTGTACTGCTCCTTGATGAAGATCAGCACGAAGGCGATCGAATAGAGATCCCAGGCCTCGACCAGGATCGAGGCCATCATCAGCCAGCCGACCTTGTTGCCCTTGGGGCTGTAGTTCGTGATGAGGTAGCGGACCGCGGCTTCGCTCGCGGTCGGTTGTGGCATCGCCATCGTCGACATCTTTGGTCCTCTCTTCAAAACTTTCTAAAGCGCGATGAGATCAGGATCGTCACCGCGCTTTGGCCTAATTGTTTGAGCACGATCTCTTCGGAAAACCGCTGCACACTTTTCCGGATCATGTGCCAAGCAGCGGCTCGATGCTGCAATCGAGCAGGCGCGGGTCGATCCCGACCTCCATGCCGGTGAACATCTCGCCCATGTAGTCGATCAGTGCATCGCTCGCCTTCACTGCGTCCTCGACGCGGCGGCTGGCGACGGCAGCGAGAATGGCGAGGTGATGATCGATCGTGCCCGACAGTTCGGCCTGTCCCGGCATGAACCGGTGGTGGATGTAGCCGATGCGTCGGTACAGCGTGTGCAGCGGCCGCAGCGTGTGCACCAGAAAGGGCTCGCCTGCCGCCTCCAGCACCAGCGCGTCGATGCGGCGGTCGATATGATTGAACTCGTCGAGGGTCAGACTGGCGCGGCGCTCGCGCAAAAGACGCTCGATGTGCAGCGCCTGATTGCGGTGCGAGAGGCTGGCGCGATCGGCCGCGAGCCGGATCACGAAGCGCTCCATGTCGCGGCGCAAGGCCAGCAGCATGCGCTCGCGTGCCAGATCGATCGGCGCAATGCGCAGACCGTGGCGCGGACGGATGATGATCAACGTATCGGCGGAGAGACGATTGACGGCGTGATGAACCGGCGTACGGCCGAAGCCGGTGATGTGCTGCAATTCCAGCATCGTCATGAACTGGCCGGGCTTGAGCTCGCAATGGACGAGCAGCTCTTCGATCCTCTGATAGGCCAGCTCGAAGAAGTTGAGACGGTTGCGCCGGGAGGGCTTGCCCTCGCCGTCGTCGTTCCTCACCACCTCGAGCGCGCGCTTGCGCGTTGCCATCTCGTCTCTCCCCTCAGCCCGCGCCGTCGTTGCAGGGCGGCGCCTTGTTGGTGATATCCCTAAAACATGTTGTGATATATTACAAGCGGGCGTAAGACTCCGCCCGTGCCCGCACCATGCTGCGGTGCAGAATGACAACAAGACGGCGCTGCGCGCCTGCGATGGGAGGAGTATTGCCGTGAAGATCACGTCGATCGAGACGCTGCGCACCGAAGAATTCTCCAACGTCATCTGGGTGCGCGTCCACACCGACACGGGCATGATCGGCCTCGGCGAAACCTTCTACGGCGCCGGCGCGGTCGAGGCCCAGATCCACGACACCTTTGCCGGCCGCCTGCTCGGCCGCAATCCGCTGCACATCGAGGCGATCCATCGCGACATGCTGAACCTGCCGATGGCGCAGTCGTCCACCGGAGTCGAATATCGCGCGGCTTCGGCAATCGACATCGCGCTATGGGACCTGTTCGGCAAGGTCTGCAATCAGCCGGTGCACCAGATGCTCGGCGGCCTCTGCCGCGACAAGCAGCGCATCTACAACACCTGCGCCGGCACCCAATATGTCCGCTCCACCAATATCAGCCCGGTCGCGAATTGGAATCTCGGTGGCTCCAAGGGCCCCTACGAAGACCTCGACGGCTTCATGAACCATGCCGATGCACTTGCCGAAAATCTTCTGGAAAGCGGCATCTCGGCGATGAAGATCTGGCCGTTCGATCCGGCGGCGCAGGAGAACAAGGGTCTCTACATCTCCGCCGCGCAGATGAAGCAGGCGATCGAGCCGTTCGAGAAGATCCGAAAAGCGGTCGGCGACAAGATGGAGATCATGGTCGAGCTTCATTCGCTCTGGAACCTGCCGACCGCAAAACAGATCGCGCGCGCGCTCGAGCCCTACAAGCCGACCTGGTACGAAGACCCCATCCGGATGAACTCGCCGCAGGCGCTGGCCGAATATGCCCGCTGCACCGACGTCTGGGTCTGCGCCAGCGAGACGCTGGGCTCGCGCTTCCCCTACAAGGATATGCTCGACCGCGACGCCATGCATGTGGTGATGGCTGATCTGTGCTGGACCGGCGGTCTCACCGAAGGCCGCAAGATCGCGGCGATGGCCGAGACCTATCACCGGCCCTTCGCACCGCACGACTGCATCGGCCCGATCGGCTTCATCGCCGCCATCCACATGTCGTTCAGCCAGCCCAACACATTGATCCAGGAATCGGTGCGCGCCTTCTACAAGGGCTGGTACAATGAGCTCGTGACCACCATGCCCACGATCAAGGACGGTTTCGTCTATCCGATGGAAGGCCCCGGCCTCGGCGTCGACCTTCTGCCCGCCGTATTCGACCGCTCCGATCTGACCGTGCGCCGTTCCGACGTCTGAGGATTCTTGAGATGAGCACCGCCCTCTTCGACCTTTCCGGCCGCACCGCGCTCGTGACCGGCTCCTCCCGCGGCCTCGGCCGCGCCATCGCCGAGGGCATGGCCAAGGCCGGCGCCAGGATCATCGTCAACGGCGTCGATCCCAAGCGCGTCGAGCAGGCCGTCGCCGAGTTTCGCGCCGCCGGCTACCTCGCGGAAGGCGCCGCGTTCAATGTCACCGACGAGCCCGCGATCGTGGCCGCCTTCAACGACTTCGACAACAAGGGCATCGCGGTCGACATCCTCGTCAACAATGCCGGCATCCAGCACCGCAAGCCGCTGGTGGAGTTCACCACCGACGAGTGGCGCAAGGTGATCGAGACCAACCTCACCAGCGCCTTCGTGATCGGCCGCGAGGCGGCCAAGCGCATGATCCCGCGCAAGCACGGCAAGATCATCAATATCGGCTCGCTCGGCAGCGAGCTCGCGCGTCCGACGATTGCGCCCTACACGGCGGCGAAGGGCGGCATCAAGAACCTGACCCGCTCGATGGCGGTGGAATGGGCCCAGCACGGCATCCAGGCTAACGCGATCGGCCCCGGCTATATGCTGACCGACATGAACGAGGCCCTGGTCAACAACACCGATTTCAACAACTGGCTGATGGGCCGCGTTCCCTCCAAGCGCTGGGGCCGACCGGACGAGCTGGTGGGCGCTGCAATCTTCCTGGCGTCGGATGCCTCGACCTATGTCAACGGCCAGATCATCTATGTCGATGGCGGCATGATCGCTGCGATGTGAGCCGCGAAACGCTGAAGGGAGCCAACCATGCGCGCCGTCGTGATCCACGCACCGAAAGATCTGCGGATCGATCTCTATCCGGATGCAGCGCCCGGTCCGGGTGAAGTCCGCGTCAAGATCGCGAACGGCGGCATCTGCGGGTCCGATCTGCACTACTATCATCACGGCGGCTTCGGCGTCGTGCGCATCCAGCAGCCGATGGCGCTCGGGCACGAGATCGCGGGCGTCGTCGCAGCCGTCGGTGACGGCGTCACGAACGTGAAGCCGGGCACCCGCGTCGCGGTCAATCCGAGCAAGCCGTGCGGCCAGTGCCTGCATTGCCAGGAAGGCATGCGCAACCAGTGCCTCGACATGCGCTTCCTCGGCAGCGCGATGCGCTTTCCCCATGTGCAGGGCGGGTTTCGCGAATTCATCACGGTCGATGCGGCGCAGGCCGTTCCGATCGCCGACAAGCTGTCGCTGGCGGAAGCCGCGGTCGCCGAGCCACTCGCGGTGTGCCTGCATGCCGGCAAGCAGGCCGGGCCCCTGCTCGGCAAGCGCGTGCTGATCACCGGCTGCGGCCCGATCGGTGCGCTGATGATTTTGGTGTCGCGCTTCGGCGGCGCGGCCGAGATCGTGGTCACCGATGTCGCGGACGCGCCGCTTGCGGTCGCCAGGAAGCTCGGCGCCACTCACGCCATCAACGTCGCGGCCGATGCCGCCGCGCTCGATCCCTGGCGCGCCGGCAAGGGCGTGTTCGACACGCTGTTCGAAGCCTCCGGCAATCAGGCCGCGCTCCGGACCGCGCTCGATGTGCTCAGGCCCGGCGCCACGCTCGTGCAGCTCGGGCTCGGCGGCGAGATGACGCTGCCGATCAACTCCATCGTCGCCAAGGAATTGCAGCTCCGCGGCACCTTCCGCTTCGATCCCGAATTCGAGCTGGCGGTGCGGCTGATGGGCGAAGGTCTGATCGACGTCAAGCCGCTGATTACGGCAACCATGCCATTCGAGAACGCGGTCGCGGCGTTCGAGCTCGCCAGCGACCGCTCGCAGTCGATGAAGGTGCAGCTGACGTTCTGAGGCCTATTGCTGCGGCTGGTTCTCGATCATGCGATCGCTGACCAACCGCACGGCACCCCGTTTCCACGAATAGTCCGCGCCCAGGCGCAGGCCGCTGTCGCCGCGTGCCAGCACCGTGCCGGTCCTGGCGTCGCGCACCCGGAAGCCGAGCGTGTACTCGGTGCGGCTGACCCGCCGCACCACGCCGATCAGCGCCTGGTCGGCGCCAAGCTTCTGCGCAATCGCCGCCTCGCAGCCGTTGCAGTCGCGCAACGCGCGCGCCTTCACCGCCTCGCCGCCGATATCGACGATGCGGTAACGGCCGGATTGACCCAGCGCCTCGCGCACGCTGCCGGTGACCTCGGCCAGATATGACGCATCTGACGTGGCTGACGCGCCCGCCGAAGCGGCGGTCGTATCCTCCAGTTCGAAATCGAACACGGCCAGTGCGATCGGCGCGGGCGTGCCAAGCGCGGCCATGATCTCGCGCGACACGAAGATCTCGGCGCGCTCCCATGATTCATCATTGTCGCCGCGGAAGGTGTAGAGCTTGTCCATCACGACCTTTTTGGCGCCGACGTCGATCACGGCGACCTTGGCCCATTGCACCAGCGTGCTCGTCTTCTGGATGCCGCCGATCACCTTGAAGGCCGCGCCGTCCTGGGCCGAGGGCACGAGCCGGTAGCGCCGGTCTCCGCCAATGTCTTGCCGGAGCGCGGCCATGAAAGCTGCCAGCCGTCGCTCGTGGGCGGCGGTCTGGTTGGCGGGTTCAGCCGACGTATCGGTATAGCTGAAGTCGTCCATGGCGATGCCGATGGCGGTTTCGGCGCCGGCCGGCGCATGAAACGCCGGAATCAGGAGAAGGAGACAGACTGAGAGGATCAACCGGCGCAGGTGCATAAATGTGCCTCGTGTGACGGTGCGGCGCGCCAATCTGGACGGCGCAATCAAGCCATGCAGCGGCGCCGGTCCCGGCGATCGCCGGGAAAATTTCACGACGGTGCACCGCACTCACGCCTGGCGGCTTTGCGCCGGATGCGTTCTGCCGTTTAATGCGGACGCGACTAACCCGTTCGCACCAGGTGCCCGCCGATGTGGAACCGCTCGAGGTTCGATCTCAAAGTCCGTCTGACGTTGCGCGTGGCCGCGATATCGGCCGCCTGCTTCGCCGCCATCTCCGCTTATTTCCTGATTACGGCCGACCGCGCGGCGCATGCGCGCCTCGACGATATCGCCGCGATCGTGGCCAAGACGCTGGAGCTGCAGCAGGGCAAGATCCAGTGGGTGGCGAGCCCCCGCTCGGACTTTCCCAACCTCGACCCCGTTTCGGCTTATGTGATGACGCCCGGCCTGTGCCTGGCGTTCCGCGGCACGAGCGGCGACATCCTCCAGCGTTTCTGCAGCGGCGCGCCCGCCCCGGCGAACCCGCCGCCGCAAGCTTTCACGGCCTTCTATCGCAGCCTGTTCGACCCCGGCCGCGAAGCCGCACGGCCTGTGATCGTGCGCGGAGCGAAGCTCGGCGACGCCGTCGTCTCGGTCGAGCCGGCCGTGCAGACCGCGGAGGCCTGGCACGAGGCCGGCCGCCTGATGCTGGCGCTGGCAATCGCGCTGCCGCTGCTCTGCGCGCTGGTCTACGCCGCATTGGCACGCGCGCTGCGCCCCACCCGCATGATCCGCACCGGCCTCGAGCGGATTGCCGCCAACGACCTCACCACGCGGTTGCCGCCGTTCGACCTTGCCGAACTCTCCGCGATCCGCGACGGCTTCAACCATCTCGCCGAAAGCCTCGAGACCGCGCTTGCCGAACGCAGCGAGCTGACGCGGAAGCTGATCGCGCTCCAGGACGAAGAGCGCCGCCATCTCGCGCGCGAGCTGCATGACGAGTTCGGCCAGTCGCTCGCGGCCATCCGCGCGCTCGCCTCCTCCGCTCGGCAGACCGCCGCGCAGGACTGCCCTTCCCTGCTTGGCGAATGCGACGGCATCGCGCGGACCGCAACCGGCATGATGGAGACGTTGCGCGGCACGCTGTTCCGGCTGCGGCCGCCCGATGTCGAGGAACTCGGGCTCGTCGCCAGCCTCGAAGGCCTCGTCGCGGGCTGGAACGGACGCAGCCGCGGCGAGACGCGCTTCTCGATCCGGTTCGACGGCGCATTCGAGACCCTGCCGGCCACGATCAGCGCCAGCCTCTACCGGATCGTGCAGGAGGCGCTCACCAATGCCGCCAAGCATGCCGTCGCCACGCGGGTCAGCCTGGAATTGACGATGGGGGCCAGCGAGATCGCGCTGGCGATCGACGATGACGGACGCGCGAGCGATCCCGTCGCGAAATCCGGAATGGGCCTGCTCGGCATGCGCGAGCGCGTCGCAGCCTTGCGCGGCCAATTGAGCTTCGAGGCCGCGCCGAACGGCGGCTCCGCACTGCGCGTGGTCATTCCGCTCGCAGCCGCCGATCGGCCGCCGCTGGAGCATGCCGCATGAGCGCGGCCGATGCCACCATTCTGCTGGTCGACGACCATTCCGTCGTCCGCGAAGGCTATCGTTCCGTGCTCCAGAAGCAGCCGGGACTTCGCGTCATCGCCGAAGCCGCCGACGGCGCGGAGGCCTATCGTCTCTACAAATCGGAGGCGCCCGACCTCGTCATCATGGATCTGAGCATGCCCGGCATCGGCGGCATCGAGGCGGTCAGGCGCATCAGGCAGTGGGACAAGAGCGCGAGAATCCTCGTCTTCACCATGCATGAAAATGCCGGCTTTGCCGTGCAGGCGATCCGCGCCGGTGCCAGGGGCTATGTCACCAAGACCAGTCCCCCGGAGACGCTGGTGCGCGCCGTGATGGACGTGCTCGCCGGCAAGATCGCGATTAGTCCCGACATCGATCATGAGCTCGCGCTGAGCCGGCTCGCCGGGGAAAGCTCTGCCGCCGACGTCCTCACGCCGCGCGAGTTCGAGGTGCTGCGGCTGCTGCTCGCCGAGAACACGACAGAGGAGATCGCCGAGACGCTCCATGTCAGCCCGAAGACGGTGGCGAACCTGCATTCCCTGATCAAGGACAAGCTCGGCGTCGGATCCGACATCGAGCTAGTCCGGCTGGCGCTGCGTCAGGGCATCTTGACGGAGGTCGATCTCGGCGAGGCCTGATCGCTCAGGCCAGATAGCGCGTGAGATAGCCTTCCATCGCGTAGAGCGCACAGAGCGCGAGGCTCGACCACACGGCGGCGGTGAAATACAGGAACATCCAGGTCAGCTCGCCCTTCCAGTGCGCGATGTCGTGGGTCACGACCCAGCGCGTCGAGACGTCATGCAGGCCTTCGAGGAAGCCGAGCAACCTGTTGCCCTCTTCGTGCCCTGCCCGCCAGCGGCTGAGATACATCGGCACGTCGACGGTGACGAGGAAGGCCAGGAAGCACGCGATGCCGATGATGCCGGCAATCAGCGCCCACCGCACCGGTCCCTGGAATTCCGGCATCAGTCGGCACAGCGCGATGCCCGCGAGGAAGAATGTCACCGCCCACAGCGAGTTCTCGATCGCGTTGAAGAGGAAGTTGGTCGTCACCACCGCATACCAGGAGAAGCACTCCGCGATGATGATGATGGGCACGATCACCCACGCGATGTTCACGACCGTCTCGGCGCCCGTCATGGTCCCGAGTTGATGCAGGATGACCGCCCATTGCGCGGCGAAGCACAGTTCGGCCACGGTCGCGACCGTGCGGCCGACGAAGACGCTGGAGAGCCAGGTGTCGAACAGACAGATCCGCTGCACGTCGGCGCGCGGCAGGAACGAGCGGAACGCACAGCCGAAGACATAGCCGGCGCAGAGCAGGAACATCAGCCCGATGTCGGAGCCGCCACTGAGGCTGCCGGCGGGCGTCGGGTAGAATTCGCGGTACAGCATGAACCAGACGAGAATGTTGGCAGCACTGACCAACGTCAGGGACCCCCACCACCATGCGAGGGGATTTGTCCGCGCCTGCCACTGCAACATGAATCGCTCCGCTGTAGTCAAATTTGACATCCAAGGTAGCAATTCTGTCATAAATCCGTCGTTCCAAGCGACAAAAACTTCGTTATCGCGCTGTCATAATTGACCTGCGCGCTGTCATATTCGTCGTTGCGGCGATATTCCGGAGGCCCTCGTCGAGCCTCCGGACGAGCGTTGGCGCTACCTCTTCATTCCGCCCACATAGGCCGCGAGCTTGTCGAGCGTCTGGTAGCCGTATTCGACGGCACCGAAGCTGATCATACCGTCGCGCTGCACCGTGCTCGACGCCAGCTGCCGCATCATCAGAACCGTCTTGCCATTGCTCTGTTCGGCGAAAGTGATGGTGAAACGGAACAGGCCGGGATCGTCGTCCTGGTCGGCGCCATGGTCCATCTCCATCAGCGACGGCCGTTCGATGCGGCGGAAGCGCATGCGGTTCGGGTAGACCGTGCCGTCCGGGCCGATCATGTTGAAGCGCCAGACGCCGCCAACCCGCACGTCGATCTCGAAGGTCTCGAGCTTGAAATCCTTCGGCCCGAACCATTGCGGCAAATGCTTGGGGTCAGACCAGGCCTCGAACACCAGATCGCGCGGCGCGTCGATCACGCGCGACATCACGATCTCGCGGTCGAGCGACCATTGCGACAGGGCGGGATTGGCAGAATTCGTCATCATCAGGAACCTTTCCGTTTGATCGTCTTGTTACTTGTCTTGGACGGCCGCTTGGCAGCCGTCCGCTCTTTCTTCAGCTTCATCACATAGGCTTCGAAGCGATCGAGCCGCGCCTCCCAGATCGCACGCTGGTGCTGGAACCAGTCTTCCGCAGTGAGGAGTGCGTCAGGACTGAGGCGGCAGGTGCGCACGCGGCCGGATTTCTCCGACAGGACGAGCCCGCTCGTCTCCAGCACGTGGATGTGTTTCATGAAGCTCGGCAGCGCCATCTCGAAGGGATCGGCAAGCTCGCCGACCGACGCCTCGCCGGCGCAGAGCCGCATCACGATCGCCCGCCGGGTGGGATCGGCAAGGGCCGCGAAAACCTGATCGAGTCGGGATAATTGGTTAGCCATGGAGCTAACTATAGGGCTGCCGCCATCCGGCGTCAATAATTGTTAGCCAATTAGCTAAGTTAAATTTTGCCGACGGGTAACCTGGGTGGAGCGAAGCGTAATCCAGGAATCTCTCCGTGAGGCGATAACCCGGATTGCGCTTCGCTCCATCCAGGCTACGAACCATTCGCGCGGAACCCACCACGCGCAATCGTGAATAGGGAGGCACGGTCCTTCCCGCTACAAGAGACCGGGGGCGCATCGAATCCTGCGCCAGAGCCGTGCCGTCTGTTGTCACCTCATCGTATCTCACCCGACGGGCCCTGGCCCGGGCTGCGCTCGTTCCGCTCGCGCTTGCCTGGCCGCGCGGCGCCGCCGCGGATTCCGACATGATCGCGCAGATGCGCGACATCGTCGCGAACGAGCTGGCGCCGACCGCAACACCGGACCAGCCGGGCGGTCTCGCCGCCGCGCTTTATGCCGGCAGCCATGTCGAGTTCTTCAACTACGGCTTTGCCGACGACGCCACGCAAAGGCCGGTCACGCCGGATACGCTGTTCAACCTCGGTTCCCTGCGTAAGCCGTTCGAGGCGACGCTGGTCGCGCTCGGCACCCTCCGCGGCGAGCTGCGGCTCGACGATCGTCTGGCGAAATATCTCCCGGAGCTCACCGGCGACTATGTCCGCCGCGTCACCGTTGGCGAGCTCGTGACGCACACCTCAGGCATGCTGCTGCCGACCGACCATCCGCCCTGGCCGAGCGACACGTTTTCCCGCGCGCAGCTCATCGACATGTTCAACAGCTGGCGACCGCAAGCCGGCGAGGTGCCGGGCAAGCAGCGCGTCTACAGCCACGCCGGCTATGTACTGCTTCAGCTCGTGCTCGAGTGCTGTTACGGCGCTCCGATCGCGACCCTGCTCGAACAACGTATCCTCAAGCCGATCGGCATGAATGCGACCTCCGTGCCCGAACGCGGCGAAGACGGCCGTGCCGTCATGGACGCGGCCTGGATGCAGCGCGCGGTCCAGGGCTACTCGGATCAGGGCATGGCGATCGGCCCCATCGGCAACCAGCAGAGTTATTTTGATTTTCCCGGCACGGGCCAGATGTTTTCCTCGCCGCGGGATCTCGCGACATTCGTTGCGGCCTGCGTCGACGGGCGGTCGATCGATCCTCACTTGCGCGAGGCATTGCGGATGACACAGCACGAGATCTTCCGCGTCGACGAGAAGTTCGGACAGGGAATGGCCTGGGAGACGGTGCGTCTTCCAGGCGCCACCGTCGTCGATAAGCCGGGTGGGCTCAACAACGCCTCCGGCTATATCGGCCTCGTGCCGGCGCAGCGGATCGGGATCGTGCTGCTCGCCAATCGGGGCGAATATCCCCACGAGATCGCGCGCTACAGGATCCTGCCGGCGTTGGCGCGCCTCGTGGCTTCGCACTGAACCCCCGGCCCGCGAAAACTGGAAAGCCCCGGCCCCAGGCCGGGGCTTTCCAGCCAGGGATGGAACGGGATGCTCAGTATCTGGCGACGACCGGTCCGCCGAATTTGTAGTTCACGCCGACGCGCACGATGTTCGACTTGAGATCGACCGAGTGGGTGAAGAGGTTGGTCGGAAATGCGCCGCCAAGCAGATTGGTGCTGGTCACGGTGCTGCGTCCAAGATCGACGTAGAGATATTCCGCCTTGAGCGACCAACCGCCGCCGACGGCGTATTCGGTGCCGACGCCCGCGGTCCAGCCGAGGCGTGTGTCGCGGAATGCGGTCGACTCCGCCGCCGCGGCGAACGTGTCGGTGAAGTTGAAATTGCCCTTCACCTCGGCGATGGCCGCGCCGCCGGTGGCATAAAGCAGCCAGGTCGGAGCCGCGAGGAAGCCGATGCGGCCGCGGATCGTGGCGAGCCAGTCGGCCGAGACCTGCGAGGACACGGTGAAGCCGGTCGGGGCGCAGCAGGGATAGAGCGCCGAACCCGTCGCGCTGCCCTTGAAGCCGAAATAGTTGATGTCGCCTTCGAGGCCGAGCACGGCGTTATTGAGTTGCCAGTTGTAGCCGGCGGTAAAACCGCCCGTGACGCTGGAGCTGTTGACGCGCTGGGCGCCGACTGCCGCAATCGCGGAAACACTGGAGCTCGCGAAATAGGCGGCGGGATCGAACGCAGTCGAGGTGGCCGGATCGGCGCTGCCCCATTGTCCGCCGACATTGCCGCCGACGTAAAAGCCGGTCCAGTTATAGGCCGTCGCCATCATCGGCGCTTTGGTATAGTGCGCCGCGAGGTCGGCAGCCTGCAAGGATGCGGAGCCCAAGACAACCCCGGCAGCCGCCAGCAAAAACTTCTTCATTCCAGTCTCCTTGCCTCACGCGATTGATCTCGCGTTTCGAATGCGCGCGGGCGGAAGTTGTTCGGCGCAGATCGGGCATAGGGCGTGGACTGCTTGCCGTCTTGGGCTGCGGCGAAGTTCATAGGGACTGTGACGTAGTGCGGGCCGTGCGGCGCGCGAACGCGCGACGGGTGTGACCGAGGGGCCACGAGTTATCCCTCATCCGCGGCGCAGGACGCACGGCCGTGTCGCATCGCGACAAGGGCGCTAAACGCGATTCGAATCCCCGCGTCTCAGACCGAACGCGTCAGTCCGCCGTCGACGCGGATATTCTGTCCGGTGATGTAGGCCGCGCCGTCGGATGCCAGGAACGAGATCGTCGCGGCGATCTCCTCGACCTTGCCGTAGCGCCGCATCGGCACGCTGTCGCGGCGCGCATCTACCTGCGGCAGGCTGTCGATCCAGCCCGGCAGCACGTTGTTCATGCGAATGTTGTCGGCGCCATGGGTGTCGGTGAAGATCTTCGTGAAGGCGGCGAGGCCGGCGCGGAATACCGCCGAGGTCGGAAACATCGCACTCGGCTCGAATGCCCAGGCGGTCGAGATGTTGATGATGGCGCCGGCCTTCTGCGTCTGCATGATCGGCATCACCAGCCGGGTCGGACGGATCACGTTGAGCAGATAGGTGTCGAGGCCGGTGTGCCATTGCTCGTCGGTAATCTCCGTGATCGCCGCCCGGGGCCCATGGCCCGCGCTGTTGACGAGCACGTCGATGCGTCCCCATTTGGCCATCGCGCCATCGACCAGCCGCTTCAGATCGTCGTTCGACTTGTTGGAGCCGGTGACCCCCAGCCCGCCGAGCTCGGTTGCCAGCGCCTCGCCCTTGCCGGAAGAAGACAGGATGGCGATGCGAAAGCCGTCGGCTGCGAGCCGGCGCGCGGCCCCTGCCCCCATGCCGCTGCCGCCGGCGGTCACGAGTGCGACCTTCTCTGCTGCCATCTCTGCTGCCATGACCGATCATCCTCTATGATATCGTGGAGGCGAGCCGCGGGCTCGGCCTATCATGAGGCCTTCTACCGCCGGACCAGCCGGAAGGTCCACCGTCGAAAGCGACCTGAAAGATGAGCGATTTGCAGATCCGCAATTTGCGGCCCGAGGAGATCGCCATCGCGGTCGACTGGGCCGCGGCGGAAGGCTGGAATCCGGGCCTCTCCGATGCCGCCTGTTTCGCGATCCCGGACGCGAGGGGCTTCTTCGTCGGCGAGATCGACGGCGAGCCGGTCGCGACCGTCTCCTGCGTCAACTACGACGATCGCTTTGCATTTCTCGGATTCTACATCGTGCGATCGGGTTTTCGCGACAGAGGCCACGGCCTGCGCATCTGGAACGCGGCGATCGCGCATGCGGGCGCTCGCGTGATCGGCCTCGACGGCGTGGTGGCGCAGCAGGACAATTACAGAAAGTCCGGCTTCCAGCTTGCCTACGCCAATGTCCGCTATGGCGGCTTCGTCGCCGCGCCACCGAGGCCGCCCGCCGATGTCGTTGCGCTCGACACGATCCCGTTTACGTTCGTTGAAGCCGACGATGCCACGGTGTTCCCGGCTCCGCGCGGCGCCTTCCTGCGTGCCTGGATCGGCACATCAGGACATGTCGGTCGCGCGCTGCTGCGCGACGGCAAGCTCGCCGCATGGGGCGTGATCCGACCGTGCCGGGCCGGCCGTAAGATCGGCCCGCTCGTCGCCGACGATCGCGCGGCGGCGGACGCAATCGTGCAGGCCCTGCTGGCGAGCACAAACGGCGGCGAGATCTTCCTCGACGTCCCCGCCGTCAATCGCGAGGCGATTGCGCTCGCGGAAAAGCTCGGGCTGAAGCCGGTGTTCGAGACGGCGCGGATGTACACAGGACCGATCGCGCGGCTGCGGATCGACCGCGTCTTCGGCGTGACCAGTTTTGAGCTGGGCTAGCTCAGTAGCAGCGCATGATGTTGACGGTGTGCTCGCCGCCGCCGCGGCCGGGCACAGTCACCTGCTCCGTCGGACAGCTCGGCACGTAAGGCCGGTCGGACGGCACCACGTTCGGCGGGAAGCGATGCGTCCAATCCCAGGGAACGTCGTACGTATAGGTGTAGCGAACGTCGCTGGAGACGGGCTGGGCGGTCTCGGCGAAAGGCTGACCGTAGCCTGCATTGTCATAGTAGAACCCGCCGCCGCCCGGCCAGTAGACCCAGGGCGTGTTGCGGCCACGGAACCTGGCGCCCGGCGCAATCGGCGGACGCACCGCCGGACCGGAAGGCGTGGCGGCATGTGCGACGGCGCCACCGGGCCTGGCAAAACTGTCGCTGGGGGCAAGGAGCAGCGCGGCTGCGCTGAGCGAGGCGAGCAACGCCCCAAATGATCTGGACATCATGATACGCACCAACTCGTTTGGCTTCGCGGATAGCGGCTCCCCGCGACACGCTAGGCCGGGCTGTCGCCCACCCGCAAACGTATAATTAATTATTGGTTAAGGCACGGGATTAACAGGGAACAGACTGCGGCAAGACGCCCGGGAATCCCGACTGATGTGGCAGGTGTTCCGGGAAAACGGACTTCATAACCAGTTGATCGGAGTTGATCGCTTCGGCCGACAACGCCCGGAACGCTCCCGCACTGCGGTCGTTGGCTCCCGACACCAGCAAGGAGCATCTCCAATGCAGAACAAATCGAAACTCCTCTGCCTGATCACGGCTTCACTCGTCGCGGGCACGGCGGCCGCCTCGGCCCAGGGCTATGATTGGAACGGACCGCGCGCGGGATGGGACCGCACCGCTCCCGCTTACCAACCGGTTCAGCCACGCGCGTACTATCCGGATGTCGCCGGACCTTACGGTGCGCTCAACGGCACCAACCATCCGGCGCCGAGCTCGACGCAGGGCGATGTCGGCCCGGAGGGCAACAACAACGGCACCGTGACCGGCGTCTATCGCAGCTGGTAGCGCTCGCTCACGACGTGGCCCATCGTCCATCACGGACGATGGGCCTTCGTGCGTCAGCGGCCCTGCTGCTTGCGCAGCCAGTCCAGCATATCCTGCGGATTTCCGGTGCCCTGCGACACGATGGCGGTGTTGCCGCCGCTGCGGCGATAGACCGTCGTGCGCCCAGGCTCCTTCTCGATCTTGACCTCGGCCTGCGCCGGATCGCCGCTCTGGGTAATGACGGACGTGCCATTCTCGTCCTGAACAATTGTGGTATGGCCGTCACCCGACTCGCCAGCTCCGGCCGGCCCGGCTGTCATCGCCGTCATGATGCTCATTCCTGCTGCAAGTACGATGAACCTCATGTTGCACCTCACCTTCGCGATCACCGGCTGAACTGAAATATCGACAGCCAGTTGAAGCGCCCGAATTGTCGCACCGTTCCCGTGTTCATATCTCCGATCTGGAGCAGGAGGGCGTTGGTGGAATTGCCGACCTGCGTGATGTCGGCAATATTGCTCACGCCCGACTGACCGATCGCCACATTGGTGGTGCCACCCACCTGGATCACATCGACATAATTGCGCGTGCCGTTCTGGATGATCGTCGCATCGACTGTTCCCGTACCACCGATCTGGATGACACGCGCAATATTGATGCGGCTGTTCTCTTCGATCGTGACCGGCTGGACATCGTTGCCGAATTGCACGATCGTTTCGATGCTTACGTTCCGGTTTGTCACGCCGCGCTGGACGGATCCGGCGGATGCCTCGGACGCGACGCTGACGGCGAACAATGCCGCCAATGCCAGGAGTAGCCTAGCGCATTTCATCGCTTGCCCCCATTCCATTTCTGACGACGAGGCCGCGCCGGCTCAATGGCTATTCTGGACAACAGTCGCCGAGTTGAACGCACCGAACTGGGACAGGAAACTGCTGGTGGACTGGCCGGCCTGGCCGACGAACGCGATATTATTCACGCCCGCCTGCCCGACCGATGCCGACGTCGTCCCGCCGAATTGCAGGATTCCGGTCGCGTTGTTCGTCCCGTTCTGAGTGACGGTCGCGCTGGTGCTGCCGCCGATCATGAACACGCCGGCCATGTTGAGCTGGCTGTTCTGGTTCAGCACGACCGGCGGGCCGCCGAGCGACACGATGGTCTTGATGTCGGCGGTCTGGGCACCGGCCGAGCCGGCGCCCACGCAACACAAGGTGAGAAATGCGCCACAGGCGGCGCCTGAAAAATGCCTCATGACATGCCTCGCTATCGAAAAAGATTTGCGATCAAGGAGTCTGCTGCAAAATCGTCGAGCCGTTCAGAATTCCGAGCTGTCCGACGGCCGCCGCGTTGTTCGCGCCGATCTGGCCGATCAGGCTCGAATTGGAGCCACCGGCCTGGCCGAGTAACGCGGTGTTGGACGCCGTCGCGGTGGTGCCGCCCTGCCCGATTACCGAGGTGTTGACGGTCAGGAGCGAACCCATCTGCAACGTGGTCGCAGTATTGGTGGCGCCGAATTGCATCGTGGTGGCGCTGTTGTTGGTGCCGCCACTCTGCGAGATGAAGGAGTTGTTGGTGGTGCCGAATTGCAGCACGCTGGCCGAGTTGCCGGCCTGGGCATCGACGGCGGTCAGCAGGCTGAACGCGACGATCGTGGCAACGAGATATTTTTGATGCATGACATTTCCTCCGCGAAAGTCGGCGGACAAGCTCTTACCGAGTCGTCCCGCCCGAGGCGGTGCTTTCAAGGATGGCACGGACGCGCCGCAGTTGACGCGTCCGGCCAAACGGGGCTGGCTTAGTGCGCCGTCTGCGAGACGGTGCTGCCGTTGATGCCGAACACGCTGAGCTGTCCGACGGCGGCGGCGTTGTTCTGGAGCGCGGCAGGCCCGAACGAGTTCTGGGTGATCGCGCTGCCGTTGTTGCCCAACGCCACCTGGCCGGTCGTCGCCGAGTTCTGCACGCCGATCTGGTTCACCGTGCTGCCGTTGTTGAGCGAGACCGCGCTGGTGCCCTGCATCGTGGTCGCACTGTTGATGATGCCGAGCTGGCTGGTCGACGAGGTGTCGTTGGTGAGGCCCTGCTGCGAGACGCTGGAACCGTTCACGGCGCCCACTTGCACGGTGGTCGAAGTGTTGGCGGCCTGCGCGGCGGAGGACAGGGCGAGCACGGCAACGGAAGCAAAAAACAATTTGCGCATGGAATATCCTTTCTGGCTAAGTTCTCTGACTGGGTTCGGATGCCGTCTTGGAGGAGGCCGACATCGCAGGACAGACTTTGAACCGATCGTGCTGCGTGCGACAGACTGCAGTTCATGCTAATCGCTACGGACTAGACGTTGCACGGCGGCTTGGTGCCAGCGGCACTAGCTGTAAGGTTGTCCCGTGCCGATTCGTGACGTCTCTTCTTCGCGTCCCATGCTGTCGACCAACCGCACCACCTCGATCGGCGAACGAAGCTCCAGCTTTCGCATCATCCTGGTGCGATGGACCTTGGCCGTCACTTCGCTCACCCCGAGTCTCGCTGCGATCTGCTTGGCGACGAGACCTTCCGCCATCAACAGCACGATCTCGCGCTCCCTCGCCGTCAGCGTCTCGACGCGCTGGCGAGCTTCGCGCACGCTATCTTCGCGTTCGAGCCGCCTGCGGTCGCGCTCGATGCCATGCCTGATCGCGTCGAGGATCTCCTGCTCGCGAAAGGGTTTTGGAAGAAACTCGACTGCGCCGCGCTTCATGGCCTCAACCGAGACGCGGACGTCGGAATGGCCGCTGATGAAGACGATCGGGATGAGCACGCCGGTCTCGGCGAGCCGGCGCTGAAGCTCGAGGCCGGTCGGCGCCGTGCCGGGAAAGCGGACGTCGAGCACGAGGCATGAAGGTCCGCCGGAAATACTCTCCCCGAGAAACTCGTCGGTCGACGCAAACAATTTCACCTGGTGCCCGGTCTCCTCGCAGAGATTTCCAATCGCAGTTCGAATCTGAATTTCGTCGTCAATAATATAAACTGTAGCTTGACCTGAACTCATGGCAACGGGCTCCCCGGCTTGGGGCTCGATGAACAAGCAACGAGCCATCCATTCTTCTTGCAAGCGAGATCAAGGTGCTTGGATGAATTCGCGGGGATCGAGCGAGTCGCTCCGATCCGCCGCTTCGACGTCTTAGGGCCAACACCCGTTCAAGACGAGTGAAGGCGTTCACATATCGGGTTTCGTGATTGGGGGGATTCGCCCTCGCGACCTGCGGCATCATGGCGAGGCGCAATATCGACAATGCGACAATCGGGAGCGCAACGACCGGGAATGCGACGATCTGGCGTCGGAACTTCGGTATCGCCGACTGCGTCATGGCGTCGCCACCCACGTGCCGACTTGAACGCCCAGCGCTGGCCGCTTCGGCCAGAACAGACGGGACGTTCAGTCAGCTTGTCGAGTTCGATACCGCGCGCGTCATATCGATACGCTCCGTATGCATTTCCGGCAAGTCACGAAAGACAGCACCCCGCGGACTTTACTTCTGGATCATCAAGCGCGCCCGACCGTCGCCCCTACAGCGGCGACACACTGACGATCGACTGCGTTTTCTGAGATTTACAACCATAGCGCGTTTACAACCATAGCGCGATATTTGTCCTTGCCGCCAACGACGCCATTTCAAGAGGCGGGTTTTTGATATGCGATTTGTGCCAGTTATTGCCTTGCTCGGAACTGCATGTGGCCTCGCCGCGGTCTACGCCGCCCGGCCAGCCGTGATCAGCGACGCGGCCGGGAGCGCCGCGGAGAAGGCGGCCCGCGCCTATGAATCGACCCAGCGGCTGCTCAAACCCGTCGGGCGGGACGCACGGAGCTTCGGATCGGACGCCCCCGTATTCCGCTATGCCTCGATCCAGCGCGGCAGCATCGAGCAGACCATCACCGTCACCGGCGCCCTGCAGCCGGTCAAGACGATCGAGGTGGGTTCCCAGTTGTCCGGGCAGCTCGCCCGGGTCTATGTCGATTTCAACGACACCGTCACCAAGGATCAACCGCTCGCCCTGATCGATCCGCGCAGCTTTGCGGCCAAGGTCGACGAAGCCAGGGCGGCGGTGGCGGTGGCGAACTCCTTTGTCGACATCGAGCGGGCCAAGCTCGACCGCGCCAGGATCGATCTGCAAAACGCCAGGGGCAGCAGAGACGTCCTCGTAGCCAAGCTCGACAGCGCGCAGGCGGTCAAGGCGTCGGCGCAGAAGACCTTGCAGCGCAAGCTGGCTCTACAGTCACAAAACGTCGTGGCGGTAACGGCGGTGGATGACGCCCAGACGGAGTTCACCGCGAGGCTTGCCCAAGAGCGCGAAGCCGAAGTCCTCATGTCCCTGAACGCCTACTCAGTCGACGGCGCGCAGGCCGATATCCGCCGGATCGAGGCGGAATTGCAGCAGGCACGCATGGCCGTGCCGGAGAAGGCGGCCGTTCTCGCTGCCGCCCAGGCCGATCTCGACCGCACCGTGATCCGCTCGCCGATCGATGGCGTCGTCGTTGGCAGGTTCGTCAACGAGGGTCAGACGCTCGCGGTCGGACTGGAATCGCGCACCACGTTCGTGGTCGCGCACCGACTGGAGGACATGGAAATTCACGCGCAGGTCGACGAAGCCGATATCGGGCGTATCGCCCCCGACCAGCGCGCCCATTTCACGGTGGATGCCTACCCGGACCGCCGCTTCGAGGCGGTGGTGCGGCAGGTGCGCAAGGCACCGCAGAACCAGCAGCACGTCGTGACCTACACCGTCGTCCTGGCGACCTCCAATCTCGACGGCGCGTTGCTGCCCGGCATGACGGCCCTGGTGAAGATCGTGATCGAGCGGCAGGATGACGTGCTGAAAGTGCCGCTTGCCGCGTTGCGCTTCCAGCCCTCCGGCACGCAGCCGGATGCCGCGGCGCGCAGTGGGGTGTGGGCGCGCACCGCAAGCGGCTCACTCCGGCGTATTCCCGTGACTGTCGGCGCGGCCGGCACCGAACAGGTCGCGCTCAGGAGCGGAGACCTCGTCGAGGGCAGCCAGGTCGCCGTGGGTCAGGCCATCCGGCCAGCCGGCATGGAGTTTCTCGGCATCAGGTTCGGATCATGACGGCCCCCCAGCCCCTCATCAGCTTGCAGTCGGTCTCCAGGACCTATCGCGCCGACGGAGTAGCGGTGGCTGCGGTGCGCAATGTCAGCTTCGACATCGAACGAGGCGAGATCGTCGCGGTGATGGGACCGTCCGGCTCGGGAAAATCGACGCTGATGAACATGATCGGGCTGCTCGACCTGCCGAGCGAGGGTGCGCTCTATCTCGAGGGAGCCGACGTCGCCGATCTCTCGGAAGACCACCGGTCGTCCCTGCGCGCCCGCAGCATCGGCTTCGTATTCCAGTCCTACAATCTGCTCGCGCGCCACAATGCGATTGAGAACGTCGCGCTGCCGCTGGTCTATTGCGGCATCAGCCGCAAGGAGCGTCTGGCCCGCGCCGAGCAGAGCCTGGAGGCTGTCGGCATGGTGCACCGGGCCCACCACTTCCCACGGCAGCTCTCGGGCGGTGAGCAGCAGCGCGTCGCGATCGCGCGCGCTCTGATCGCCTCACCGCTGATCGTGCTCGCCGACGAACCGACCGGCGCGCTCGACAGCCGTACCGGCGCCGAGATACTGGCCCTGTTCGCCGCGCTCAACCGGACCGGCCAGACCATCGTGATGATCACGCATGATCCTGGGATCGCGACCCAGTGCCGGCGCACGATCCGCCTGCATGACGGCGCGCTCGTTGCTGACGAAACGCTGGCTCCGATCCTGCCGAAACGGAGTTCTGCGCCATGACGATGCTCCAGGGCTTTCAGATCGCGTTGCACGCCTTGCGCCTCAATCCGTTGCGCAGCATCCTCACCATGCTCGGCATCGTGATCGGCGTTGCCTCCATCGTGACCGTGTTTGCGATCGGGTCCGGCGCGCAGCTTCGCCTGCAGGAGCAGATTCGCTCGATCGGCGCCAACGTGCTGATGATCAACCCCGGCGCGGTCTACCAGGGCGGCGTGCGTCTCAAGGATGGCAGCAAGCTGACCATGACCGAGAGCGACGTGCAGGCGATTCTCGAGCAGATCCCCGAGATCCAGGCCGCGGCCGGTTCGATTGCAGGAACGGCGCAGGTCATTCACGAGAGCAAGAACTGGAACACGACCATCAACGGGACGACGACCGGGCACTTCATGGTGCGCGACTGGCAGCTTGCGACCGGGCGCTATTTTTCCGGCAGCGAGGAGGCAGGCGCCGGCAAGGTCGTGATCCTCGGCAGCACGGTGGCGCATGAGCTGTTCGCGCCCGGCGAGGACCCGATCGGCGCACAGATCAGGATCATGAAGGTGCCGCTCGAAGTGGTCGGCGTCCTCGATCGCAAGGGACCGGCGCAGGACGACGTTGCCTTCGTGCCGCTCACCACCGCCAAGCTGCGCTTCCTCGGCAGCGCAAGCAACATCAACCGGGATTCGGTCGCCTACATCATCGCCAAGGTGGCTGCGGACGGACAGATGGCGGGGGCGCGAACGGAGATCGAAAACCTGCTGCGGCAGCGGCACCGTATTCCCGCCGGCCAGGAGGACGACTTCAAGGTCCAGGATCCGGCCGCCGCCATGGAAGCGCAGCAGGGAGCGATCCGCACCGTCGCGCTCCTGCTCGTCGCCATCGCCTCGGTCTCGCTGCTGGTTGGCGGCATCAGCATCATGAATGTCATGATCGTGTCGGTCACCGAGCGCACGCGCGAAATCGGAATCCGCCGCGCGCTTGGCGGGCGGATGCGGGACATCCGGCTTCAGTTTCTCTGCGAGGCGCTCGTGCTCTGTCTGCTCGGCGGGGCGATCGGCGTCGGTGCCGGCGTCACGCTCTCGATGACGGTCGCTCGCATGGCAGGATGGATCACCTCGATTGATGGCCAGGCGATCGGCCTTGCCCTCGCCTTCTCGATCGCGACCGGCCTGATCTTCGGTTTTTATCCCGCCCACAAGGCATCCAAGCTCAGTCCGATCGAGGCACTCAAGACGGAGTGAGAACATGCTGGGGTGTTCGCGTCGACCAGAGGCCACGGAGGAGCAGTCATGAGTCCGGATTCGAAACATCCGATCACACCAACGCCACGCGAGCGGGACCTGATGATGCTGATCGCACGCGGAATGCAGAACAAGAACATTGCGTACGAGCTCAAAATCTCGGAGAACACGGTGCGGGCGCATATCGGCAACATCATGCGCAAATACCGCCTCCAGAACCGGACCCAGATCGCGATCATCTTTGCCCTGCAGGCGGCGCCGCCATCGCTTCGCCGCAACCTGGCCAATGGCGGCCGCAATTCCACGGCGGCAGCGCCGGCTAAGGCGGTCGCGCAGAATACGCCGGTGCCGACCGCGCCGGATTGACCGCTCCGGCCACAATCTCTTGCGTCGTCTCAGACGAAACACCCAAATCCGGGGTCAACGGACCGGCGACAAAATATTTCTCTTTATTAGAATTCGGATTTTTGTTAGGAATTTTCTCACTCCGACCCAAGGAAGAGGGGCGTATCGCGATCGTCACGAACGCGGGCCGGACGGCGGTGGACGTGGGCCACATCGGCGCGAACGGCTTCGCAGGGCGGGCAACCGTGAGTGAAGGCTTCGCGCACACGACCGGTGTGATCGGCGTACGGCGAAATCGTGTGGTCCTGGCGCCCGGGGTCTGTGCGCCAAGCGTTGCGGTGATGTGGGGTGCCCAACCGGGCACACGGATCAGCCATCCGCAAGGCGACGGGGGCAATAGTGCATCGCTCCCCGGGGAGAGCGCGACATAAGCCGTAAAACCACTGCGCAGGGAAGGCCGGATGTTTTGGCTTCACCTGTATGCCGCTGTGCATTGTTCTTACGACAATCTCGCACAGTGGACCGCGGGTGCCAGCCGGCACCCGGTCTTCCCTGCGCCCTCTTTCAATCGAGGGTGAGGCGACGAAGCAAAGCTCGGGCGAATGCGCCGCGAGGATGCGAAGGTGCGTCTGCGATCGAAAATGTGAATGGAAGCGTGACGCTGCCACCCAAAGACTCCGTCATTGCGAGCGCAGCGAAGCAATCCAGACTGCCGCCGCGGAAAGATTCTGGATTGCTTCGCTACGCTCGCAATGACGATGCTGAAGCAGTTGCCTGCCGACACCGCGATCTCGTGCCCCGGACGCCGCGCAGAGCGGGGCCCCTCCCCTTCTTTGCATGCCGCTCCGCTCTTGTAACAAAACCGTCATGCAGCGAAACTAAACGAAGCCGGGGGCCGCGGTTGGCGGCCAAGCCGCCTCGCAGGGAGAGATTTTGATGCGCCGTTCACTGGTGTTGCTGTCAGCCGGACTGACAGTGTTGTCCGCCGGACTCTCGACCGGATCTGCCTCCGCCGAGAACAACACGCCCCGTAACCTGATCCTGTTCATTCCCGACGGTCTGCGGGCGCTGAAGGTCACACCCGAGACCGCCCCCGCAATGGCCGAAATCCGCGACAAGGGCGTCAATTTCAAGAATTCGCACTCGCTGTTCCCGACCTTCACCATGGCCAACGGCTCGGCGATGTCGACCGGCCATTATCTCGGCGACACCGGCGTGTTCTCCAACACGATCTGGACCAACTACACCTCGGTGCCCGCCGGCGACACCGTCGTCCCCTTCATCGAGAATGACGCCGTGCTCGGCGACATCGACGAGCATTTCAAGGGCGATTATCTCAACGAGGACACGATCCTGAAATTGGCTCGGGACAAAGGCTACAGCACGGCCGCGCTCGGCAAGCACGGCCCGACCTATCAGTTCGACCACACCGACAAGCCCGAAAAGACCGGCCTGCATTCGGTCGTGTTCGACGATGCCACCGGCGGCAAAAATGGCGTGGCGCTGTCAGACGAGGTCAAGGCCGCTCTCACCAAGGCCGGCCTGCCCCTCGCAACGCCGCCGCGCGGCGACAACTCCAAGGCGGGCGATGCCAAGACGCCCGGCACCACGGTGGCCAACGTCGCGCAGCAGGCCTATTTCGCCGACGTCGCGGCCAAGGTCGTGCTGCCGATGTTCAAGGCCCGCAACAAGCCGTTCGTGCTGGTGTTCTGGTCGCGCGACCCCGACGGCAGTCAGCACAACACCGGCGACAGCCTCAACCAGATCATGCCCGGCATCAACGGGCCGACCTCGATGGCCGGCATCAAGAATGCCGACAACAACCTCGCCCAGCTCCGCAAGGCGCTGGACGAGCTCGGCCTTGCAGCAAACACCAACATCATGGTCCAGGCTGACCATGGCTTCTCGACCATCTCCAAGGAAAGCAAGACCAGCCCCTCGGCCAAGCTCAGCTATGACGACACGCCAAAGGACTTTTTGCCGATGGGCTTTCTGGCGCTCGACCTCGCCAAGGCGCTCGAACTGCCGCTGTTCGATCCCAACGACAAGAACGCCAAAGTCGAGGGCAACAAGCATCCCAAGGCCGGCAACGGCGTGCTCGGCAAGGATCCGGAAAAGCCCGATCTCGTCGTCGCCACCAATGGCGGCTCCGACCTGATCTATTTGCCGAACAAGGACAAGAAGCTGGCGGCCAGGACCATCAAGACGCTGCTTGAGCAGGATTACGTCTCCGGCCTGTTTGTCGACGACTCGCTCGGCCGCTTCCCCGGCACCCTGCCGCTGTCGAGCATCAACCTGCGCGGCAAGGCGGCGACGCCGACGCCGGCGATCGTCGTCAACTTCCGCTCCTATGCCAGCGATTGCGGCGAGGCGCCGACCAACTGCTCGGTGCAGGTCGCCGACACCGTGCTGCGCCAGGGCCAGGGCATGCATGGCAGCTTCAGCCGCGGCGACACCATGAACTTCATGGCCGCCATTGGCCCGGACTTCAAAGCCGGCTATGTCAGCGAGATCCCGGTGAGCAATGCCGACGTCGGCATGACGGCCGCCCAGCTCCTCGGCCTGCGCAGTTCGCAGAACGGCGGCCTCGTCGGCCGCGTGATGTCGGAGGCCCTGCCCAACGGCATCATGCCGAAGGCGTACAAAGGGGGCGAGAAGTCGAAGAAGTCCGAGAACGGCCTGCAGACCGTGCTGAACTTCCAGCGCGTCGGCAGCCAGCGCTATTTCGACACTGCCGGCTTCCCGGGCCGCACGCTCGGGCTGGAGCCGGATACCGGCAAACAAAAAACGGCGGGGAAATAACCCCGCCGCTCAAATGCGTCCTCGTGAGAGGCGCAGAATTTACATGCCGATGTCGAACACGTTCGGCAATTGGCCCGCCAGAGGCAGCGCGGTGGCGCCCAGGAAGGTCGCCACCATCGCCATCAGGCGACGGTTGTTGTGGCGCTTGCCGCGCATCTGGCCGGCGATCCACTCCAGCATTTCGCTGTTGACCTTGGAGGCATAGGACGGCGCCCAGCCCTCGATATCGGACTCGGCCGACAGCGCGACGCTGCGCGGCGGTACCTTCAGGCCGGAGGCGCTGGCGGCATAATGGGCCACCGCCTTGGCCAGCAGGTCGTCGAACCGGCCGCCATCGGTACGCTCGGTCGCAGCTTCGTTGATCTCGAACAGCACTTCGGCCTCAGTGCGGCTGATCGGCTGGTCGTTGACGGCCGTGGCGGTCAGGATGCGGGCGCACCAGGCGGTGTCATCGGCATCGAGCGAGCGGGAGAAATGCACCCTTCCCTTGGTGGTCGGACCTTCGCCCGTGATCACGCCGTCGCGCACGATGGTCAGTGCATGGGCCGAGGTATCGCGGCAGGACGGTTCGAGGGACGGCGACTCAATAGACTTATGCGCAGCGGCAGACATAGTTCACTTCCAGATTTCTTCTGATCGGCCAGCATTTTCATGCCGGCGTAAAGGGGTGGTTAATGATTCGGTACGGGGGTCGCGACTTTTTGAGATGGTTGCCAATTGGTCGCTGTCAGGACCATTTCGGTTCTGGGAAGCGACGGGCGAGCGTGATGGAAGTCATAAAAGGCTTTCTCGGGGCAATCGCGCCCGTATAGCCCCGGTGGAGATGTTTCGCCGCAGGCGCGGCTGTAACAAAAAGGTGCTAGGAAATCAGGCCTTCAAAGAAGGAATTCACATTTTACTTGAAGCAGTTCAGTTAGCGTTCACTTGGGATCGTGGAGCCCCTATAATGGCCACCACGGTCCAAGATGAATTCGCAAGTAAATTCAATAACATGAGGTAGAACCATGACACTTCCGATCGGCGCCACCGCCCCCGACTTCGAAGCCGAGACCACCGAAGGGAAGATCAAGTTCCACGACTGGATCGGCAATAGCTGGGCGCTGCTGTTCTCGCACCCCAAGGACTTCACGCCGGTTTGCACGACCGAGCTCGGCGCGCTCGCCAAGCTGAAGCCGGAATTCGACAAGCGCGGCGTCAAGCTGATGGGCCTCTCGGTTGATCCGGTCGACCGCCACGCCAAATGGTCGGAGGACATCAAGGAGACGCAAGGCGCGGCCCCGAACTATCCGATGATCGGCGACACCGATTACAACGTCTCCAAGCTGTACGGCATGCTCCCGGCCGCGATCTCGGGCGATCCCCTCACCCGCACCGCCGCAGACAACCAGACCGTCCGCAACGTCTTCATCATCGGGCCGGACAAGAAGATCAAGCTGGTGCTGGTCTATCCGATGACGACGGGCCGGAACTTCCAGGAGATCCTCCGCGTCATCGACTCGCTCCAGCTCACCGCCAAGCACCGCGTCGCGACCCCGGCCGACTGGTCGCAGGGTGACGACGTCATCATCGCGGGCTCGGTCTCCAATGACGAGGCCAAGACGATCTACCCGCAGGGCTGGAAGGAGCCGAAGCCCTACATCCGGATCGTGCCGCAGCCGAAATAACGGAACTGTCATTCCGGGCGATGCGTCAGCGCCGCCCGGGATGACGATGTTAGCTCTTACGCCGCGCGTACGCGTTCGAGGAAGCCCTCGACCTCGGCCTTCAGATGCAGGCTCTCGCCCGACAACGCCTGGGCGGAGGCAAACATCCGGCTGGACGTCTCACCCGTCTCGTTCGCACCCTCGGCGGCCTGACGGACGTTGACGGCGACATCGGCCGTGCCCGATACCGCCGCGCGAACGCTGGCGACGATGTTTTGGGTCGCGCTCTTCTGCTGCTCGACCGCAGCCGAGATCGACCCCGCGATGCCGCTGATGCGCTCGATGGTCTGGCTGATCGCCTTGATGGCGACAACCGATTCCTCCGTCGCAAGCTGCATGCTGGCGATCTGGTTCGAGATCTCGTCGGTCGCCTTGGCGGTCTGGCCGGCCAGCGTCTTGACCTCCTGGGCCACCACCGCAAAACCGCGGCCGGCATCGCCCGCGCGCGCGGCCTCGATGGTCGCGTTCAGCGCCAGGAGATTGGTCTGCTCGGCGATCGAGGTGATCAGCTTGACGACATCGCCGATGCGCGCGCCCGCCTCGGAGAGCTGCGCGATGCGCTGATCGGTCGCCTCGGCCTGCCGCACCGCCTCAGCGGAAATGACATTCGATTCCTGCACCCGCCGGGTGATTTCGGAGATCGATTGAGACAGCTCGTCCGAGGCCGACGCCGCCGAACGCACGTGCTCGGAGGCGTTTTCGGAAGCTCCGGCCGACCGCGCGGACAGATCGGCGGTGGAGCGCGCGGTGTCGGTGAGCTGCCGCGCCGCGCGCTCGAATTCGCCTGACGATGTCAGCACCTTGTCGAGAATGCCGCCGACACCGCCACGGAACTCCTCGACGAAATTGCGCAGGTCGGATTTGCGCTGATCGGCGGCTGCAGCCGAAGCCGCCGCCTGCTCGCTGCGCATCCGCGCCCGCTCCTGCGAATTGCTCCTGAACACCGCGACCGTGCGGGCGATCTCGCCGATCTCGTCGGCGCGATCCTCGCAATCGATCTCGACGTCGCTTTTCCCTTCGGCGAGCGCGGTCAGCGAGCGCGTCACCGAGGTGAGCGGCTTGGTGACACGGCGGACGACCA
The DNA here is from genome assembly GCF_040548425.1 of Bradyrhizobium sp. i1.15.2. Classification (NCBI taxonomy): domain Bacteria; kingdom Pseudomonadati; phylum Pseudomonadota; class Alphaproteobacteria; order Hyphomicrobiales; family Nitrobacteraceae; genus Bradyrhizobium; species Bradyrhizobium sp. i1.15.2. Next base: position 7,429 of record NZ_JBEPRQ010000014.1, on the reverse strand, counting down.
GCAAGGTCAGGACCAGCACCAGCAGCGCGGCGAGCCCGGCGGCGGCCGCCATGCTTTCGATCGTCTGGGCCAGCATGCTCTCGAATTGGGCCATCGGGATGCCGACATAGAGGATGCCGGCGACCTTGCCGCTGGCGTCGGCGATCGGCAAATAGGCGGTCATGAAGGTCTTGCCGAACAGGGTGGCCGGGCCCTTGTAGGCCTCGCCACGACGCAGCAGCGCCTGCGCCGGGTGATCGGCGGCAAGCTGGGTCCCGACGGCGCGGTCGCCATTTTCCTTCTTCACGTTGGTCGAGCGCCGCACGAACTGCCCGCTCGCCTCGTCGAACACGAACAGGGTCGCGTTGCCGCCGACATAGGACACCGCGCGATCGACGATGGCGTGATCCCTGAAGTCCGGCATCTTGGGAATCTCGGCGCGCGCGACCGCGCCATCCTTCATCGTGATCTTGGCGTCGGGAACGATTTCGGCAAAGGCCAGCGCCAGCGTGCGCAAACTCACCTCGATATCGCGCAGCGCACGATCATTGAAAGCGGAGCTGAGCGACCAATAGCCGGCGCCGACCACGAGCGCCGTATTCATGGCGATCAGCAGCACCGCGCACAGGAGCGCCTTGGTGCCAAGTTTGAATTGCGGCAGAAACTTCGCCGTTGCTCGTCCGTACATGAATGGAATGACTCCTGTAATTCCTGCATATTCGTGCAATCGGCTTACGGTCGCATTAACGCGGTTCCCACCGCGACATGCTTTCCAAATCGTTAACGAAGACACCCTGACCACGCCCAGAACTACGCTAAGGACTACGCCAAGCGCTCCCCCCCATCGTCGTCTGGTTTCGCGACGACCTCCGCCTGTCCGATCACCCCGCCCTCCACGCTGCCGCCAAGGCCGCTGCGACGACCGGCGCGCCGGTGATCTGCCTCTATGTGCTCGATGACGCGGCCGGGCGAGCGCCGGGCGCCGCGGCGCGCTGGTGGCTGGAGCAGTCGCTGCAACCGCCCGGACCGGGAGGGGACCTCACATCTGTTACCGCATTTGAGGTTCGGCGAGCTCAGCCCGCGCCAGGTCTGGCACGCCGCGCGGTTTGCCGCGGCGGAAAACTCCGCGATCGGTCCCGGCGTCGACAAGTTCCTGAGCGAGCTTGGCTGGCGTGAGTTCTGCCGGCACCTGCTGCACGATCCTTGCCACCGAAAACCTGCAAGCGAATTTCGACGGCTTCCCATGGAAACCCGACGCCAAGGCGCTCGCAGCCTGGCAGCGCGGCCGCACCGGCTATCCCATCGTCGACGCCGGCCTGCGCGAGCTCTGGCACACTGGCGTGATGCACAACCAGGTGCGAGGTGGTCACCTGGTCAAGCACCTCCTGATCGACGTCCCGACCAAGCTGATCCACCAGCCCTGGCAGGCGATGCCGATCGAGCTTGCGAGCGCCGGCGTCACGCTCGGCAAGAGCTATCCGCAGCCGATCGTCGATCATGCCAAGGGACGTGAGCGCGCGCTCGCCGCCTACGCAAAGATCCGCAAAGGTTGAGCGTTGCTTTGACACAATTATGAAACGCGCTATCGTCATCGCTCCATGCAAACCGTGGGGGACGATATGGACGACGACAAGCCAATGACTGAACAGGCGATGGATACGATCACCACCGCCGTGGAAGCGACCAAGGACGCCGCTGTCACTGCGGTGAAGAAGGTCAGGAAAGCCGCCAAGAAGGCTGCAAAGAAAGTAGCGCCGAAGAAGGCTTCCAAGAAGAAAGCCAAGAAGGCTGCGAAGAAAACTTCGAAAAAGGCCGCCAAGAAGACTTCGAAGAAAGCTGCAAAGAAGTCGTCGAAGAAGGCGGCCAAGAAAGCAGCAAAGAAAACGGCAAAGAAGGCCACCAAGAAAGCTGCCAAGTCGAAAAAGAAGGCCAAGAAGGCCAAGCGCTGATCGCAAAGGCCGAGGTCTCCGGGTGTGGACGCGCCCGGAGACGGCTCCAGCGATACCCTACCCTCGCCGCTTGGCTGCACGCCGGCCCGGGTGATGGACGCCTTGCGGATCTCGGAATTCGCTGCGATGACCTCGCCGGTCCTCGGCGTTGAAGCGCCGCCGCTTCTCGGGCGAGCCGAACGCCTTGATCACCTTCCTGCCGTTGACCTTCTTGATGACGTAGCCGCCCTTGGTCATCGAGAACGGCTCTTTCAACGTTCCCTTGTGGTCGAACTTGGTGCCCGGGCGGTGCTTGAACGGTTCGAACCAGGAGGGATAGACGAAGTTCGACATCTCAAAGCCGGCCACGAAGAAGGTGTCCTCTTCCACGGCGTCACAGACCTCATAGGCATATTGGGTGTTCGGGTTTTTGTCGGCCCACAGATTGGCCATGGGATCGAGCACCATCTCGAACAGCTCGTGCGAGGCCGCCACGCTGACCGGCTCATCGCCCAGCGCCTTGACGAAGATCTTTGAGATCGGCTGGCGGCGATGCGTCAGCTCATGGCGGCCGAGCATGTTCTTGTGGGACGCCTTGTCAAAATAGACCAGCTGCCAGTCGCCCGGCTTCGGCTTTTCGGTGACATAGAGGTCGACCGGATAGCCCCACACCGGCAGGAAGTGCTTGTCGTAGCATTTCTGGAGCGCCGCTGTGAGCCTGGCCATCTTGCGGCCGCTGATCATCGGCTCCGCGTAGTTGAGGCAGGCAATCCGGACTGGCTTCAGGGATCTGCCGAGCAGTGCACGACGCGCTTTCTTCATGGAAATCACCGTGTGAAAGGGAGGCTGAAATGCCCCAAGCCTAGCACGACGCACGCCGCACGTCAGGGATGTATTCCGGCGGCCCGGCCCGCCGGTCCTAGAAGCGTCGATTGACCACGAACACCGCGGCCGCGCACATCACCATGCCCGCGATCGCCAGCGCATCGAGCTTTTCTCCGAACAGCAGATAAGCCATCAGCGCCGTCACGGCTGGCACCAGATAGAACAGGCTTGCAACAGACGTGGCGGCGGCGTGGCGGATCAGCCAGTACAGCAGCCCGATCGACCCGATCGAGAGCGCCACGGCGAGCCAGGCCAGCGCGAGCATGAACTCGCGCGTCCAGTGCACCACGCGGTCCTCGAACAGGAAGGCGCCGATCGCGAAGAAGATCGTGACGGACACGTACTGCACGAGATTGCCGGCCCGCCAGTCGATATGGTTGCAGTAGCGGCGCTGATAGAGCGTGCCGAGCGTGATGCTGATCAGCGAAACCACGGAGGCGAGCCAGCCGAGCCCGGCTTCGCCGGTCATGGGACGGCCGTGCAGGATCAGCACCACGCCGCCGAGGCCAAGCACGAGCCCCGCCCATTGCACCGGCGTCACCTTCTCCCCGAGCCAGCGGTTGGCGATGGTCGAGGTCAGGATCGGCTGAAGGCCCGGAATGAGCGCGGAGAGCCCGGCCGGAATCGAGTGCGCGATCGCGATTGCGGTGCCGCCGAGATAGAAGCCATGGACGAGAATGCCCGCGACCGCGCTGTGCGCGATGCCGATACGGTCCGGCCATTTCGGTCGGGCAACGGCGACGATGATTGCCATCAGACCGACCACGAACGCCATGCGGATGGCGAGGTAGGTCAAGGGATCGGCATTGTTGACGACGTATTTGGTGCCGATGAAGCCCGTGCTCCAAAGCAGGACGAACAGGATCGGCGCGGCGCGGGCGGTCAGGGCTTCTTGATTGTGGTTCATTGCCGCACTCATTGCCCCACCGGGGGCCAATGCGGCAATGCGAATTTCGGCCAATTCCGTTCAGACGATGCTGCGCTGCGACGGACGGGACGGTTCAGCCGCTCACCATTCGTCCGGACAGGGATCGATGATCTTCCAGAGCTCGACACCGTTCTTGATCTTTTTCATATCGGTGGTGAGCCCGCCATTGCGGCGGATCCAGTCCTTCACCGTGTCGGGGTAGTAGGCCATCAGGTCGGACGTCCCCTCCGCGCTGGTGACCTTGATGCCGAAGGTGAAGGCCTTGTCGTAGTAGGCTTGGTGGAAGCCGAGGCTGGCGCGCGGCGTCACGCAGATTTTGTTCATCGGCACGATGCCGAGCACCAGGGTGCAGGCCGAGTTGCAGATGCCGTCGATGATGACGCGCTCGCCCTTCTCGCGGACGCGCTTGTACTTGGCCTTGTACTCCTCGACATAGCCGCCGTGGTCGCGGGTGATGTGCAGTTCGGCGCGCGCCGGCGTGGCGGCGACGACCGAGAGCAACAGCAGGCTCAGAAGCGTGATGCGCATGGCGAGGTGACGGCGAAAGCCTTCAGGAATGGACCGGCCTATGGACCCCAAAAAGCCGGCAACAGGAGTCTTGAGCTAATTCTCTTTGGTCACACTTGTGTGGGGAATTCGTTAAGCATCTCGAAAAGGCCAAAAATGGGCAGGTCTGGACCATAGAACCGGCAATTCTGTCACACCCACCCGGGAATCTGCGGGATTGGCCCCGGTTTTCGGGCGGCAGACGGGTGCTCCGGCCGCCCGAACTGGTTATAAACGGCTGACCTATTCGTGCGGGTTCCGGAGATTCGAGATGAGCAAGTTGAAGCTTGTAGCCGCGATTGCAGCCCTGTCGGCCGCAATCCTTGCCCCCGGCCTCGCAGAGGCGCGGGGACATCACCGGTACCACCGCCACTACGCGAACCCATTGCCCTACCCGATCAGCTATCTGCACAATTACGGGCCCGGCATCACGCCAGGGACGTTCGCCTTGTACGACGGCCCGTCGACCAACCATTGCTACCAGAGCGCAGCCGCCTATGTCGGCCAGGACCGCCGCCGGCACCCCTGCTTCTGAGGAGCGCAGGCGCGTCCTCTGCGGGGGCAGCTATTTGGCGGCGCCCGACAGCAGCAATTGCTTCTCGATCTCGTAGACCGGCAGTTTGACGAGGTCCTTGCCGACCTCGCCCTGGAGAGCCTTGCGCACCACGTCCGAATAATCGGCGCGGATCATCCCAAGCGCACGCGGCGAGGCCACCAGGGTCAAGGCCGAGGTCTCGCCTGAGCTAACGGCGGCATCGAGCCGTCCGGCCAGGCCGCGCAGGAAGGCGCGCTCGGCCTCGTCGTGCCAATCAGTCTGCTCTACCGAGCTGCGCGTGCTGCCGGCCGCGCCATGGAGCCTGCCCGGCGCGTCGGTCCCTTGCGCACCGGTCGAGGGATTGGGCTGTTCGTGCACCTCCCTGGTGTGGAGGTTCGGAAACATCTCGTCGCCGAGGTTTTCCAGAATGAGCGCCTTGCGCCCGTCGCACACGACCAGCCAGTCACCCTTGTCGATTCTCATTTTGTCCATTGCACAGCTCCAAAGCGACCTCGCGAGCCGGCTCTTCGAAATGCTCGAAAGGCTGGCCACGACGCCAAGCTTAGGGGCGAAGCTGCACAGTTGGTTGCGCGGGATCAAGGATGGCGGCGATTTCCCGCGGAGCGCAACGCAAGCGCAGCATTGGTCAAGAGCACGAACCTGGGATAGTCTGGCGGAGCTAAAGGTCAGGCCTGCGGCGGGCTGGCTGAAGACCTGTTCATCAGCATTACATTTCGCTCCCGCCACAATTTGATCAGAACAAACTTCGATATCCCTGTATTGCGTAAGCGGAGAAAGACATCATGAAGCTTAGAATTGGCCTCGTCGCCGCGTCCCTGTTGGGTGCGTTGGCCGCATCGCCGGCGGCGTCTGCCATGCCCATCGCGCCAGCTCCTGCGACGCCGCAGGTCTCGGACGTCGAGCAGGTCCGCATGGTCTGTGACGCCTGGGGACGTTGTTTCTGGCGCCCGAACTACTATGGATACTACGGTGCCCCGGCCCCCTATTACGGTCCCCGATATGCGCCGCGCTATTATGGTGGCCCGCGCTACTACGGACCACGTTATCGCCGCTGGTGATTCTAAAGGGGCCCTCCGGGGCCCCTTCGCTTTTGCGAGATCAAGGATGTTGGTCTGGAGTCATTCCAAAACTGATCTAGATCAAAGACGAAATCCGCCACGCCATCATTCTCCGACGATGGTCGATTTGATCGTTTTTCGATGTCCCCAGACGGGCATGAATGTGCAGACACATCTTGAGAAGCAACAGAGACAGGAGGCACAGAGCTTTGCCTCCTTTGCCTGTCCCGCCTGCACGCGGCTGCATTTCATCGACCTCGCCACCGGCCAGCCGATGACGCGAGACCGTTGACGACGACATCGATCCGCCGGGCTGCATGCCATGATGTCCGCAATACTACGGCCCGGAATCCGGTTTACTGAAACGCGATGTTTCGCCATTGATGGCGATGTTCTGACGTTCATTTGATTGTCATATGCGGCAGCCGGCCACACGCATGTTGTTCGACGCCCTCGCCCCATCATCCGCGCTTCGATTGATCGGCTTTGCCGACGTCGATGCGTTTCGGCCGATCGAGTCGATGGAGGATGCGAGAAGCATTCCGCTCGACGTCCGGAATTTCGCGGCGGCTCGCGCTGTCGTCTCCCTGCCCGGCTGCCGCATCGTCATGATGCGCTCGTTCGCGCGCATCCTCGACGGCGCCTATCGGATGCCCGGGGGGATGGTGATCCTGCCTATGACGGACGACCTTCAGGTCAATTCCAAGGGCATGGATCTGGACGCGCGTTTCTTCATCGCGCTCCGCGGCAGCGATGAATGCCATTTCGTCGAGCGTCGGACCAATCATCATGCGATGATCATCTTCTCACCCGGCCTGAGTGACCGGGGCTGGTTCGATCAGGCGGACGATTTGCGGGCCCACGGCGCGAACCGCCCCGCTTTGCTCCACGCACGGCAGCTCCTTCTCGACATTCTGCGAACCGCGTCGGTGCAGCCGGCCTTGTTCGAAACGACTGAGGTCGCCGCCCATCTCCAGGAAGGCTTGCTGCTCGCGCTCGACGATCTGTTTCGCATCGATCCACTCTCAGACCGGAGTGCCTCCGTCCAGGGCGAGCGGTCGATCAAACTCGTGCAGCGGATCGACGATTACGTCGCTGCACATCAGACTGCTCCGATCTATACCGCCGATCTCGCCGGCGAGTTTGGCGTCTCGATCCGGACGCTCGGCGGCGCCGTCAGCAAGGTGTGTGGCATGAGCCTGCACCAGTACATTCGCCTGAAAAAATTGTGGGCGACGCGGTCTCGCCTTCTCAAGGGCGGCGGCGCCACCGTCGCCACATGCGCGCGCGCCCAGGGCTTTCACCATTTGGGCGAGTTTTCCGCAGCTTACCGCGCGATCTTCCACGAAACCCCGTCCGACACGCTGGCACGAGGCCGGCAAGCGGGTCCGACGGCAGGCTGACGGGCCAGGCCGCTGCGACGGTCGTTGTTGTCAACGCCTCTTCGGAACATGTTGAGCGACCCGAGACATAGGTGACAGTTCGTACCGGACACATGGGTTACACTTTCCGCTTTTGTTCTGCGGGAGGTGTAGATGCCGTGGAAAGC
>NZ_JBEPRQ010000013.1:0-172372 GCF_040548425.1 Bradyrhizobium sp. i1.15.2 | reverse complement strand
CCCCCCCCCCCCCCCCCCCCCCCCCCCCCCCCCCCCCCCCCCCCCCCCCCCGCCGCCCCCCCCCCCCCCCCCCCCCCCCCCCGCCGGTCTCCTGCTTAGGGATGCGGTAGGATCTGGTAGGTCGTGGCATAGGGCTCGACCCGCAGTGAGGCGTTGGCCAAAAGCCCGATTCTGGCGGTCGGCGCTTGCTGCAATTCGCCGTTCGGACCGCGATGCACGTTGTATTGCCAGACGGTGAGATCGCCCTTCTGCGCCAAGGCGTGTGCAACGGCGCTGGCATCATTGCCGCCGAGGGCCTGAAGCTCCTCCGTCGACAATCCGACGACGATTTCGTCCTTGATGGTGACGATCTTGAACAGGTTCATCCTGGTCTCCTGCGCCCACGCGCTTGGTATCGAGAAGGTGAGAAGCGCGACTGCGGCGCCCTTGATGAGATCGCAGCGAGAAAGCATGCCGTCGTCCTTTGGTGCTGGGGCGCCAGAATCGATCAATGCATCGGCCACGGCGCCCGTGATCTGCGTGACTGTTCCGCCACCGCTTTGTCGTTTGTTCCTCGAAAACGGTTCACGACGTTTATTTCGTCGACGATACAACCGCCGATGCCGGACTCAACAATTACGTGTATACGCTGAAGAAGCACTAATTCGCGTCCACCAACATCCATTCACATCCGAAACAACACGAATTGCAGCGTCGATTGACGGCGATCGAGGCTGGATGCTGATCGATGACGCTTCTTGACGCAGGTGGGTGACGGCGGGCCATATTCCTGTTATCCGGAATTGCCGTGGTGCGATGCAGACGGAGCATCGCTGCGCCAACTGTTAGGCTTGCCGGAGGGGTTGTTTCTTGACATAGTTGCAACCTGCTTAGGTGTGCTTGCTTGCACATGTGGCTCGGCGTGCGAACACACCCGGCTCCTCCGGCCGAAAGCGAGCTGTCGCCATTGCATCCGGTTGTGGCATCCGGTTGTGGCATCCGGGTGTGGCGTTTGGTTCTTAGTTGGGATCTCGATGTTGGATCACGAAGTCCGATGCTTGTCATAGGTGCGAGATGAAGAACCTTAATTTCGCAGCTGAGCTGCACCTCAAGCTCGGCGCGCCTGCAAGCGGCACCGTCGAAAGCCTGCGCCTGCTCCGCGCGTTTCTGAAGCTCGCGCCCCGGCAGCGTTTCGAGGTCATCAAGCTCGTCGAAGACCTCGCTACCGAAGAAGCTCTCCCCGAACACCCCCTGTCCTGAGCCTGCCTGCGCGCCGGCCTTACGCCTTGCCCTTCGTTTTCCTGCCAGAGCCGGCCGCCGGGCGACGTCTTCCTCCGGCTGGACGCTGGCAGGCGATCCGGCAAGTGTGGTATTCAGTTCTGAAAACGGGAGGAGTGCGACCATGATCGAACCGAAGCTCGAAGTTCCGGCCGAACTGCGCGACCTGGCCGAGAAGACGATTGACCAGGCGGAAAAGGCATTCGGCATGTTTTTCGAAGCCGCCACCAAATCGATGACGACCGTTCCGGGCGCGGGGGCGGACGTGTCGAAGCAAGCGCTCGCTTTCACCGAGCAGAACATGAAGTCGGCGTTCGAGCATGCTCGCAAGCTCGTCCATGCCACCGACCTTCAGGAGGCGATGCGAATCCAATCGGATTTCCTGCGCAGCCAGTTCACCAGTGCCGGAGACCACATGCGCCAGATGACCGGCAGTCTCATGCAGCCGGGGAAGGGCAAGTCCTGATTCTCGGTGTGTTCACGGCGCGTCCACAGATTGGACTTACGCGGCGTGAATATTTGCACATCGATACTGGTGCCGGTCCATGATGGGCTGTCGAATGGACCTCATTCGCCGCCCATCATCCTTTCCGCTAATCCTTGTCGGTTCTCAGGCAGGGATTTGCATCTGTCGCAGGTGTTTTGACCAATCGGTCGCTCTGCTAACGCAGCGATGCGATGTAGGCCGCGATATCGCCGGCTTCGATCCGGCTCAAGGGGAAATTCGGCATTTTCGGGTGCGGGTCTAGCAGGAAAAAGGCGAGCCTTTCCGAACTGAAGTCAGGCCTGCGCGCAACGGACACGAAAGAGGGGACGTCGGCACTCGCCTGTGTTTGGCCGTTCGCCACGACATGGCAGCTGGCGCACCAGCGCCTCGCAAGGTCGGCGCCGTGATCTGCATCGGCGGCGAGAGCGGACGACGTGCCCACGCTCGAGGCCACGGCAACCAGCAGGCAAATTCGTCTCAAATGCCGGTGCATAGAGCAACCCTGTGTGTTGTTGGCTCGCGACGCCGTCCTCATCCGCAGCACGAACCCGGATACTGCGAGAGGTCGATGCGGGCAATGATCGACCGCAGCAGCTTGCGAGCCGAACGATAGAGGTGCCGGGCGAATCTCGGCGTCCTTGCCGCAGGCAGGGCAAAGCTTGTTGTATCGAGTCTTTTCGTATCAAGGCTTTCGATGGAGTGCGACACGTGCCTCTCCGAGATGGCGAGGCTCTTTCTATCGTGGTCGGCTCGCGGCAGCCTTGATCTGCCGCAAAGGGGCCGGACTAATAGTCGCCGGGGTTCATGATCATCGGGCTTCCTGTATCGGCCGGCGCGAGCGCGCTGCTGGCACTGTCGCGCAGGAAGCGGTCGAGTGTCGCCTGGATCTTCTCCTTGACTGCATCGGGGCCGCGATCGCTCATCTCGGTATGCTGTGCGCCAGTGTGGATAATATCAATGCCGCGCGCCTTGGCCTCTTCCGGCGTCGGCAGCACGCCGGGATCGGTTACAAAATGCGGATCCTTCGAGCGGAACGACAGGATCTTCATATGGTCGCTAAGCACGAAAGGCACCCGCAGATTGTCCAGCGTGATCACTTTCGACACCAGCTCCGGGTGCTGATGAGCGACATACATCGAAACGTCGCCGCCGTTGGAATGGCCGACGAGCGTGATGTGGTCGTAGTCGGCGTTCTCCTGCCGCCGCTTCAATTCGCGCAAGGTGAAGAGGATGTTGGCCTCGCAGCGGATATAGACCTCGCGCCGGCCGACATATTGCTGGCCGGCCTTGGTCATCAGGGGCGGATCGCTCGGCAGATCCTGCTGGATGCTGGCGACGAGATAACCGCGTGCGGCGAGCACGTTGGCGAGGAAGGAATATTCGGTGGCCTTGACGGTATTGCCGTTGCTGATGATGGCGAGCGGGAGCTTCCAGAGGCCGAGATTGGCCTTGGTCTCGTAATCGCGCCGTACAGCGATTTCGACCGCGATCGGCCGCTGGCGCGCGGCATCGAACAGGGTCAAAACCTCATGGCGGATCGCGAACCGGCTGACCACGAAATATTGGCCGACGCCGAGGACGCAGAGAAACGCCAGAACTGCAAACACCCTTTTCATGGTTCCGTCTCAAATCACTTTTGACTGAACATGGCTATTGGGAACTCCCGGATCGAGCGATCGTGAGCAGGCTACGGGATTAAATTTAGGCAAGCCTGTGCGCCGCGCCCCAAAAAGGGCCGCATGTCGGAGGCACAGCGCGAAGGGCAAGGGATTTACAGACAACCGCCCTTGCCGCGTTCGGAGCAGAGCCGCAACGCGCTAGTCAAAGTAAAAAGGAGGCGCGGGCTGCGGCGCTCGTTGTCGGGCGCCCGGTAGCTCAGGGGGACAGCCACGCCGAGATCAGCCTGGAAATCGGCCGGCAGGAAGAACCGCACGCCAGCTCCGGCCGAGGTCAGCGACAGGCCGTCGCTCAGGCGGTAACCGTCGTTCCAGACTGCGCCGGCGTCACCGAAGGCATAGAGCTGATAGCCGGTCCAGTAACGGAAATTGAGCTTCTGGTCGAAGCGCAGCTCGAGTGAGCCGGCAAGACCGTTGTCCCCACTGATCTCTGCTGCGCCATAGCCGCGCCCGAAGGCAGCGCCGCCGAGATAGAATTGCTGCGAGGTGAACAGCGGCCGTGACGCCGTCTGGCTCGCAGCGGAAAGCTTGAGCGACCAGACGTCGTTGAGCGTCTGGTAGCGCGTGAACCAGAGGTTTAGCACCGAGAAGTTCGATGACGCGCCATCGCGCGACAACAGATCGTCGTCGAAATGCGAGGCACCGAAGATGTCGAGGCCCTGGCGGTAGGTCAGCGTCGCGAAATTGGTGCCGCCGAAATGATCCTGAAGCCGGTAGTCGGCGATCAGGCTCGCTGTCCTGATGTGGTCGTTGTACCAGGCGCCGTAAAGGTCATGCTCGGACACGTTGCTGAAGGTCGTCGCCGCAGTCAGGGTCAGCGAGGACAATCGCGACTGCAGTGGGACGATGCTGGCACGCAGCTCGAACGCTTCGGTTGTGGTGATGTCGCTGTCGAGGCGGCGGACATCGCCCGGCCTGACCGCGCTGTATAGGACGGACCCGCCGAGGCGCACGCCGTCGATGCCGACGGGTGCATCGTAGGACAGCCGTGCGAAGCCAAGCTGGCGGGGGTCGTTGGCGATGGTCGACAGGTTGACCGCCAGCGTGTCGCCGGGCGTGAGATAGGAGTTGAACGCGCCGGTCGCGTATGTCTGCCACGGACCGACTGATGATGAGCCGAGATTGTCCAGACCGAACGACGAGAAGACGTGCCAGGTCTTCAAATAGACGACGAGGCGGAAGCGGCCGGTTGCCCCGCCGATCTCCTCCAGTGCGGTATCGGTGATCCGGACGCCAGGTCTGCCGTTAATGAGAAAGAGCTGGCGTTCCAGCGTCGTCAGGCGCGACGGTTGCTCGGCCAGAACCGGCCCAAGCATCGGTCTCACGCCGAACTGTTCGGCGCCATCGCCTTTCAGCTCAGCCTGGACGATGGCGCCTTCGATCACCTGGATCCGGAGCAGGCCATCGGCGATATCCTGCGGCGGCACGATCGCACGGCTCAAGTGAAGACCATCGGCACGGTAGAGATCGCTGATCGCGCCGGCGATCACGGCGAGATCCGCCTGCGAAACCTTCTTGCCGACATAGGGCTGATAGACCGCGGCGATGCGATCGGGGGAAACGGCCCGGGCTCCGCTGACGTGGATGCCGCGCAGCACGAACTGAGGCTTGGTATCGCCGCCGGTGCTGGGCTGGTCGACTGTTGGTAGCCTGACCGGAGGACGGCTCAGCGATTCCCGCTCGGTTTGGTTTTCAAAATATTTCTCAGGTTGGCGCGGATCGAAGCCAGGCTGGCTCGCCTGCTGCGCGAAAGCCTGAGGAACTCCCGCGAAGAACGGCGCCAACAGCGCCATTGTGGTAATGAGATGCCGCTTCCCGGCGCGCGCGACGCGCCCGTCCCCGTAGTTCGACGGAGATGTGCCCCTGATGCGGTGAGGGTTCGTTAGCCACATGATTTTTCATAGTTTTTTATGGTCAATGAACCGTTAACGCGACCGCTCCGCTGGCCGCTTCCCGCTAATCCTATGTTGAGTGATTTCGGATACCCCTCAGGCTGGCTGTAACGCGGACTGAGGATCGTCATGCTGAGCAAAATTGGAATGCGGTGCACCTTCGCGGCTGCGCTGATCCTGGGAACGGCTACCGGCGCATCCGCCGCGGACGACGGCGTCTGGTCAGTCGGCAAGGCCACCGGCGAGGTCTGGGTCGCCACCAGCGGCGCTCAGCAGGTGTCCTTGAGTCAGCAGGAGGCACTCAAGCCCGGCGACACAATTCGTACCGGACGTAATGGCCGCGTGCTCCTCGTCCGCGGGGAGGAGACGATCCTGATCTCTCCCAACTCGGTGGTCGGCTTGCCCACCGAGAGCAAGGAGGGTCTCTCGACCACTATCATCCAGCAGGCAGGTTCGATCCTGCTCGAAGTCGAGAAGCGCAACGTCAAGCATTTCGAGGTCGAGACGCCCTATCTCGCCGCTGTCGTCAAGGGCACACAGTTCAGCGTCACCGTGAATGCGGGCAGCACCAAGGTCGGCGTGCTTCGCGGCCAGGTCGAGGTCTCCGACTTCAAGACGGGACAGATCGCCCAGGTCCTGCCGGGGCAGGCCGCCACCGCTTTCGAGCATGGCAAGCCCGGCCTCTCTTTAAGCGGGTCCGGCACCTTCAATCCGATCGAGCACGGCAAGCCGCGCGCCTCGACGATCGAGCGCGTCCCCGTGCCGAAATCGGGCCTGTCGGCCCCGCGCAATGCGGCGAACGGCCATGCGATCCATGCGCTCGGTGCGATCGACAAGGGCACCAAGGCGGCCGGCGCACTCAAGCCATCGCAACAGGCGGCAGGCGGTCGCGCGCCCAAGGGCGGTGCTGCCAAGGCCGGCGTCGTGCGCATCTCGAGCCCGCTCGGCGAGGTCAAGCTGAACGTCCACAAGGTCACGCACGGGCTCGCCCACGGCGGCGGTGCTCCCGGACAGGTGCGCAACGCGCACGCCAGCACCGAAACGGTCTGGAGCGACTCGAAAGCGAGCACGACGGCATCCAACAGCACCGTCCAGACTGCGGTTACCACGAGCAGCGGCGTGACGGCTGGCAGCACCAGCTCCTCGGCTGCGAGCACGACAATAGCCGCGACCACGGCCGGTGCGTCCAGCGACGGCTCCGGCGCCGGCAGCGGAAACTCCGATGGCAAGTCCAACCCCGGCAAGGGCAACTCCGGTAACGGCAATTCCGGCAACGGTGATGGCAACAACGGTGCCACCGGTAACGGCAGGGGCAACAACGGTAACGGCAACGGCAATGGCGGCGGCAACGGCAGCAATGGTCACGGCAATGCCTTTGGCCACAACAAGCACTGAGGCGATTTCTTAGGGGATAAGGGGGGGCGCAACCGCAGAAGCGGGTGCGCGGGAGGACCGGAGTGAAGCGCTATCGTCCACATATTCTAGTTGTGACCGCGCTGGCGATCGTGCTGTCCACGGGGTGGCATGGCGCGCTTCGCAACGCGCTGACTGACCTGCGGTTCGCCTGGCAATCGCGTGCCGCGAGCGGCAATGTCGTCGTGGTGGCCATCGATGCGCCCTCGATCGACCAGATCGGGGTATGGCCCTGGCCGCGCCGGCTGCACGCGGAACTGTTGCACAGGTTAGAGGCCGCTGGGGCGCAGGACGTTGCTTTCGACGTCGATTTCAGCTCCCCATCCGATCCGGCCTCCGACGAGGCGTTCGTCACCGCACTGCGTGAGGCCGGCGGCTCGACGATCCTGCCGTCCTTCAAGCAACCGGCGCCGAATGGCGGCGCAGCTCACATCAATCGCCCCTTAAAGCCGTTCAGCAACCAGTCGTGGCCGGCGCTGGTCAATGTCGCGATCGAATCCGACGGGCTCGTTCGTCGCTATCCGTTCGGCGAGAAGCTCGGCGATGCCTTGATGCCGTCGATGGCCGTCGTGCTGGCCGGGCAGGACGCCAATCGGCGGCCGCCATTCCTGATCGATTTCAGCATTCGGGCGGGCTCCGTTCCGAGTGTCTCCTATGTCGACGTGCTCCGCGGCAACACGGCCACTCTCGACAAGCTAAGAGACAAGAAGGTCATCATTGGCGCGACGGCGCTCGAACTCGGCGACCGCTTCAGTGTTCCAAATGGCCGCATCATCTCCGGACCCATCCTCCAGGCGCTGGCAGCTGAATCGATCCTCCAGAACCGGATGCTGCGCTGGACCTCCGATATCGGCATGATCCTTGGTCTCGCGGTGATCTGCCTGCTGATGATGTATTCGTGGCGCCGCTTCGGACCGGGAATTCGCGTTGCAATCCTGATCTCGGCCGGGGCGGTCTTCGAGCTGGTTGCGGTCCTCGTGCAGGCAAGATGGCCCTTCATCATCGACACATCGCTGTTCCACATCGCGATTGTCGCTTATCTGACGGCGATCGCACTCGACGAAATCGATTTCCGCGGTCTCCTGGGGCGCATCGCCGAAAGCCGCTTTCATCGTATCGCGATGTCGCTCGGCGATGGCCTCGTCTGCACCGACGAAGGTCAGCTGATCGCCGTGTGGAATCCCGGCGCCAGTGCGATCTTCGGCTATATGCCCGCCGAGATCATCGGCCGCCCGTTCGAAACGCTGTGCGCCGTATCAGTGGACGGTGACGCGAGGCCGTCCATGCGCGACGCCGCGCGCCAGGCACTCCTGGTCCCCGGTGGGGCGGTCGTCGTCGAGTTCGAAGGGCGGCGCAAGAACGGTGAAACTTTCCCGGTCGAGGCGAGCTTCTCGGGCTGGCAGGGAACGGACGGCTTCCAATACGGAGCCATCCTGCGCGACATTTCGGTCCGCAGGCGCGAGGCCGAACGCGTCAGATATCTCGCCGAGTACGACGCGCTGACCGGTCTGGTCAACCGCAACACGCTGCATGCCGGACTGGTCGGCATGATCGGGGATGCGGGGCAGCGCCCCTGCAAGGTCGCGCTGCTCGTGATCGGGCTCGACGGCTTCCAGAGCATCAATGACATGCTGGGTCATTCCGCCGGAGATCTCGTGCTGCAGGCGGTCGCTGGTCGCCTGAAAGCTGAAGCGGGCGACGACGCTGTCGTTGCCCGGCTCAGCGGAGACGAATTCGCCATTGCGCGCAAAGGCGCAGATGGCGACGAGCCGATCGCAGAGTTCGCCGAGCGCATCGCGCGCGCGTTCGAAGCGCCGCTTGCGACCGGCACGCGGCAGCATCGCGTCAGGATCAGCATCGGCGTCGCCGTCCATCCAGAAGGCGGACACAACGCCGACGATCTCCTGAGCAACGGCCATCTTGCGTTGACCAAGGCAAAACTGACGCGGCGCGGCGGTTATGTGGTCTTCGAGAGCGCGATCCGGCAGGAGCTGGAGAACCGGCTGACGCTGGAGAGTGAATTGGCGCTTGCCGCCGATCGCGGCGAGTTCGAGCTGTTCTACCAGCCTCAGGTTCGCCTGATCGACGCCAGCCTGGTCGGGGCCGAAGCGCTGATCCGCTGGCGGCATCCCGTGCGCGGCTACGTTTCGCCAGGAGAGTTCATGCCGGTGGTCAATAGCTCAGCCCTGTCCGAGCGGATCGGAAACTGGGTGATGGAAACTGCCTGCCGGCAGGCACGCGCCTGGGAATTGTCCGGCGACAGTGTGCGCGTCGCGATCAATTTGTCGCCCTCGCAGATCCACTCCGGCGACCTCGCGCATTCGGTTGCGGGGATGCTCGAAGCGACGGGGCTCACGCCGTCGCTGCTCGAACTCGAGGTCACCGAGGACATCCTGCTACACGACGAAGCCCGGGTGCTCGATATGTTCAAACGCATCCAGCAGCTCGGCGTCCGCGTCCTGTTCGACGATTTCGGCACTGGCTATGCGAGCCTGAGCTATTTGAAGAAGTTCCCGCTCGATGGGCTCAAGATCGACCGGTCGTTCGTGCTCGGTCTGCTCGCGAACTCCGACGATGCCGCGATTGTCGGGTCGACCATCGGTCTCAGCAAGCAGCTCGGTCTCACGGTCGTGGCCGAAGGCATCGAGAATCGCGCGACGGCCGACTTCCTGGTGAGCATGGGATGCGAGGAAGGCCAGGGCTATTTCTTTGGCCGTCCGATGCCGGCGGAGGCATTCGAGCGACAATTCCTCGCGTCCGAGTGCGCGGCCGTCAGCGCCGCCTGAACACCTGTTACGATTTAGCGCCGACGCGCGACCGCGACGCCGAACAGGAAAGCAACGAACAGGCTGGCAAGCGGCGCTTCGCGCGTGATCGCAGCGACGGTCGCGAGGGGCCGGCCCGGCTTTCGCGCATCGTCGATTGCGGAAGTCATGCGGTCGACAGCTGCATGCAGGCCACCTGCGACTTCACCGATGGTGCGGGATACGTCCGTCGCGGCATCGATGGCGCGCTCGGCCATGCCGGGATGTGAAGTGGACTGCGGGATCTCCGTGCTCAAGTGCGCAACCTCCAGGCTGATCATGTGCGGCGGAGGCCGGTACCTTTGGCTATCCGCGCGAGCGCTCGTTCTGAACAGCGGGTCGCATGACCTTTGGCTATCCGCGACAGGCGCCGTGGTTTTTACGGCGGGTACCGGCCTTGGATGAGCAATTCGGCGCGCGGGCTTTTGTTCCGGGACGATGCGCCCCTGCGTGGACCTTCCCCGTGAAACGACGGGTGCGAATCTCTGTTAGGCTGGCTCAATCTTGCTGATCTCAGGAGACAGCTGTGACTGACCGGACCACGACGGATCGAGCCCGGCGCATCGCCCTGCTCGGCGCTCCCATCGACATGGGGGCTTCGCAGCGCGGTACTCTGATGGGCCCTGCGGCGCTCCGCACCGCCGGCCTTGCGACACTGCTAGAGAGCCTGGATTTCGAGGTCGTCGATTACGGCGATCTCTCCGTGGGCGAGCTCCGGGACCTCGCAGACAGGCCCCCCGACAAAGCCAATCACTACCGCGAAATCCAGCGCTGGACGCGCGTGCTGAGCCGCAGAGGCTACGAGATCGCGAAAACCGGCGCGCTGCCGATTTTCCTCGGTGGCGATCACACATTGTCGATGGGATCGGTGAATGCCATGGCCCGTCACTGGCAGGAGCGCGGACGCGAGCTGTTCGTGCTCTGGCTCGATGCGCATGCCGATTACAACACGCCTGAGACGACGATCACCGCCAACATGCACGGCATGTCGGCGGCATTCCTTTGCGGCGAACCCGGCCTCGACGGCTTGCTCGGCGATGATCCGCGCGCCCCGATCGATCCCGACAGGCTCGACCTGTTCGGCGCGCGCTCAATCGACAAGCTCGAAAAGGAGTTGATGCGCACGCGCCGGATCAGGGTTGTCGATATGCGCCAGATCGACGAATTCGGCGTCGCCGTGCTGATCCGTCGCGTCATCGAGCGCGTCAGGGCCAGCAACGGCGTGCTGCATGTCAGCTTCGACGTCGATTTTCTCGACCCCTGCGTCGCACCCGGCGTGGGCACGACGGTGCCGGGCGGAGCGACCTATCGTGAGGCGCATCTGATCATGGAGCTCCTGCACGATTCCGGCGTAGTCGGTTCAGTCGACATCGTCGAGCTCAATCCGTTCCTCGACGAGCGTGGCCGCACCGCGCGCACCGCGGTCGAACTGATCGGCAGCCTGTTCGGCCAGCAGATCGCCGACCGGCCAACCCCCAGCAATGCGATCGCGCCGGGCGAGTGATGGATGAGCCGTTTGTGCATTGCGAAGAAGAGAATTGCCGTCGCGCCCGCCAGATTTAGATCAGTCGAGGTCGAAATCGCCTGTTTTTGAAACAGGTGCGAATTGCAAATGCTCGTCGCAGAATGTTTCATGCGGGTCGCGCTTCAGCCGAGGATCCGCAAATGAGCAGCACGAGCGACGCCGACGACAAACCTGCGGGGACGACTCGCCGTCGCTTTCTGCGCGCCGGCGCGGCGGCTGCGGGTGGCACTGTCCTGGGCGCCGGCGCATCGGTTGCCGCCGCGACCGACAACCTTCCACCCAACATTCCCGAATGGATGAAGGCGCCGGGCGAGCCGACGGGAGGCCAGCTCTATGGCGCGCCATCGCCGTTCGAGAAGGGCGTCGTCAAGAACATCTCGAAGACGCTCAAGCAGTACATCTCGGCCTCCAGCCGGACGCCATTGCAGGAGCTCGATGGCATCATCACGCCGAACGGACTGTTTTACGAGCGTCATCATGGCGGCGTTCCGACCATCGATCCGGCCCAGCACCGGTTGATGCTGCACGGGCTGGTCGAGCGTCCGCTGATCTTCACAATGGACGATCTCAGGCGTTTCCCGTCGGAATCGCGCGTCCACTTTCTCGAATGCTCCGGCAATCCCGGCTACAGCAAGCCTTACGGCAAGACCGCGTCGGACCTTGTAGGTCTGGTGAGTTGTGCAGAATGGACCGGCGTCAGCCTCAAGCTGGTGCTCCAGGAGGCCGGATTGAAGCCGGATGCCAAATGGATCGTCGCCGAAGGTGCCGACGCGGCTGCGCTGACCCGCAGCATCCCGATCGAGAAATGCCTCGAGGACGCCATGCTGGTCTACAGCCAGAACGGGGAGCGGCTGCGCCCGCAGCAGGGCTATCCGCTGCGGCTGTTCCTGCCGGGCTTCGAGGGCAATATGAGCGTTAAGTGGCTCCGCCGCCTGCATGTGACGGCTGAGCCGGTTTATTCGCGCGAGGAGACCTCGAAATACACCGACCTGCTGCCAGACGGCACCGCGCGTGAATTTTCGTTCTACATGGAGGCGAAGTCGATCATCACGAGGCCCTCCGGCGGCCAACGCCTGGGCGCGCCCGGCTTCCACGAGATCACCGGCATCGCGTGGAGCGGGCATGGCAAGATCGCGCGCGTCGAACTGTCCGTCGACGAGGGAAAGAGTTGGCAAAGCGCGCAATTGCAGGAGCCGGTGCTGACGCGTGCGTTGACACGCTTTCGCCTGCCCTGGCAGTGGGACGGCAAGCCTGCCGTGATCCAGAGCCGTGCCATCGACGAAACCGGCTATGTGCAGCCGACTCTGGCCGAGTTGCTCGCGGTGCGCGGCGAGAACTATTTCTACCACAACAACGCGATCTGGCCCTGGCGCATCGCGGCCGACGGCGAGGTGACCAATGCGCTGGCGTGAGACTTGCGGCATTGCTGTTGTCATCGTGCTGTGTGCGTTCGCGAGCGGGGCGCAGGCACAGACTCTGTACGGCCTCGGACGTCCCGCGACGGCTGCGGAGATTGCTGGCTGGAATATCGACGTCGGACGCGACGGCAGCAATCTGCCGAAGGGAAGTGGCTCGGTCAGTCGTGGTCGCGAGGTGTTCGCCCAGCAATGTGCATCATGCCATGGCGACAAGGGCGAGGGCGGGCTGGGTGACCGGCTCGTCGGTGGGCAGGGCACGATCGCAACACCAAAGCCGATCCGCACGGTCGGCAGCTATTGGCCGTATGCGCCGACGCTGTTCGACTACATCCGCCGTGCGATGCCGCAGAACGCACCGCAATCGCTGAGCGATGAGGAGGTTTATGCGGTGTCCGCGTACATCCTGAACCTGAATGGACTGGTCGGAGCGGACGCGACGCTCGATGCCAAATCGCTCGCGGCGGTCAAGATGCCGAATCGCGACCGGTTCGTCGGCGATGCGCGGCCGGATGTGAAACACTGAGCGCCTTGTGGCGTCAGGTTCCCGCATTGGCTTGGAACTTGGCTCGGCAAGGGCGGAACTCGCAGGACGCAATTGCATTAACCTGCGAGAGGAAAAACCTATGGATTCCACGATGGCAACGGATCGCTTCGCAAATTCCATGTCCTCGGCGCTTCGCCATCCCGGCGTGATCGCGTTGATTGTGGCCGCGGTGACGATTGCTGCGATGCTCATCGTCGATCACGGACCATGGAATCGGGCCAAGACGCAGCCTGCTCACGTCGCGATGTATGCGACCACTGGCGAGGCCGTACGCGCCGCAGGTGCCAAAATTCTCCCGACCGAACCGAAATCACCGATCGAGCCGGCGCGGCCGGGGCCAAAGACGTCCCCGACCGTCAATCCAGTGACGCCGTAAGACGTCTAGTTCTTGCGACCGTAGTTGAGCAATCCGCCGCTGGTCTTCGGCGGATGCGCGCGAAGGGCTTCCTCGTTCGGATCGGTGCCCCAGCCGGGTCGGTCCGGAATGACCAGATGGCCGTTCTGAATATCCGGCTCATGCGTGAACAGCTCGCGGTCCCACGCCAGGCGATCGATGTCGATCTCCATGATGCGCAGGTTCGGCACGGTGGCGCAGAAATGCGCGTTCATCATCGAACAGAGATGGCCGTAGAAATTATGCGGGGCAACGTTGATTTCGAACGCGTCCGCAGCGGCTGCAATCTTCATCGACTGCCAGACGCCGTTCCAGGGCGTGTCGATGATCGCGACGTCCATGGCCTGCTCGCGGAAATAGGGCAGGAATTCGCGCAAGCCCAATAGCGTCTCGCAGGACGAGATCGGATGCGGGCTTTGCCTGCGGATGTAACCGAGCGCTTCCGGATTGAAACTGTCGATCTCGATCCAGAACATGTCGAGGTCGGCGATGGTGCGCAGGATCTCCAGATAGCCCTCGGTCTTGGCGTTGAAGTTGCAATCAAGCAGGATGTCGACGTCGGGGCCTGCCCCGTCGCGGATCGCCTCCAGATGCATGCGCAGGTCGCGCAGGATTTTGCGATCGACGTTGATCTCGGGGGCGAAGGGCGAGCCGAAACCCGGTCGCCAACCGGTTGGCTTGCCGTCGTCGTAGGAGAAGATGTTGGTCTTGAGCGCGGTGAACTTCTTCTCGAGCACCTCGCGTCCCATTGCCTTGACGCCGTCGAGGTTCTCGATCGGCGGCTTGTACCAGGACGGGTGATTGATCCGCCACGTTGCGCAATGCGACCAATAGACCCTGACACGGTCGCGGATCTTGCCACCGAGCAGTTCGTAGCAGGGCACGCCGAGACATTTCGCCTTGGCATCGAGCAGCGCATTCTCGATCGCGCCGAGCGCCTGCGCCACCACGCCGCCGGCGGCGGGACGTGTGGCCGCGAACAGCTCGGCGTAGATGCGCTCGTGCCGGAAAACGTTCTGCCCGACGACGCGGGCGGACAGGCGCTGGATCGCAGCACCGACGCCGGGTGAGCCAAAACCCTCGTCGAACTCGCTCCAGCCGACGACGCCGTCTTCGGTCGTCAGCTTGACGAAATGGTAGTTTCTCCAGCCGGCATCGCAGGCGAGGATTTCGACGCTTGTTGCTTTCGACGGTCTGGTCATGTCGCTCCCTGTCGCCCGGCGGCGCTTTTTTTCTTTGGCCGGCTCGCAAGCCCGGCTCCAGCCACAATTGTTAGGCTAACGGTCCTGCGCAGTGAAGCCCGGCGAGGGGCGCCTGGAAGGCCCTTCCCGCCATTCTAAGGGAAAATCCGGTGGGGACAGCCATGATCTTTCCCGGGGTTGTCCTGAAAAGGGACCATGCTTTGACGTTTTTGGCCACAATCGGGATCGACCCTCCGGCCATGAAATTTCTGGCTGTGATTTCGATCCTGGCGCTGCTCACGATGAGTGGAGCCGCCATTTCCGATCAGTTTCTGACAGCCGATCAGCACGCTGCGCACGGGGTGGAATAGCGCGGCGGGCAGAGAGGCTTTTTGTCTTGGGGGAGACAGCGATGCTTTCGATCGACCAATTCCTGCGCTTCATCAGCGTGCCGGCCCTCTTCGCGGCCTTCATCATCGCCTCGCAGATATCGGCAGCCTTGTCGCACGGGTAGCTAGTCAGCCGATCAATGACGAGCCGAGCAGCGCGAGCACCGCCAGCGCCATCAGCGCGGTGCCGAGCCAGCCCAGCGCGACGAGCCATGACCGGCCCTTGAAGCGACCCATGATCGTCTTGCTCGAGACGATCAGCATCATCATGGCCATGATCGGAACGGCGACGACGCCGTTGAGCACGGCGCTCCAGACCAGCATGTGGATCGAGTCGATGCCGGTGAACCCTAGACCGAAGCCGATGATGGTGGCGGCGGCGATGATGGTGTAGAAGCCGACCGCCTCGTCGGGCTTCGCCTCCAGCGTCGCGCGCCAGCCGAAGATCTCCGCCACGCCGTAAGCGGCCGAGCCCGCCAGCACCGGAATTGCGAGCAGGCCGGTGCCGATGATGCCGATCGCGAACAGGGCGAAGGTGAAGTCGCCGGCGAGCGGCCGCAGCGCTTCGGCGGCCTCCGTCGCCGAATTGATGTTGGTGACGCCATTCGCGTGCAGCACCGACGCGGTGGTGAGGATGATGAAGAAGGCGATGCCGTTGGAGAGCAGCATGCCGGAGATGGTGTCGGCTCGGATGCGCGCCAGCTCCGGACTGCCGCCGTGCTTCAGCTCGCGCAGCGGCTTGTCGCGCCTGCCCTGGTTCATCTCCTCGATCTCCTGCGAGGCCTGCCAGAAGAACAGATACGGGCTGATCGTGGTGCCGAGCACGGCGACGACCATCATGAAATAATCGGCGCTGACATTCGTCTTCGGCCACACCGCCGCGAGCAGCGCCGTGCTCCACGGGATCTCGACCGTGAAGGCGGTCGCGACATAGGCGAACAGCGCCAAGGTGAGAAATTTCAGCACCGGCGAATAGCGCCGATAGGGCAGGAACACCTGCAGCAGGGTCGAGCCCGCCGCGAAGATCAGCGCGTGCTCGTGGTTGAGGCCGCCGATCACGAGCGAGAGCGCCTCCGCCATCGCGGCGATGTCGGCGGCGATGTTGAAGGTGTTGGCGGCGACGAGCATGGCGACGAGCGACAGCACCGCCCAGCGCGGCGCGATCTGCATGACGTTGGCGGCCAGCCCCTTGCCGGTGACGCGGCCGATCCGGGCGCTGACGAGCTGGATGGCGATCATGAACGGCGTGGTCAGAAATACCGTCCAGAGCAGTCCGTAACCGAATTGCGCGCCGGCCTGCGAATAGGTGGCGATGCCGGACGGATCGTCGTCCGCCGCCCCGGTGACGAGACCCGGCCCCAACCTCTGCAACAGCGACGGCGCGGATTTCGTGGGGGCGAGAGCATTGTCGGTCATGGCAGGAGGGGTCTCGGTCGGGGCGCGTCCTTCACAAATGCCAAGGAGGGAACAAGGTTCCCGGGCTTCGCGTAGCGGGCTCCTCGCCAATTTCTGATAAAGCGAATCTCCATTTGACTCGTCGGGCAAAACACCTGTATAAGTGCATCATCGAAGAATACCCAGTGCAGCCTTTGCGCGCGTCCCGGGCGCGCGCCGGCCCGCCATGGCCGGCCGTCGCGCAGTCCGCGCACGGACACCGGCGAGACGTTTGTCCCCTGAGCGCGTGCGGTCGGGACTATTTGACGCTGACGAACATGCCCCAGGCGCCGGCCAGCGCGGCGCCGGAAAAGACGATCAGCGGATTGTCGCAGAACGCGCCGCCATACGTGCACATGGTGACGCCGAACGAGCCGATCTCGTGATGGCTCGCGGAGTAGAACAGTCCCGACAGCACCAGCAACGCGGCGGCGACGACATACATCGACGATCTCTCCGAGCTATCCCCGTTGCGTTTGTCGCAAGGGACGTGTCCCACCATGGCGCCAACCCGTTGCGTCCTGCCGAATCCGCCCTGCCGCATTTGAACTAAAGTCGATCTTTCCCGCGAGATGCTGTCGTCAGCTGCGATCCCTGCGCAAGCGGGACGTGTGATCGGAACCGGAACATCTGCGCGGGAACTCCTGGACGCGCTCTTGATTAATGAGCAGGAACAGTTGGACCAACTGAGGGGAGTGGCCCATGGGAGCCGAGCGGATGCACCCTCCGCGGTACTGGCGGATGCGGGCGGAAGAATTCCGCACCAAGGCGGACAATTGCGAATATCCCGAGACGCGGGACGTGCTGCGCAAGGTGGCGCAAAATTACGACGAGCTGGCGCGCCGCGCCGCGCGCATCTGCACGCTCGAGAGCCTGGACGAACTGCGGGGGGGGGGGGGACCCGCCAACACCAAGCCGGTTTGATCGTTCAGGACAAACCCGCTTGATGGTTCAGGACGAAGCCGATGATCAGCGCGCGCGATCATGGGGCGTCTAGGCCCTCGCTTCCATGAGAAGCGCCGCCCGCGTGATTGGAACGAATGTCCACTTTGGTACTTAGGAACTCAGTCCTCCACCGAGGAATGAGATGAGCAGTGAACAGCAAGCAGGCCCGGCAACGAGGCCGGATCATTACAAGCCGAGGCCGGCTTGCCCCAAATGCGAGAGGGATACGCGCTGCCTGACTTCGATCTTCGATGTGAGGCGCGATTGCTCGATCCTGATCTATCGGTGCGATTCGTGCCGCGAGGACGTCTGGATCTGAGCGAGCGCCGTCGTCGGTCCATCTGCGGGACGCCCCGTCGCAGATCTCAGAGCAAGGTCGCATAGGAACTTCGCCTGTTTCGCTCGCTTGTCGCCTGCATCGACCACGCAGGCGAGACAGCTTACGACCATGCAATCACGCTACCCGTTGTTGAAGAGTGGACAGCGGAAGAGCACGAGCGGCTGAAGGCGTTGGCCGACGCCGGCTCGCGGCCGGACGAGATCGCCGGCGAACTCGGTCGCAGCGAAGCCGCCGTGAGAGTGCGCGCCTGGCAGCACGGCATCGCGTTGCGCCTCGCCACGCAGAAGCGCGGACCCTGAAGACCGGCTGGGTCGAAAGCCCGCAGGCGGGCATCCCGCCGTGTGTTCACTTCTGAGCGGTCCTCAATCGTATCTCGACGTACTCTGCGAATGGGCAGCAACACGGGAGCTTGTCATGCTCACCCGCGAGGAATTCGAGGCGGATCTCGACCGGCAGAAATTGCACCAGCTCGATGCAAGGCAAACGACACGACAATTGCTGCGCCGTTCGCGGGAGCAGATTGCGGCATCGATCTCACTGCTTCAGCAAAACGTTCCGAAGATCTGGCACCCTGAACCTCCAGAGCGATAGAAACCTCCTGCTCTGTCCCGCGTTTGCGCGCATGACGGATCAAGACACCAGGCAGCGGCCGATTTGTGCTGCGTGCAACAGACCCATGACATTCATCGACGCGGTGGCTTCACCGGATGGCGCGATCGCCATCTTCCGGTGCTCCCGGTGCAACAAGCTGTCCTGGGAGACGCCCAGGCGAAACCAAAACCAAAACCAAAACCAAAACTGAGGCGTCGAAAAGAAACGGCCCCAGCCCGGGGGGCGAGCTGAGGCCGTGGGGGGCGCCGGTCGTGCATCCGGACCGACGCGCGAATAACTTTTTGATCCCAAAAGCTGTTCCTATTCAGGCGACCATGGACATGGCGCGCCGCGACGAAACACGCCTGAAACAGTGCTGAAACCAGATTGTCTCGAACGCCCCGCCCGTTGCGCCCGACCAACCAAGCGAAAAGGAGATCATCATGATCCAAGTCGGAAGCCCCGCCGGTATCCAGGTCGGTTCGAAGGAAGAAGTCGCGTTTTTACTGGCGCTGTTCGGCACCCACACCCAGCCGGTGAAGCGGCCGGCGAAATCGCGGCAGGCGTGAGGCGCTGATCCCATGCCAGGTTTGGCCGAATGCCAGAGCCTCTTGCGGCTTCTGATCGCAAGGGGCGACCCGAAGGCCATCCCGCTCGCGACAGGCGCGATCGACCAATACCTGAACACGGCGCCGGTCTGCATGCGCGGCCGCGGCCTGCGCGTGCTCCAGCGCGACGCGCTCGACCAGCATGGCACTGCGGTCGGCGTGCAGCGCTCGTTCGCCGAAACGGTGGATGCCTATATCGTCGGGAAGCTTGCGGAGGAGTGAGGGGGCCGCGTCGTTTCGCCCTGTCGCTTCGCTCCCTGACGAAAAACCGGGCGCGAGCGCGGCAAGCTGCTCCCGCGCCGCGCTGGCAGAGGGACGGCGGAGTTCCCGGAACCTATTGATTCCAACAGATTTTTTCGCTGCCCCGGAAACCCTTTGTCCGCTTCGGACCTATTACGGGCAAAGGATGCTGCAATGCCCCGATATTATTTCGACCTGCGCGACGACACCGGTGTAGCGCTCGACGAGGAAGGGCTTGAGCTGGCCAGCTCGCGCGCCGTTCAGGCAGAGGCCGCCAAGTCGGTCGCGGACATGGCGCGCGACGCCATCGTTTCCGCGCCTGCCGCGGGCGCTAGGCAGTCGATGGCGATCGACGTTCGCGATGCCAGGGGTCCCGTGATGCAGGTCAATTTCTCGTTCGCGATCGAGACCTTCAGGACGCCCTCGACATCAGGCGATCATTGACGCGTGAGAAATTCCGGCGCGGATGACTCGGGCTCGAGCACGGCGATCTTGCGGCCGAGCTGCCAGACCTCGACCTTGCCGTGCCGCGTGAACTGCTGCGCGAAGGTGAGGGCGATCGCATCCGACGCGGCCTCGAACGCTTCGGCGGAGCGGAAGACGCCGTTGTCGCCGACGAGATAAGCGCGATATTGCTGGGTCATGTCGGTGCCCTCAGCCCTGGCGATTGCAGCCAGGCGTCGATGTGCATGGCGGTCTCGTCCTGCCGCGCCCTGCGCAGTAGCATCTCGCGGCGGCGCCCCGGCGCGATCGTACGCGCCTCCTCGCGAAGCCGCGCGGCCTCCTCGGCGAGCCGTTCGGTGAGTGTCGTCGTCTGCTTGAAGCGTCGGCGTGTCGGCATGCACGTCTCCCTCGTTCGTCCAGGGCGGGAGCGCTGGTTGGGCGTTCTCATCACCGGCAGATGCCAATTGCCTTGCGGTGATGGGATAAAGCTTACGCCCGTCGTCTGAGGCAGAGACATATCATATGATATGTCGCCGGATTAAATTGTGTGAGCGGGTTCAGTGGTTTGAGCGGGTTACTCAACTTGAGGCAATGTTCACTTTTGAACGGAAGCGCATGCCGAACAAGGCCCCGATATTAGGAATCAACTGTAGCAGCGGCTAATGCGTCTTCCTTCTCGATGCCGCGCGCCACGATCTTCAAGCTCTCATCCGGCAGCGGCCGTTGCAGTGCCTGGGCTTCGTCCCACGGCGCCCTCAGCCAAACCTCTCGCTCCTCCGCTGTAGTCAGGATCACCGGCATGGCCTTCGGATGGATCGGCTCAACCACCGCATTCGGTGTCGTGGTGAGAAAACCGTAGACCTGATGCGGCCCTGGAACGGGCTTCGACTTGGTGCCGCGATCACCATTGAAAGTCGTCCAGATCCCGGCGAACGCGAACAGCGGCCGAGCGTCGGCAAGCGCGAACCACACGATGTCTTTCTTCTTCGTCTTCGGGTTGGTCTCCGGCGCGTATTCGGCAAAGCTGTTGACTGGCACGAGGCAGCGGTGCTCCGGCTTGAGCCACGCACGCCAATGCGGGGACGAGGTGTTGCGAATGTTCGTCGCGGGCGGGCCGCCGGTGCGCGGTGGCGGGGGCATGCCCCAGCGCATCAGCACCATCTCTCGCTCGCCGGCTGCATCGCGAATGACGGGTGCGGGGTAATCCGGAAACACACCCGGCATCGGCGGCAGATTGCTCTCACGACGCACGACGCGGAAGAGGTCGGCGATCGCCGCCTGATTGGTGGTGATCGAATAGAGATTGCACACGCGAGAGATTGTCCTTAGCGCTCGCCGGGCCACCAATACGACGCAGGATTAGTAGCAGAGATTTTCGTTGGCCGCAGCGCCACGAGAGCGCTCTTCTTGTAAGGATAACCTCGCACTTGCGAACAGTCCTTGCAGCGCATGTAGCGTTCGAGTTCATGCACCGGCGTTGTCTTCACACGCCGGACGATATCGAGCGCCACGGTTTGGTTGGTGTCGCATCCAAGGCATCGCACTTCGAGGTAGAGGAAGCCCGCGTTGATGGCGTCTCCGATCGTCGGCGATGGCTGCGCCGGGCCCTTATAGCCAAGCATCCGATAGTTCCAGGCCGCGCAAGCCAGTTTGTCGGCCTCCTTGCGCGCCTCCTTGGCGCGCTCGGCCGAAATCTTGATTTGAGTGCCGTAGAGATGTTGGCGGGACTTGGTGGTCATGGGCGATCAAAGCCACGTGCCGGCTAAGCTGGCAAATTATCGATGGGTAGTAGGCGAAAAGTTGGACGAACCACTGCCTGTCGTGGCTGTGGAAAACCTCCGGCGGCATCAGTGCTGCGTCGGCTCTTCCTCGACCGGTTCGCCGTGTTGGTGCTCGAGCGCTTCTCCGAGATCGCGGCAGTCGAAGCGTTCGCCGCAGGTCGGACAAATCATGAAGTGTTCTTCCTCGCTCCTGGGCTGCCAACCCTCTGTGCGGAATTTAAATCTCATAGTGCGCCTCCGCTTCTTTTGCTGCGGCATTCACCTTAGAGCGATCTCGCCGTTCATCCGGCGAAAGCTGCAGCACTGCCTCATGCAGCCAGACCGGAATGGTTTGCGGATCATCAAGGGATTTCTCGGCCCATATCCACCATCGATCGAACGCATCCATCACAGATCCTCTCTCAAGCCCTTAAAGAAGGGATGCCGGACCTTCCCCTCCGCCGACTTGGCGCGATACTCGATTTCCGCAAGCAGCTTCGGCTCGACCCAGATGCCCTTGTGCGCGATCCGCTTGGCGTAAGGCTGCGTCTTGCGAATGAGCGGCTTCAATAGTCTTTGCAGTTCTGCGGCAGATGTCTTGTCGAATCCGTGGTCGACCTTGCCCGCATAAACAAGATCATCTCCCCTATGGCGCCCGAGATAGATGCCGTCCCATTTGCCTTCGTCGAGTGCGAAGCCGGCGATGGTTAGCGTCTCTCGCTGCGCGCAAGTTGTCTTGACCCAGTTGTTGCCGCGGCCGCTGTTGTAGATGCTGTCGCGAACCTTTGAGACCACGCCCTCTAGCCCGACCTTGCAGGCGTGCGCGAACATCTCGCGTCCTTCGATCTCGAAGCTCTCGCTGAACTGCACGTCGGTGCCGGCGATGATCTTCTTCAGCTCGGCCTTGCGCTGAAACAGCGGCAGACCGCGAAGGTCTCG
The DNA here is from genome assembly GCF_040548425.1 of Bradyrhizobium sp. i1.15.2. Classification (NCBI taxonomy): domain Bacteria; kingdom Pseudomonadati; phylum Pseudomonadota; class Alphaproteobacteria; order Hyphomicrobiales; family Nitrobacteraceae; genus Bradyrhizobium; species Bradyrhizobium sp. i1.15.2. The sequence goes on along the minus strand of NZ_JBEPRQ010000013.1, from coordinate 150,091 downwards.
CGAATTCAGATAAAGCAGGTCGAATGCGACGAGCACGATCTTGGACGATGTGCCCTTCAGCTCGTTTTGAAGGACGGAAAAATCGGTGCTGCCATCGGCAGCAGGGACGACGACCTCGCCGTCGATGACCGCCGATCCCGCCTTGATGTGCCAGGCGTCGTCGGCGACTTTCTTGAAGCGTTTGGTCCAGTCGTGACCGCGACGGGTGTAGACGGTGACGGCCTCGTTGGCCAAATGAAGCTGCACCCGATAGCCGTCGAATTTGATTTCGTGAATCCACCTCTCTCCGGTTGGTACGCGGTCCACCGTCGATGCCAAGGCCGGTTCGATGAAGCCGGGGAAGGGCGCTTTCACCCCGAGCGCCCCCGGCTTACGCTGACGCTGCAACGCCACTGACAAACTCCACGCAACGAACACGTTGTTTCGAATCTTTCTGGCCGGATTCGTTCCGACGACGGGCGCGACCTTGAAGGGCGTTGGGAACCCATTGAATCCTCTTGCGTTTCAGAGATGCAAGGAGAGCAACATGGCTAAAGCGAAGAAGCAGCCAACTCGCGGTCGCAAGCAGGACCGCGCGCCCGTTGCGGGTGGGCAGAAATACGAAGTTGGCTACGAGGCAAAGAAGACCGGCCGCTCGGCTTCTGCCGTCAAGAAGGCGGTCAAGAAGGTGGGTAGCAGCCGGAAGAAGGTGGAGCGTAAGCTGGGGCGCTGATAGTTTTGCGTTAGCCCACAGGTTTGTGGCGAGCCGGTCGCGTGAGCGGCCGGCTTTCTTGCGCTCCGTGTTTTGCTCTTCGCTATTTGAGTGCAGCCGGGAACCAGCTGGCCTGAACGTCCATTAATAACCTGGATGGTCCGATTTAGGGGATTTGGCCATGGGCATCGAGCGAATGCACTCCCCGAAGTATTGGCTCATACGGGCTGAGGAGTTTCACACCAAGGCCGACAACTGCGAACACGTGGAGGCGAGAGCCACGCTTCGCCAGGTTGCCAAGAACTATGAAGCGATAGCCAGGCGAGCGCAGCAAATTCTCACTGCCACCGAGAGGGACCAGCGCCACCGTCAGCAAGCTCCCCGGGTGGCACAAGAATACGCCGACGACCAGCGCGAGAACCGTCTCGATCCATCCCGAGCCGTAGCTGGGCCGTCATAGTCGTTTTCTTGGGGGTGTTCTAATTTTGGTAGGAACATCAAGCGCGACCGCGCCTTGACCACCATGCCCCACTACTACTTCGACACGCGCGACAACGACAGGTTCGTTCCTGACGAGATCGGGGTCGAAATCGCCACCTTAGCGAATGTGAAGTGTGCGGCCTCCGAGGCAATGGCAGACTTCGCCAAGGACGTGCTGCCGGGCTCGGTAGTTCGTACCCTCTCAATCGAGGTGCGGGACGGCTGCGGACCTGTGCTTAGGGTGGTGCTCCGCTTTGAGATTGTGCACGCCGCTGTTCATTGAGACCGCGCCAGTGGAACGCCTGTTCGGCCAAGCACCGACATCGGCAATGACGCGCTGCAAAAAACGACAGTATGGTTGGCTGTTTATTTCGAGCGACACCGCAACGCAGTTCGCTGTATGGTCCCGTCCCGTTTTTCCCACAGCGGATTTGATCACCATGCACTCCATCCAAGGTACGCATATTGCCGCAATCTTCAAACTAGCGACCCAGCAGCTCGAAGCACTTCGCATCCACCCAGAGATCCAAAAGGAATATTCCGAAATTCTCGTTTTGAGAGAGAAGATAAAACTGGCGACCGATCTGAAGAAGGCTCGCCGGCAGCTCCTTCTCGGTGCCCCCCGCGCGCTTGAAGGAGGTGGATGAGGCTCCAAGGACCGAAGATTTTTGATCTAGGTCAAAGTCGCATGGCGCGGGGGCGGTTCGTATGATGCCGTGAGTGATAAGCCGCCGGAAAAGCCAGAAGTGATGCCCCGCGAGAGCGACGAGGCCCGGTGGCGCATCATCGAAGATTATGCCGCGGACCTCCGCGAATTGATCAGGAAGCTGCGCCACAAGTTGGAGGGAGCGGACGTTCCTCGGTCCAGAGCACCGCGCACGGTAACATCTCGGATGATCTTAAACTCTACCATCACGTGCCCGAAGTGCGGTCACGCTGCTACCGAGGTCATGCCGACCGACGCCTGCCAGTTCTTCTATGACTGCAAAGGCTGCGGCGAGCGCCTGAAGCCGCTCTCTGGCGACTGCTGCGTGTTCTGCTCCTTCGGCACCGTTCGCTGTCCGCCGGTTCAAGAGACCGGCAGGTGCTGCTGTAGCTAGCTGCCTTGAAGGAGTGCGGCTGCCGCGCCTGAATCGTCGGGCAAAACACTGGCAGAATAGCATCATTGAAGATCAGCCCGCGCGGAGCAATCCGCCGCGGGCTTTGTATTTGCGGAGACTCGTTATTTAACAAACGGATTTCAAATGCCCAAATTTAGGAGAAGGACCGAGCCGCATCTTCCTGTTGCTCAGCATGTGCCCAGTGAAGGTTTCGGGGCACCAACGCTGGCCGATATCGAAACCCTGGCACGCGCCAAGACCGAAGCCGCACTCAACGTGCTTGCTGCCATCATGTTTAGAGAGACAGCGAATGCTTTTGCGCGGGTGGCCGCCGCAAACGCTATTCCCGATCGTGGGTGGGGCAAGCCGGTGCAGCCCTTGGCTACGGACGCACGGCCGCGCGAATTGCGGCAACGGATCGAACGCATCATCGTACATCCGGATCATTCATCGATAGTCAACGATGAGACCAGCGAACCCGAGGCTTCGTAGGCTTCGCATCGTCTTGTCTCCAGGCGAGGAAATTGCAATGGAAACACGGTCGCCATCGACTCCACCGGAGTCCAGAAATATGCATCCACAGCAAGAGAACGCGGCTCTGATCGGTTTACCCCGATGGATGCGCGACGCGCTATCTCATCAGCCGGCCCCGACGCCACCGCAGCAAGCCGGCAGCGTCGATGAGCCTGCGCACGGTGAACGCGCGAATATTCGAATCTTGAGCCGCGTTCCTTCGCGCCCGACCTGAACTAGTCTGCAGCCGGTCCGAACCATCTCGTGATCGCGTCCGCAAATCCATGTTGGCTCTCATCTCCCACCCAGGCCACGTGCCCGTCGGGCCGCACCAGCACGGCGCCGGGTGCTGCGAATTGTCCGATCGCCGGAAGCTGCCACGGTCCCTCGCACTCGGCCTCGATGCGATCGACGCGATCTGCCCAGGGCGCGATGTCGAGGCCGCCTGCCTCGCCGAAATCGAGCAGCAAGCCGCGCGCGCCGTGCAGCAGCGTGAACAATCGCAGCGGCAGCCCGTCGACCGTCAGATCGAGGTCGGGCATGCGCCGCCCAAGCAGCGCGTGTCCTTGGCCGAGATCATAGTGCACGTCGAGCCCGCTCATCATCGCGCCAAAACGCTGGCGCGGCGCGTCCATCGCGAGCAGCTCGGACACGACCTCGCGCGCGGCCTTGAGGCCGTCCTCGCTGCGGCGGAGCAAGGCGATTTGCGCCATGGTGTTGCGCAAGGTCCGCGCGCCGACGGGATGGCGCTCGGCGTGGTAGGTGTCGAGCAGGCTGTCGGGCGACAGGCCCTTAACCATTTGCGCGAGCTTCCAGCCGAGATTGACGGCGTCCTGCAGGCCGGTGTTGAGGCCCTGGCCGCCGACGGAGTGATGGATATGCGCGGCATCGCCGGCGAGCAGCACGCGGCCTTTGCGGTAGGACACGGCCTGCCGTGCCGCATCGGTGAAACGGGAGATCCAGGCGGGATTGTGCAGGCCGAAATCGGTGCCGTAGACGGCGACGAGAGCGTCGCTGAGATCGCGGGGACCGGGCGCGCCGGTGCGATCGAGCGTCGCTTCCGTCACGACCACCAGCACGCGTCCGCTCTCGGTCTTGCTGAGGCCGTGGAATCCGAGCGCGTCGTGGCGCAGGCCCCATGCCGGCTCGTCTCGCATCTCGACTTCGGCCATGAGGTTGCTCAGCGTCGGATCGGAGCCCGCGAAGTCGATGCCGGCGTCCTTGCGCACCAGGCTGCGGCCGCCGTCGCAGCCGACCAGATAATTCGCGCGCAAGGCCTCGCCGCCGGAGAGCGTCACGTCGATGCCGGTCTCGTCCTGCGCAAAGCCCGTCACCTCGCGGTTTCGATAGATCGGCACCGCGAGCTCGCTGACCCAGTCTGCCAGGATGCGCTCGATGTGGCTCTGCCGCAGTGCGAGCCCGTAAGCGTGCCGGGTGGGGAGGTCGCTGATGTCGAGCCTGGTCCAGGCGAAGCCCGCGAGCTGGGTGATCTGTCCTTCGCGCAGGAAACGATCCGCGACGCCGCGCTGATCGAGGATCTCGATGCTGCGGGCGTGCAATCCGCCGGCGCGCGTGCCGACCAGTTCCTGATCGGCGCGTCGTTCGACCACGGCGACGTCGACATCCGCCAGGGCGAGCTCGGCGGCCAGCATCAGGCCGGTCGGTCCGCCACCGGCGATGACGACGGCATGGTCTGTCATCGCCGGATTGTTCGCGGTGGCCCGTTGTTCCCGGCTGCGCGACCGGGACGTCGGAAGCAATACGGACATGTCGTGACCCCTCGACTTGTTGGTTGGGCCGAGGGTTCTACGCGATCACCGGGGACTTGAAGCAAGCCCGTTGCGCACCACATATCAGAATGAGAGGAAGAGCCTCGTCATTCGGGCTCGCCGGCCTAATCGTCCTTCGAGAGATCGCCAGGCCTGGTGGGACAATCAATGGTTCCGCCCTCGCCGTGAACGAGATCGCGATCCCGGTCCTCGGTTTCGTCAGCGTCCGAGATGAGAGCCTCTTGCGTGTCGAGCTCCCCGTCGATGCGCGGCTTCTGGCCGGGCAAGTCTCGCGAGGTTTTCGGTGTCATGTTCAGCGTCATTGGTCGATCCTCCTGACCGGCTAACGCGGGCAGGGACGGTTCGTTCGTTGACACGTCGGGCGAAACGCCGGCAGCCTGACTGGAATTGGCTTCCCGAAGGTCTCCGTCGGGTTTAATTCGTAAAAATCGAAATGGAGCTTGACCCGTCGGGCAAAACACTGGCATAGTGGCATCGTCGAAAAGTTCGCAACGCCCGCGCGGGACAAAATCCGCCGCGGGTTTTTTCGTATCCCATTTTTTGGAATCGGACGGCGGCCCACGCATCACGGCCACGCATCGCTTGAAACGCGTTGAGGGAGCGCCGATCGGCGTGCCGCCGTCCGTACCATTGCTGGCCGTGCACGCGCGAACGTGCCGGCCCGCGGCGCTGGGCCAGTGCTCGCGCCCCTGCGGTCTCCGGGAGCGGAGATCGGGCATTGGTGGGAGCCGGACAAATTGATGGGCTATTGCGTCGCGCTTTAGTTCGCGAAACTCCTGGTCTGGGACAAGGTCCTCGGCTTTGGTTCCACGGACGCCTCGCGGGCTTTGCGGCGATCACGGCCAATCTGGTTGTCTCCTACTTCGCCAAGCGCGGCTTCGAGAACATTGAGAGGATCATCAAGCGGTGAAGATGGCAGATGACGAAGTCAGGGCGATCGTTGCCGAGACGCTGGCCGAGCAACACAGGCTTCAGCAAGCGAACATCGATGCCATCGTATTGCGGACAGTAGCATCGGTGCTGGCGTCTTTCGGAATAGACGATGACGATCGAAAAGAGCTAAGGGCGGATTTTCAGCACCTTCGCCGATGGCGAAGGAGCGTGGAGCAGGCGCAGAGCTACACGCTCAAGGCCGTGATTACGGTGATCGCCACCGGCCTGATGGGCGTGGTTGGGCTAAGCGTCAAGTTCGTGCTCGGCAAGTGAGCTTCAGCCGCGACGACATTGCTGCATTCCACTCGCGTCATCCTTCGCCAACGGACCGTCTCATGTACAAAATTCGCATTGTCGATGCATCCGACGACGACATCGCCGATACATTGGCCGACCTTCATCGGTTGACGTTCTTCGATGCGGCTCCCTTGCCACAATTCAAGTTAGGGGCGTGGTGGCTTGCCTATCACGGCGATGAGCCGGTAGCCTTCGCCGGTGTCGTGCCGTCAACGCACATCCGAAATGGCGGTTATTTCTCCAGGGTCGGTGTGTTGCAGCGGCACCGGGGGACGTGACCTCCAATGCAGGCTGATGCGGGTGATCGAGGCAAGGGCACGGCGTATTGGATGGGACAGCATCGTCTCGGATACGACGGACAATCCGGTGTCTGCCAATAACTTCATCCGGGGGGCTATCGGCTCTTCGAACCCCATGTGCCCTGGGCTTGGCCGCATACGCTTTACTGGCGAAAGCGGCTTCGCTGAACGAATGGAGCCAGGTTTCCCGTGGTGCGGAACGAGATTCACGCAACGTAAAAATGGTTCGCGCGAGATGAAGCGCAACACGGAACGTTCAAGGGCCCGGCAGCTTGACAGCTGCCGGGCCCTTATTGCGTATTGAAGCGATGCGGGCGAAGGACTTGCGAAGTCGGCGGTGCCGGGCTTTAAGTTTGCTCCTGCGGGAAATTCGGCAACCATAAGCCGATGTAAGGGAGCGCCGTCGATGCCCACCAAGCCTCAATTGCCGGAACGTTCGTCGCGGGCGACGGGCGCGCCTACCGCGCTCGATGGTCTGCTGGTCGTCGATTTCACGCGTGTGGTTGCCGGCCCGGCTTGTACGCAGACGCTTGCTGATTTCGGCGCGCACGTCATCAAGATCGAGAATCCAGACGGGGGCGATGACACGCGTGCGTATGAACACGCCGAGATCGGTGGGGAGAGTGCTGCCTATCTGAGCCTCAATCGCAACAAGCGTGGCATCGCGCTTGACCTTACCGTGCCGGAGGCTCGTGAGATCGCGCTGGATTTGATTCGCAAGGCCGACGTGGTCGTCGAGAACTTCTCCAGCGGGATCATGAAGAAATTTGGGCTGGACTATGAAAGTGTTGCGCCACTCAATCCGCGGCTAGTCTATTGCTCGATCTCCGCCTACGGGCGCACCGGACCGTTTGCCTCGCGTCCCGGCTTTGATCCGATCACGCAGGCGGAAAGCGGCTTCATGTCGCTCAACGGATTTGCTGATGGCCCGGCGGTTCGCACCGGCCCGCCGATCGTAGATATGGCGACGGGGATGTCTGCCTGCAACGCCATCCTGATGGCGCTGTTGGCGCGGGATCGGCTCGGTCGCGGCCAGCATGTCGAGGTCGCCCTGTTCGACGTCGCTATGGGCATGACCGGCTTCTATGGCATGGCCTATCTGATCAACGGCGAAAATCCCGGCCGGTTTGGCAATTCGCCGAGTGGCTCTCCTACCGTCGGCGTGTACGAGGCCTCCGATGGACCGCTTTACATGGCCTGCGCGAACGACCGGCTCTATCGTCGGCTGGTTGTTGAGGTGCTGAACCGGCCGGATCTGATCACCGATCCGCAGTTTGCCTCGCGCAAGGCGCGTTCCGAGAACAAGGAGCTTCTGCGGGCAGCCATCGCGGAGGTCTTCGCGAGCGATACTCTCGAAAACTGGATGACCAAGATGAAGCTGGCCAATATACCGGTCGGCTATCTGCGGACGGTCGAGGAGGGGTTCAATGCACCGGAGGCGCGAGAGCGCCATCGCTTGAACCGGATTCCACATCGTACGGCAGAGTGGATCCCGAACATCGAGCCGCCGATCAGTATGAGCTTGACGGGAGCGATCGATCCCGTGGCTGCCCCCTTGTTGGGCGAACATACTAACGACGTCCTGCGTGATACGCTCGGATACGACAATCTTCGGATCTCGGAGTTCAATCAAAAGGGGGCTTTTGGATCGGGCAAGCCATCGGAGCAGGTTTGAACCCAAGCAGGGCGTTCCCTTGGAACGTGCAAATCGCGCCCTAGCGCTGCATCTGCTTGATTTGGCGATGTTCCAGCCGCATAAATGCATGAAAGCGAGGGATACGAATGGCGCCTGGTCAAGAGCCGAGCGTGGGCCGGCCCGCGGCGGTGCAATCCGATGAACCTGCCCATGCGGCAATGATCGCGAAGGCCCGGGCGCTCGTCCCACGGCTGCGAGAGCGGGCGGCGCGGACGGAGGAGTTGCGGCATTTGCCGCCGGAAACTGAGCAGGATCTGCACGAGGCCGGCCTGTTCCGGATGCTTCAGCCGAAGCGCATTGGCGGCGCAGAACTCGATTATGTCGCCTTGATCGATTGCGCGGACCTGCTCGGACAAGCAGACGCCTCGGTGGCCTGGAATCTGGCCAATCTGGCGAGCCATCACTGGATGCTCGGCATGTTCGAGCCGACGGCGCAGGATCTGGTCTGGGCCCGTGATCCGGACGCGCTGATCGCGTCCTCGTTCATTTTTCCGGCCGGACGTGCCACGAGAGTCGAGGGCGGATACCGGCTCCATGGCAGCTGGCCGTTCTCCTCGGGCGTTGCCTCCTGTGCATGGAACATGCTTGCAAGCGTGGTCTACTCCGACGATGAGGCGGACGGCATCGAGTATCGGATATTTCTGCTGCCGAAAGCCGACTACAAGGTCCTCGACACCTGGAATGTCGCGGGACTGCGCGGGACAGGGTCTTGCGACGTGGAGGTCAGGGACGCTTACGTGCCCGACGATATGACGGTCGCGGTCGGCGATCTTGACGGTGGGCCGACTCCGGGAAGCAAGCTCAATCCCAACCCGCTGTATGCGCTCCCGGTATTCTCGCTGTTTCCCTACGTCCTGTCCGGCGTCGCGCTGGGAAACGCGCAGGCATGCCTCGACGATTATGCGGAGGTCGTCCGTCATCGCATTTCCACCTACAACCACGCCAGGCTGAGCGACTTTCAAAGCACCCAGATCAAGATCGCCGAGGCCTCGGCGAAGATCGACGCCGCACGCCTGATCATGCGCTCGGCCTGTCTGAATGCCATGGCGGATGCAAGGCGGGGTCATATCCCCGATATGGCGACCAAGACCAGATATCGGCGCGACGGCGCTTTTTCAGTAAACTTCTGCACGGATGCGGTGTCGATGCTGTTTGCCGCGAGCGGAGCACGGGGCCTGTTTACGACGGGCGCGTTGCAGCGGCAGTTCCGCGATGCGCACGCGATCAATTCGCATCTCGCGTTCAATTTCGATGCAGCCGGGACCAATTATGGACGCGTGGCGCTGGGGCTGCCGTCCGAGAATCTCACGCTGTGAGGCCGGCCGATGAATGATCTGCCGAAGCAGCCGGCCGTTCCCGATCCGGCCAACGAACTCGCGAGCGACAGCTCGCCGATCGATCCCCGCGATTTTCGCAGCGCGCTCGGCACCTACGCCACGGGGGTGACGATCATCACGGCCGCGGCGCCTGACGGCAAGCCCTATGGCCTGACCTGCAATTCGTTTGCCTCGGTCTCGCTGAATCCGCCGTTGGTTCTTTGGAGCCTGGTCGTCTATTCCTCTAGTCTGACCATCTTCCAGAACGCCAGTCATTTCACGGTCAACGTTCTTGGCGTTTCGCAACAGGCGCTTGCGAGCAAATTCGCCAAATCGTCTGATGACAAGTTCACCGGTGTCGAGTGGACGCCGGGCCTCGGCAACGCGCCGGTGCTCGCCGAGAGCGTGGCCAATTTTCAATGCCGCTCAGTCAATCGCTATTACGGCGGCGACCACGTGATCTTTCTCGGTGCAGTCGAGGCCTATACGTACAATACGAAGGAGCCGCTGCTCTTCGCGCGCGGCGCGTTCGGCCGATTTCTCGCCGACGGCTAGCGCAAGCAGTCACAGCAAGCGTGCTTCAGTTCGCGCTGGACGGTTCGGCGCGCCCTGCCGAAAGCTTGTAGATTTCGAGCGCATCCGCGTCCGCGCCTCGCGCGGCCTTGGCGAGCCTGAAAAGTTGTCCGGCGAGCGAGGCCATGGGCACCGGCGTCGACGTCGTCTGAGCGACGTCGGCGACGGTATCGAGGTCCTTGAGCATTGTCGCAATGTGACCAAGCGGCGGTGAGTGAATGCCCTGGGCCATCCGCGGCACGAACAGCTGCAACGGAATGGAGTCCGCGAAGCCCCCGGCGAGTGCTTCGGGCAACCGGTTGGCATCGATTCCGGCGTTCACGGCAAGGCGTGTTGCCTCCGCAAGAACAGCCATCGCGCATCCGACGATCACCTGGTTGCACAGCTTTGTCGTCTGCCCCGCGCCGGTCGGGCCCATATGGGTGAACCTGCGTGCCATGGCCAGCGCGTAGGGGCGGACCCGCTCGATGTCGCCGGCTTTTCCGCCGGCCATGATGGCAAGCGTGCCTTCCTCGGCGCCCTTGGTACCACCGGACACGGGCGCATCGATCCAGCCCGCGCCGTTCGCAGCTAACAATCGCGTTGCAAGGTCCCGTGCGGCATCAGGATGGATCGACGAGAAGTCGACCACGAGTTTGCCGGCGCCGGGCGCTGTTGAGATGCTCGCGGGCCCGAAGATCACCTCTTCCACGGCAGCCGCATCCGTCACGCACATGAAGACGATGTCCGAGCTCTCCATCAAGTCACGGGGGGTGGCTGCGCGCGTGGCACCGGCCTCGACGAGTGCGGCCATCTTCCCTTCCGAACGGTTCCAGACAGTGACCTGATGGCCGGCGTTGAGCAGGCGCCGGCTCATAGGTGTCCCCATCAGTCCAAGGCCGAGATAGCCGAGCCGCTCGACGCCTTGCGGGTTTGTCTTGCTCCCTTCAGCCATAGGTTGCCTCCATCTGTCGCTCCGCGACGCCGCGCGACGTTGCATTACCATACATGGTGTATCCCACGACGAAACCGCGCGGCCTGCATGGCTTGCTTGATTGTTTGAACCATGAAACATTTGCCGCGGTCGGGTTGGATGGCGCCGGTCGGCGCCTGGGCAGCGGAGTGGGCACGATGCGAACCGTTTCGAAGTGGATCCTGGCTTTGGGGGCGGCAGCGGCCGTGAGCGCGAGCGCGGGCCCGTCATGGGCGCAGCAGACAATTCGCGTCGGCTGGACGATTCCGGCCGAAGAATCCAAATACTGGATGATGCGCCGTCCGGCTGAGTTTCCCAACATCGGCAAGGCCTACAACATCGAATGGACCCAGTTTCAGGGCACCGCTCCGATGACGCAGGCCTTGGCGGCCGGCGCGCTGGATTGCGCGACCCAGGCGCCGCTGTCGCTCGCCAACGGCGTGGTTGGCGGCAACCTCAAGGCCTACATCGTGGCGCAGCATGTCTTCGAGAAGGCCGGTGGTTTCTCGGTCTACTGGGCTGTCATGGACGACTCCCCGATCAAGACGATCGCCGATCTCAAAGGCAAGACGGTCGGAATTTCCGTGATCGGCGGCGGCACCCAAGGCCCGTTCAATCTGTTGCTGAAGCAGAACGGCATCGATCCGGCCAAGGACATCAAGCTGGTCGAGGTCGGCTTTGCCGTCTCCGAAGATGCGTTGCGGCAGGGCCGCGTCGATGCGGTCAACATGAACCAGCCGTTTGCCGCGCGCGCGGAGGCGAAGGGCGGCACGCGCAAACTGTTCTCGCTGTCGCAGGCGATGCCGAACATCGTGCACATCCTGGAAGCCTGCCGTGCCGATTTCGTCGACAAGAATCCGGAATTGGTCAAGGCTTACGTGCGTGACATTACGTCTGGCATGAAGAAAGCACTGGCCAACCGCGAAGAGACGTTGAAGGTTGTCAACGAAGTCCTGAAGGCACCTATTCCGGTTCTCGAGACCTATCTGCTCAAGGACAATGATTTCGGCCGCGATCCGGGTGCGGCACCGAATTTCCCCGCGATCCAGAAGATGCTGGACATCTACGCGGAGACAGGGATGCTACCAAAATTGGATGTCGCGCAATTCAAGCATTCGACGATTGTCGCTCCGCTGCAATAGGCGATCGGGCGAATGAACCGAGCGAGAAGGTCGCGGCGTCCAGGATGATCCGGGACGTTGCATGAAGAAGAAGCACGTATGAAGAAGCTCCGATCTCGGATCACGACGGATGGTCTCGACCGGGCTCCGCACCGCGCGTTCATGCGCGCCATGGGGCTCGACGACGCAGCGATTGCCAAGCCGATGGTCGGCGTCGTCAGCATGAAGGGCGAACAGACACCCTGCAACATGACGCACGACTTTCAGGTCGCGGCGGCCAAGACGGGAATCGAGGAGGCCGGCGGTACGCCGCGCGAGTTTTCGACCGTATCGGTTTCCGACGGTATCAGCATGAATCACGAGGGGATGAAGTTCTCCCTGTTTTCGCGGGAGCTGATTGCCGATTCGATCGAAGCCGTCGTCCATGGTCTGGCCTACGACGCATTGATCGGTTACGGCGGATGCGACAAAACGCTGCCCGGCGTGATGATGGGCATGGTCCGGTGCAACGTCCCGTCCATTTTCATCTATGGCGGCAGCGCGCTGCCGGGCCGCGTAGACGGGCGGACCCTCACCGTGCTCGACTCCTACGAAGCTGTCGGCAGCTTCATGACCGGAGAGATCGACGGTGCCACGCTCGAGCGGATTGAGCGGGCCTGCCTGCCGACCATCGGCGCGTGCGCCGGCCAATTCACTGCCAACACCATGGGCATGGTGTCGGAGGCGATGGGCCTCACCATTCCCAACGTGTCGATGGTGCCAGGTGTCTATGCCGAGCGCGCGCAGATATCCAGGCGGGCCGGGCGCCTCATCATGGAGATGCTGGAGCGCGGCGGGCCGTTGCCGCGCGACGTCGTGACGCGGAAATCCCTGGAAAATGGTGCGGCGATCGTGGCTGCTACGGGCGGTTCGACCAATGCTGCGCTGCATCTGCCGGCGATCGCGAACGAGGCCGGGATCGCATTCACGATCGATGATGTCGGCGAGGTTTTCGCCAGGACGCCGCTGATCGGAAACCTGCGGCCTGGAGGCAAATATACGGCAAAGGATGTCTACGATATCGGCGGCGCTGCCGTGGTGATCCGGGAGCTGATCCAGAGCGGGCATATTGATGGCAGTTGCCTGTCGATCACGGGCCGCACACTTGCCGAAGAATATAGCGCCGCCAATGCTCCTGACGGAGAGGTCGTTTACGCGGCTCGCGCGCCGATCATGCCAGACGGCGGTGTGGCAGTGCTGAAGGGAAACCTCTGCCCTGATGGTGCGGTGATCAAGGTCGCCGGGCTGAAGAGCCAGTTGTTCGAAGGCGTGGCGCGCATCTTCGAAGACGAAGAAGCTTGTGTCGCAGCGGTTCGCGACCGCAGCTACAGGGCGGGCGATGTGCTTGTGATCCGCAATGAAGGGCCGGTGGGCGGCCCCGGCATGCGCGAGATGCTCGGCGTCACCGCGCTGATCTACGGCCAGGGCATGGGCGAGAAGGTGGCCCTGATCACGGATGGACGCTTCTCCGGCGCCACCCGCGGAATGTGCATCGGCTATGTGTCTCCCGAGGCCTTCGTCGGCGGTCCGCTGGCATTGGTTCGCGATGGCGACAGGATCCGGATTGATGCCGCGAACCGGCGGATGGATATGCTGGTCGACGAGCAGGAACTCACGGCTCGCCGACACGATTGGAAGCCGCGTCCGCCTCGTCACCGTGCCGGTGCGCTGGCGAAATATGCCCGATTGGTTGGCCAGGCACCGGGCGGGGCCGTGACGCATGAGGGGCCCGCAGAATGGCCCTGGTTCGGATGACGCGGCGCACTTGCCCGAAAACAGCGCGTGGTCTGGCAAGTTTCTTGCTAAGCTGGTGCCGCTGACGGAGGACATTCAGCGTGTCTGTTGCGCAGGGTTCGCGCGCGAACGAAGTGAGACGGGATGAAGGTAGTGCCTTCGAGATCGACTGGATGGGTGAGACCGGTGACGCCGCAAAAACCGGCTTCTGCAATCATCGAGATCGAGAGCGTCTCGCAGGTATTTCAGACCTCAGCGCGCAAGGACCATGTGGCGCTATCGGACATCTCTCTGGCGATCGAGGAGGGAGCCTTCGTCTCCATCCTTGGTCCGTCGGGCTGCGGCAAGTCGACATTGCTTTACGTCGTCGGCGGCTTCGTCAGCCCGACCAGCGGCTCAGCGAAGATCAGGGGACGGACGATCACGGGACCAGGGCCGGATCGCGGTCCGGTATTCCAGGAATTCGCGTTGTTTCCGTGGAAGACCGTGCTGGGCAATGTGATGTACGGCCCTCGCCAGCAGGGCGTGCGCACCACCGAGGCGGAAGCACAGAGCCGGGCCCTGATCGAAATGGTCGGGCTCAAGGGCTATGAGGACTTCTATCCCAAGGAGCTGTCCGGCGGCATGAAGCAGCGCGTGGCATTGGCTCGAACGCTGGCTTACCATCCTGAGGTTCTGTTGATGGACGAGCCGTTTGGCGCGCTCGATGCTCACACGCGAACGCGGCTGCAGAACGATCTGTTGAACATCTGGGAGCGTGATCGCAAAACGGTGCTGTTCGTCACGCATTCGGTCGACGAAGCGGTTTTCCTCTCGGACAAGGTCGTGATGATGTCGAAATCGCCCGGCCGCATCCGCGAGGTCATCGACATCGATCTGCCGCGGCCGCGCCGCCGCAGCGAGCTGCTGCTCGATCCACGGTACCAGAAATACGTTGTCGATATCGAGCGCATGTTCGACGAGGTCGACGAGACGGGATCGCGGTCGTGACGTCGCTGGCGGCCTTGGGCAAGCGTGCCGCTCCGGTGTTTGCCTGTATCGGGCTTCTGGCGGCATGGCAGGTTGCGTCACTCGCGCTCGAGAACGACAGCTTCCCGACGGCGATCGAGGCGATCCGTGCAATCCCGGACATCCTCGGAGACAAGGAAGCTCTGATCAACATCCTGGCCTCGCTCCGCCGCATGGCGGTCGGGTTTGGCATAGCGGTATCGGTTTCGATCCCACTCGGCCTGTTGATGGGCCGCAGCCGGGCCGTCGCGGCGTTCTTCAATCCACTCCTGATGGTGATCTACCCGGTGCCGAAGGCCGCCTTGATGCCGATCATCATGCTGTGGCTCGGCGTCGGCGACATCACGAAGACGCTGGTGATCTTCCTCGGTGTCAGCTTGCCCGTGATCTATCACAGCTTCGAGGGCGCCAAGGCGGTGGAAGAGAAGATGCTGTGGTCGGGTGCCGCGATGGGGCTTTCGCCTGCGCAACGGCTGGTCCGGATCGTACTGCCGGCGGCGCTTCCAGAAATTCTGACCGGTTGCCGCACCGGACTCGTACTGGCGCTGATCACGATGATCACCAGCGAGATGATCGCCCGTCAGTCCGGCGCCGGCAACATCTTGTTCAACGCCCTCGACATGGGCCAATACGACACCGTCTTTGCGATGATCATCATCGTCGGCGCGATGGGAATATGCCTGGATGCGATCTTCGAGCGGGTCCGCGCAAGGCTGGTGCGCTGGTCTGAGCCTCAGTTCGACATGCCCCTGAGCTTCTCATGATCCCGCAGCTTCGCTCCACCAGCATTATTCTTGGGCTCGCGCCGATCGTGCTGGTGATCGCGCTGTGGCAAGGCCTCGTGTCATTTGGCTTTGCGCCTGCGGTGTTGCTGCCGCCGCCGGGATACGTCTTCAGCAGGCTACTTCAGCAACTCGTCACGTGGACGTTCCAGCAGGAGATCGCGGCGACCCTGATCCGGCTGTTTGCCGGCTTCGCGATCGCGGTCGTGCTCGGTGTCAGCATCGGCATCGCCGCCGCTGCCAGTCCGGCTATCAACGCCGTGGTTCGGCCGATTGTGCGCGTGCTCGCGCCCTTGCCAAAGGTCGCGCTCTATCCAGCATTGCTGCTGCTGCTCGGCTTCGGTCACGGATCGAAGATCACGCTGGTCGCGGCGGATGCACTCTTTCCCATTCTCTTGTCTACCTATTACGGCGCGTCGACGGTGGAGCAGAAGCTGATCTGGTCGGCCATGGCGGCGGGAACGCCGCGCTATGAGATCCTGTTCAAGGTGGTGCTGCCTGCCGCGATGCCGTCGATCCTGACCGGTTGCCGGATCGGCCTCGTCATTTCCTGCATCGTGGTGTTTCTGGCGGAGATGATCACGTCGAGCGACGGGCTCGGACATATGCTCGTCACGGCGGCTCGGACCTTTCAGGCCGTCGATATGTTCGTGCCGCTGATCACGATCTCGCTGCTGGGCCTGATCCTCAATGGCCTGCTGGGGGCAGTGCGCGCGTATCTGCTGCGGGGTTTCCCCGAAGCATGAACTGACGAAGAAGAAACAGGAAGACCGGGAGTAGACCATGCTGGCTGATCGCATCGAGGCAAAATGGATCGACGCATTTTGCGAGATTTTTGAGCGATGCGCCGTCAAGGCCGGCGATACCGCGGCGATCCTCTCGGAAACCCAGTCACGTGCGTTGAATGTTCACCTGGCGGAACTCGCGCTGCTGCGGATGGGCGCGCGACCGTTTCACGTGGTCATGCCGACCCCGCGTAACCGGAATATCGTTCCGGTTCGCTCGACAGGGGCGAGCGAGGCGATCCAGCGGCTCGGCCCGGTCATCACCGCGCTTCAACAAGCCGGCTTTGTGGTGGATTGCACCATAGAGGGCCTGATGCATGCGGTGGAGACACCCGAGATCCTCAAGGCCGGCGCGCGCATCCTGGTGATTTCTAACGAGCATCCCGAGGCGCTGGAGCGGATGGTGCCGGATCCCGCGCTCGAGAAGCGCGTTCGCGCGGCGGCGAAGATGCTGCGTGGGACCAAGCGGATGCGGGTGACGTCAAAAGCCGGCACGGCGCTCGACGTCGATATGGTCGGCGCTTCCACGGTCGGCGTGTGGGGCTGGACGGACAAGCCCGGGACGCTGGCGCATTGGCCCGGCGGCATCGTCGTCAGCTTCCCCAAGAGCGGAACGATCAACGGCACGCTGGTGATGGCGCCCGGTGACATCAACCTGACCTTCAAGCGTTACCTGACGTCGCCGGTGAAGATGACGCTGAAGGACGATTATGTCGTCGAGCTGGAGGGCGAGGGCACGGATGCCGCAATGATGCGTGCCTATCTTGCCGCCTGGGGCGATAGGGAAGCCTATGCGGTGTCGCATGTCGGCTTCGGCATGAATCCCGGCGCGCGCTACGAGGCGCTGTCGATGTATGACCAGCGCGACACCAACGGCACGGAAATTCGTGCCGTCTCCGGCAACTTCCTGTTCTCGACCGGTGCCAACGAATTCGCCGGCCGCTACACGGCGGGCCATTTCGATCTGCCGATGATGGGGACGACGATCGAGCTCGATGGCGTCGCGGTGGTGCGTGACGGGGTGCTGCAGGACGTCTTCGGCTAACCGCGATCGAGCACCGGTGGCCGCGCCAGGTCAAAGTGCCGAAGCAGGTCGACCATGGCCTGAAGCCGTTTTGCCCGATAGGCGTCGATGTCCATGCCTGAATAGTCGAGAAAGCCTGCACCTGTGCGCAGGCCGATCCGGCCCTCCTGCATGTTCCGCGAAATGACCTCCGGTGCACGATAGCGGTCGCTGCCGAGTGCGCCTTCGAGATAGCGACTGGCGTAGTAGAGGATATCACCGCCACCCCAGTCGATGAATTCGAGCAGCCCGAGCACGGCGTAGCGGAAGCCGAAGCCGTAGCGGATCGCCTTGTCGATGTCTTCTGCGCTGGCAACGCCTTCCTCGACCATGCGCGCGGCCTCGTTCATCGCCAGCGCCTGGATGCGCGGGACGATGAAGCCTGGTGTCGCAGCGCAGACCACCGGCACCTTGCCGATGCCTTCGAGTAGCGCCTTGACCTCGTCGATGACAGCGGGATCTGTGGCTTTGCCGGGCGAAACCTCCACCAGCGGAATCAGATAGGCCGGATTGAGCCAGTGCACATTGAGGAAACGGCGGGGATTCACGATCGCGCCTGAGAGGTCGTCGACGAGGATGGTCGACGTCGTCGATGCGATGATCGTATCGGGGCCGACTTGTTTTGAGGCCGCCCCCAGCACATCCCGCTTGAGCTCGACGACTTCGGGGACTCCTTCGAAGATTATTCCCGCATCGGACAGTGCCACATCGCTCTGGCTGGCCGGCACCACCGAGACCCGCGCAATGAGCGGGTCGACATCCGCCTCGGTCAGTAGCCCCAGCTTCGACAGGCTGGCAAAGGTCTTCCTGATTTCGCCGAGAGCATCTGCCTCCAGCCTGGCGAAATCTTCCGCCGAGCGATCCTTGATGTCGATCATCGTGACCGTATGCCCGGCATAGGCAAACGCGACGGCGATGCCGCGGCCCATGCGGCCGGCCCCGAGACAGGCGATGATGGCTCGGCTGGTCATCGGTCAAAATCCCCTGCGAAGAAGCGTCTGCAAAGCGGCTTTGTCGAGATGGCCAAGCCCCAGCGTCTCGAGGGTTCGGCCGCCTTGCGCAAAATCCTCACCGCAGATTGCGCCGCCAATGGCGAGGAATGCCTTGGCCAATGGCGTGGCCACGCCCGCCAGGCCGGCGACGGAGACCAGCAGCGATAGCCCAAGCCGTAAATCTTCTCTCATGTAGCGGTGCTCGGTCAGCACGATCCGCTCGCGCCAGTCGCCGGAATCGGTCAGCCTGTCATGCGAGCCGCGGCCGTACATCCAGATCTCGCCCTCCCTGGCGTAGTGATGGGCGAGCGGAAAATGCGGTGCGCCATATCCGAACGCTTCACGCACGGCAATCCGTTCGCCGTCGAGCGCGTCGGTGACCCGGCGAATCGCGGCTTGCGTTCCTTCCTTGTGAATGTCCCACTTCTCGAAATGCTCGATCGGCCCTGCATTCATCACGATCAGCGGCGGATGGATAATCGGGCCTGCGTTCATCAGCGCACCGGAGAGAGCATCGCCGCACGGCTCGATCGCGCCGGGGAAAGCCTGTCCAATCACTTCAAGTGCGCGCGGCGCCTGATCGAGCGGGAAAACGCCGGCCGGCAGTCGCTTGGCGCGGATGGTGATCGCGACCTCGAACGGCCCGTGCTTGCGGGTCAGCCAGGGCAAGGTCCCGGTCTCGGCAAAGCACGCCTTGGCGTGGTTGCCGGCATCCCGCGCAGCCTGGGCGAAGATCATCGAGCCGAACGTGGCCGGCGGCAGAAACACGACCTGGCCATCCCGCAGATGTGGAGCAAGCAGGCGCGCAATATCAGGCTGCGCGAAGGCGGGGGCGGGACAGAGGATCAGCTCTGCGCCATTGACCGCTTCGGCAATGCCGGCCGTGACCAGCGCGAGCTTGACGTCGTGACCGCCGTTATGATCCTTCACCAGGATACGCGAGCCGGCGGCGCGATGTGCCGCGACCTGATCCGCGTCGCGGCGCCAGAGCCGGACCTCATGTCCCGACAGCGCGAAATCGCCCGCGGCCGCGAAAGAGCCGTTTCCCCCACCCAGAACCGCAATCTTCAAGATGCTTCTCCTTGGGTGCGCGATTGCGCATCAAGCTGCTTCAGCAGGAAATGCTGGACCTTGCCCAGCGCCGTGCGCGGCAGGTCGGTGACGAAAATGATGTCGCGCGGAACCTTGTAGCGGGCGAGTTGGGCCTGGAGATGCACTTTCAACGCGTCTGCTTCCAGTCGACGGCCGGATCGGGGGATCACGTAGGCGATAGGCACCTCGTCCCAGCGTGGATCGGGCCGGCCGATCACGGCGCATTCGCTGACATCGGGATGTTCGAGCAGGACGCGTTCGACCTCCGCCGGATAGACGTTCTCGCCGCCGGAAATGATCATGTTCTTCTTGCGGTCACGCACCCAGAAATAGCCGTCCGCGTCGCACAGGCCGATATCGCCGGTACGATACCAGCCGTCATGCAGCGCATCGCGCGTGGCGTCCGCATTGCCCCAATATTCGAAGAACACGTTGGGGCCGCGCACCGCGATCTCGCCCGGCGCGCCCGCCGGCACTTCGTTGCCGGCCTGATCAATCACTTTCGCTTCGCAGCACAGGCCGGCAAGTCCGGTCGATCCCGCGCGCGAGAGATCGCCACCAAGCCGGGTGTAGACAGCAATCGGGCAAGTTTCCGTCGAGCCGTAGACCTGAAGCACCGGGACGCCGCGCGCCACGAAGCGGTCGATCAGATGCGGCGGCACGATGGTCGAGCCGGTCGCGACGGCTTTGAGTGACGAAAGGTCGGTCGTGGTCCAGGCGGGATGCTCGCTTACGGCCTGGATGATCGCCGGCACCATCACGGTTAAGGTCGGCCGCTCCCGTTCGATGGCCGCAAGCGCGGTGTCCGGCGTGAAGCGTGCGTGAACCGTGACCGTCGCGCCCAGCTGGAGCGCCGCCGTAGTCTGGATGTTGAGGCCGCCGACGTGGAAGAACGGCAGCAGCGTCAGCACGTGGTCATCGGACGTCATGTTGTGCATGTGCTGGCTCATGACGCCGTTCCAGAACAATGCCTCCTGGCGCAGCACCGCGCCTTTGGGCCGTCCGGTCGTTCCTGATGTGTAGACAATGAGAAGCGGACAGGAGAGATCGGTGTGCGGGTTGCGGCCGGTGCCCCGGCTTCGAGCCAACAGGTTTTCGAACGTCGTGCCGCGGGGCGGCTCGAAATCGAGCCCGACGATTGCGGTTCCCTCAAGCTCGGCAAGTACCCCCTCAAATGCTTGCTCGAGCATCAGGACCTTGGCGCCGGCATCGTTGAGGATGAAAAGCTGCTCGGCGACAGCGAGCCGCCAGTTCAGGGGCACCAGCATCGCGCCGAGCCGCGCGCAGGCATAAAGCAGAACCAGATAGTCCGGCCGGTTCAGGCTGAGGATCGCAACGCGGTCGCCCCGGCCTACGCCGAGCTCCTGCTTCAACGTCGCCGCCGTCCGCTCGATGCGTGCAGCGAATGCCGCATAGCTCAACCGTTCGCCCTCGAAGGCAATGGCCGTCTTGTCTGGCGCGAACGCCGCGTTGCGATCGATCAGACTGCAGAGGTCCACCTCAGTCGTCCGTTTCGCCGGCCTCGTACAGCGCCTCGCGCCCGATCCGGTCGAGGCAGAGCTCGGCTGTCCAGGGCAACATCAGCGAGCCGCAGCGGCTGTCGCGATAGATCCGCTCGAGCGGCAGCGAGCGCAGCATGGCCTGACCGCCGCAGGTACGGATCCCGAGCGCGGCGAGCTCATTGGCACCCTCCATTACCGAATATTGCGCGGCATAAGCGCGAAGCACCTGCTCCTTGCTCGGATTGGCGCGCGCTTCGGTGACTGCCTGGAACCAGATCGCCTTGATCTGCTCGAGCTTGATCTGCATCTGCGCGACCGCAATCTGCTTCGTCGGATACATCCTGCGCTTCACTGGCGGCATGCCCGGCACTTCGCCGCGCAGATAACGCACGGTGAAGTCATAGGCGGCTTGCGCAAGGCCCATATAGGTCGGCGACAACGTCAGGAACATGTGCGGCCAGCGCATCGCGGCCTGGAAATAGACGCCCCGCGGCATCAGCGCCGAATCTGCCGGCACGAACACGTCCTTGAACAGCAGCGTGCGCGAGACGGTTCCGCGCATGCCGAGCGGGTCCCAGTCGCCGACGACCGAAACGCCTTCCGATTTAGAGGGGATGGCGAGGTAAAGCGTATTGCGGCGCGAAGCCTTCTCGCCTTCCTCGATCTCGGTGCAGAGAACCCCGTAATAATCGGCATGGCCGGAGAGTGATGCAAAGATCTTCTTGCCGTTGACGATCCAGCCGCCCTCGACCGGCCTTGCTTCCGTGCCGAAAGCGACGCCGCCTGCGGCTGCCGCACCGCCCTCAGAGAAGGGCTGCGAATAAATCGCGCCGTCCTCGACGATGCGCTTGTAGTGGACTGCACGTCGCCCCTCGTGCTCAGCGCGGGTCTCTGCATCCATGTCGAGATCGTCGGCGAGCGGGCCCGACCACAGCGTCGAGCAGACATGCATGTTCCAGGTGAGCGCAGTCGCGCCGCAATAGCGGCCGATTTCGGCTGCCGCCAGTGCGTAGGTTTGATAATTCGCCCCGAGCCCGCCATGCTTCTTGGGGATGGCAATGCCGAGCAGGCCGACGCGATGCAGGTCGCGATAATTCTCAGACGGGAAGATCGCATCCCGATCGTAAGTCGCGGCGCGGCCGGCGAACACGCTCTGGCCGATCTCTCGCGCCCGCGCAATGATGCCGGCCTGCTCGTCGCTCAAGCGGAACGCGACGGGATCGAAGATCGGCGCATCCAACGCGACCTTGTCAGTTGCGCCGATGGTCTTGCTGACTTGCATGGTCATTGCGCAGTCACCTTAAGTTTTGATCGCGACGGAATTCAGGAAGAGGCCGAGGGCCTCGTTAAAGGCATCGGGGCGTTCCAGGTTGGCGAGATGGCCCACAGCCCCGAGCTCGACATATTCCGCCGAGGGAATGTAGCTCGCCGTCTTCGCCATCATTGGCGCTGGCGCGTTGTTGTCCTTGGAGCCGGACAGCAGCAGCGTCGGGATGGAAATGTCCTTGAGGGTGCTGCGCTGGTCGAAGCCGATCAAGGCCAGCATCATGGCGCGATAGCTCGCCTCGGGCACGCTTGCCATGCACTCGCGCGCAAGCTCCATTCCCCTGGGATCAGGATCGTCGCCCACCAGTTCCTTCACCAGAGAGGGCGCCAGCGACTTCATCGTTTCGCCGCGATCGAGCGGCCCGAGCCGTGCGGCGATAAACGATTTCTGCCAATCGCCGTCGGCCTTGCCGAAGGCCGGGCTGGTCTGCGCCAGCACGACCGCGCGCGCCAGTTTTGGGGATTGCACCAGCCATTTCTGGACGATCATGCCGCCGATGGAATGGCCGACCAGAATCGGCCTACTCGCACCAAGCTGCTCGATGAATTGCTGGAGCGCATCCGCCAGGGCAGCGATGCTGACGCTGGCGAGCGGCGCCGAGCCGCCATAGCCAGGCATGTCCCATGCAATCGCGTGGAAGCGGTCGCCGAATGTGGCAAGCTGCTGCCGCCAGGCCCGTGCCGCACCGCCGATGCCATGCAGGAAAATCAGAGGTGTCCCGCCCGGATCGCCCGCTGCTTCATAGGCGAAGCGGCCGTCCTTTGTTATCATTGGCGCAGGCTGCGACACGCGACATCCTTTTGCTTGGCTCTTCGATGCTAACAGGCCTGTGAGGGATGGGAAGAGATAATTTTATACTTAAAGCAATTTTCAGGCCGTCTTCTGCGTGCGGCGCTGCGGGTCGAAGTCGAGGTTTGTTTGCAAAAGGTTGAAGGTTAAAATATATCGAGAGAGCGATCAGCAGAATGCAAGGAGCCAGCGCATGTCCGGATTACCGCATTCGCCGCACGCGCTGGTGACCGGTGGCGGTCGCGGTATTGGTCGCGCCATCGCAGCAGCGCTCGTCGAGGCCGGCGCGACGGTGACCGTCCTCGGGCGGAACGCTGCGACGCTTGAAGAGGCTGTCAGCGCAGGGGCAGCGCATTTTGCGGCCGTCGCCGACGTCTCGGACGAAACCTCAATGAAAGTCGCCATCGCTGAAGCGAGTACGCGGCAGCCGATCGATATTTTGATCGCCA
The DNA here is from genome assembly GCF_040548425.1 of Bradyrhizobium sp. i1.15.2. NCBI lineage: Bacteria > Pseudomonadati > Pseudomonadota > Alphaproteobacteria > Hyphomicrobiales > Nitrobacteraceae > Bradyrhizobium > Bradyrhizobium sp. i1.15.2. The sequence goes on along the minus strand of NZ_JBEPRQ010000013.1, from coordinate 126,768 downwards.
ATGCGGGAAGCGCCGAGTCCGCGCCGTTCTCGAAATCCGACAGTGCCCTGTTTGCGCGCATGATGGACGTCAATTTCATGGGCGTGGTCCATGCTGTCAGCGCTGTGCTGCCCGGGATGAAGGATCGTCCCTATGGTCGTATCGTCGCGATCGCGTCGACGGCGGGGCTCAAGGGATATGCCTATGTCAGCGCCTACACCGCGGCCAAGCACGCTGTGGTCGGTCTCGTGCGGTCCCTTGCGCTCGAGATGGCTGGCAGCAACGTGACCGTCAACGCAGTGTGTCCCGGTTTCACCGACACCGATCTGGTCGCCGGCAGCATCGAAAACATCATGAAGAAGACGGGACGCAGCCGCGAGCAGGCGATTGACGAGCTCGCGAAACATAATCCGCAAGGACGATTGATCTCTCCACAGCAGGTCGCGGATGCCGTGCTCTGGCTCTGCGGCGAGGGCGCCGGCGCAATCACCGGGCAGGCAATCGCTGTTGCCGGTGGTGAGATTTAGCGCGCATGGCAAAGGCGCGGAGCAAGGAAGCCAAGGAGATCGTATGAGCAGACCAGCCAATCCCGTGACCTTACCGCTTGCGGACTATTCGCCGCAGCACTTCCTGCTGGCCGTCGTCGAGGGTGTTGCAACCGTGACGCTCAATCGTCCGGAACGGAAGAATCCGTTGACCTTCGAGAGCTATCGCGAACTCACCGATTTCTTTCGTGCCTGCGCCTTCGACGATGCCGTCAAGTCCATCGTCGTGACCGGCGCCGGTGCCAATTTCTCGTCCGGCGGCGATGTGTTCGAGATCATCGGTCCGCTCGTGAAGATGGACACCAAGGGGCTGACGGCGTTTACGCGGATGACCGGCGACCTCGTCAAGGCGATGCGGGCCTGTCCGCAGCCGATCGTTGCTGCGGTTGAAGGCATCTGTGCCGGCGCCGGCGCGATCATTGCCATGGCGTCGGACATGCGGCTTGCGGCGAGCGGGGCCAAGGTTGCATTCCTCTTCAACAAGGTGGGCCTTGCCGGTTGTGACATGGGCGCGTGCGCGATCCTGCCGCGGATCATCGGACAGTCCCGCGCTTCCGAGTTGCTCTACACCGGCCGGTTCATGACCGCGGAGGAGGGTGAGCGCTGGGGCTTCTTCAGCCGTATCCTCACGTCGGAGCAGGTGCTGCCCCAGGCACAAATGCTCGCCAAGCAAATCGCGGAAGGACCGACCTTCGCCAACACCATGACCAAGCGGATGCTGGCCATGGAATGGGCGATGTCGGTGGAGGAGGCGATCGAGGCGGAAGCGGTTGCTCAAGCCCTGTGCATGACGACGGCCGATTTCGAGCGGGCCTTCGAGGCCTTTGCCAACAAGGTCAAGCCGGTCTTCAGGGGCGATTAAGCCGGGCTTTGCCGGCAGCATGCCGCAATGGGGACTTGCGCGAAATTATTTTAGGCTTAAAATAGTTTCGGCGGGTTGAATTGGCGAGGCTCCCATGAAAGTCGCGATCATCGGTGGCGGACCTGCGGGTCTCTACGCTGCAATCCTGCTGAAGAAGCAGCGACCGAGCGCCGAGATCGCGGTCTACGAGCGCAACCGCGCCGACGACACCTTCGGCTTCGGCGTGGTTTTCTCGGACGCCACGCTCGATAATTTCGAGAAGCACGACCTTCCGAGCTATCGTCGCATCACCCAGGAATTCGCCTACTGGGACGACATCGCCGTCCACTTCCGCGGAACGGTCCATCGGGTCGGCGGCAACGGCTTTTGTGGCTGCTCGCGGCAGAAGCTGCTCCTGATCCTGCAGGCGCGCGCGCGAGAACTGGGCGTCATCCTGAATTTCGAGGCGGACGTCGAGGACGAATCCCGCTTCGCCGACGCCGATCTCATCCTGGTCGCGGACGGCATCAACAGCCGCTTCCGCGACAAATACGTCGATCATTTCGCGCCGGAAGTCGACCTCCGTACCAACAAGTTCGCCTGGATGGGCTCGACCAGGCCGCTGGATGCCTTCACCTTCATCTTCCAGGAGACAGAGTGGGGCCCGTTCATCGCCCATGCCTATCAGTATGAAGCCGGACATTCGACCTGGATTTTCGAGACCGATCCGGAGACGTTCGAACGCGCCGGGCTGACAGGGCTGAACGAGACCCAGTCTGCTGCGCGAATGGCCGAGATCTTCGGCTGGTTTCTCGACGGGCATCAATTGCTCACCAACCGCTCGACGTGGCGCAACTTCCCGATGATCCGCAGCAAGCGCTGGGTCAAGGACAACATGGTTCTGCTCGGCGACGCCAAGGCGAGCGCGCATTTCTCGATCGGCTCGGGCACCAAGCTCGCAATGGAAGACGCGATCGCGCTGGCTGACGCCATGGAGAAGGCGCCCAGCATCAAGGCGGCGCTGGACGTCTATGAGCACGGCCGGCGTGAGGAGGTCGAGAAGACGCAGCACGCCGCCGACGTCTCGCTGGTCTGGTTCGAGCATGTCGACCGATTCTGGGATTTCGATCCGGTGCAGTTCGCCTTCGGAGTGATGACGCGCTCGAAGGCGATCACCTATGACAATCTGAAGCTTCGCGCCCCTGACTTCGTGGCGGAGGTCGAAAGATCGTTTGCCAAGCGTGTTCGTGACAGCGGCTTCGACGTCGACACCGAGAAGCCGATGGTGCCGCTGTTCCAGCCCTTCCGGCTGCGCGAGATGGAGATCGCCAATCGCGCCGTGGTGTCGCCGATGTGCATGTATTCGGCGAAGGAGGGCGTGCCTACGGATTTCCACCTGGTGCATTATGGATCGCGCGCGATCGGCGGTGCCGGCCTGATCTTCACGGAGATGACCTGCGTTGCCCGCGACGCCCGCATCACGCCCGGCTGCACAGGACTGTGGAATGACGAGCAGGAGGCGTCCTGGCGGCGCATCGTTGATTTCGTCCATGCCAATTCAGCCGCGAAAATTTGCCTGCAACTGGGGCACGCCGGGCGCAAGGGTGCGACCAAGCTGATGTGGGACGGCATGGATCGTCCGCTCGAGGAGGGCGGCTGGGAGGTGTTTTCGGCGTCTCCACTGCCCTATTTCCCCGACAGCCAGGTTCCGCGCGAGCTCGATCGGGCCGGCATGAACGCCGCGAGAGATGCTTTCGTCGCGGCGGCTGAGCGCGGCGAACGCTGTGGCTTCGACATGCTCGAACTGCACTGCGCCCACGGCTATCTGCTTGCGAGCTTCATCTCGCCGCTGACAAACACCCGCACGGATGAGTATGGCGGCTCGCTCGAAAACCGCCTGCGCTTTCCGCTCGAGATCTTCGAGGCGCTGCGGGCCGTATGGCCGTCGCACAAGCCGATGTCTGTGCGCATTTCCGCGACCGACTGGGCCGAGGGCGGCATCGGCGGCGACGACGCGGTGGCGATCGCGCGCGCCTTTGCCGAAGCCGGTGTCGATCTCGTCGACGTCTCAACCGGGCAGACCGTGCGCGATGCGCAGCCGATCTACGGCCGCATGTTCCAGACGCCGTTCTCCGACCAGGTCCGCAACGAGGCGCGCGTGGCCACGATGTGCGTCGGCAACATCACGACCGCCGACCAGGCCAACACTATCCTGGCTGCCGGCCGGGCGGACCTCGTCGCGCTCGGGCGGCCGCATCTGGTCGACCCCTCCTTCACCATGAGGGCGGCGGCCTGGTACGGGGCGGACGACGCGTTCTGCCCGCCGCAATATCTTCCCGGAAAAGATCAGATTTTCCGCAACAGCGTGCGCGACCGGCAGGATCTCGAGGAGCTGAGAATTAAGGCTAAGCCCAAGACCCGAGCCGAGCTCAAGGCGGAGGCGACAAAGCCGCTTGCGGCGGAGTGACCGCCCGTGCGACTTTGGCCGCATTGCCTGGTGTGTACCGAGTGGAGTGAGGGCGATGAAGGCGATTATCGTCGGTGGCGGTATCGGTGGTCTCACCACCGCATTGATGCTGCGCTCGCGGGGCCTCGCTTGCGAGATTTTCGAGCAGTCCGACACCATCCGCGAGCTTGGCGTCGGCATCAACACGCTGCCCCATGCCATGCGCGAGCTGGCAGGCCTCGGTCTGCTCCAGCAGCTTGACGATGTTGCGATCCGCACCGACCAGCTCTATTACCTCAACCGTCACGGCCAGGAAGTCTGGCGCGAGGCCCGCGGCATCGACGCCGGCCACGACGTACCGCAATTCTCGATCCACCGCGGCCGCCTTCAGGGCGTCATCCATCGCGCCGTCGAGGAGCGGCTCGGGCGGGAGGCCATCCACACCGGCTGCCGCCTCGGTGCCTTCACCCAGGACGAGGCCGGCGTCACCGCTTACTTCTTCGACCGCTCAGGCGCACACATCCACACCGCGCGCGGCGATATTCTGATTGGTGCCGACGGCATCCATTCGCGGGTCCGTGACACGCTGTTCCCGAGCGAGGGGCCGCCATGCTGGAACGGCCTGATGCTGTGGCGCGGTGCGCGGGATTGGCCGCTGTTCCTCACCGGCAAGTCGATGATCGTCGCCGGCGGCCTCAACGCCAAGGTGGTGATCTATCCGATCGCGGAGGGATCGAGCCCGGCGAGCCGTCTCACCAACTGGGCGGTGCTGGTGAAGGTCGGCGAGGGCAATGCCCCGCCGCCGCGCAAGGAAGACTGGTCGCGGCCGGGCCGTCGCGAGGAGCTGATGCCGCATGTGGCGCGCTTTTCGGTGCCTTACGTCGACGTGAAGAGCCTGATCTCGGCCACGCCCGAGTTCTACGAATATCCGACCTGCGACCGCGATCCCTTGCCCTATTGGTCGTCGGGCAGAGTCACGCTGCTCGGCGATGCCGCGCATCCGATGTATCCGGTTGGCTCCAATGGCGCTTCGCAGGCCATCCTCGACGCGCGCTGCCTCGCCGACGCGCTGGTGCGCGCCGAGCATCCGCGCCAGGCGCTGCTTGAATACGAGAAGAAGCGGCTGCCCATGACCGCGGACATCGTTCGCTCCAACCGGCGTGGCGGTCCCGAGGGCGTCATCGACGCCGTCGAGCAGCTCGCGCCTGATGGTTTTGACAATGTCGACAACGTGCTGAGCTATTCCCAGCGCGAGGCGATCGTGCGCGGCTATGCCACCAAGGCCGGCTTCGCCGCAGTGCCGGGACTTGCGGCGGTGCGGGCTTAAGATGCGCTGCTAGCCGCCGGGAGGCGGCGGCAGGAAGTGGATGTTGAACTCGGCGGCCATCGCCACCACGTCCTCGGGCTTCTGTTCCTTCATGTTGTGAAGGCCCCAGAATAGGTCGAACAGCTTGCGGGTCGGTGACACCCAGAACAGCACCTTCGCGGTCTGCTCCGATTTGTTGAAGATGCCGTGCGGTACGCCCATGCCGAGCCGGATCAGGTCGCCCGCGGTCGCCTGCGACTCGGAATTGCCGAGCATGAAATCGAGCTTGCCCTCCAGCATGTAGAGATACTCATCCTGGTCGGGATGAATGTGCGGCGGCACGAACGTGCCCGGCGGCAGCGTTGCATGCCAGGAAAAGCTGTGCTCCGTGTTGCTCTTCGGCACATAGGTCTGGCCGAGGATGTTCCAGGAGATGCCCTGGATCCCCTCATTGGCGCGCGTGATGCCGGTGATTTCGCTCTTCATTGTGATCCTCCCTCGACGCGACGTGCGGCTTAGTTCGCCGCCTTGCAGTCCTTGGCGTAGCGGTCGCCGTAATTCTCAAAGACTTTCTGGACGATCTCGGTCTGGAACTTGCCGTCCGCGCGCTTGGCGACCTTGGTCAGGTAGAAATCCTGGATCGGATAACCGTTGGTGTTGAACTTGAAGGCGCCGCGCAGCGAGGTGAAGTCCGCCTTTTTCAGAGCGGCCGCGACCGCATCCTTGTTCGAGAGATCGCCCTTCACGGCCTTGACGGCGCTGTCGATCAGCATCGCGGCATCATACGCCTGGAAGGCGTAGGTGCCCGGCACGATATTATAGGCGGCCTCGTAGGCAGCGACGAACTTCTTGTTTTGGGGATTGTCGAGATTGGGCGCCCAGTTCGCGCCGCCGAACATGCCGACTGCGGCGTCCTGCTGCGCCGGCAAGGTCGATTCATCTACCGTGAAAGCCGAGAGCACCGGAATGCTGTCGGCGAGGCCGGCCTGCTTGTATTGCTTGACGAGATTGACGCCGAGGCCGCCGGGCATGAACGTGAAGAGAGCATCGGGCTTCTGCGACGAAATCTTGGAAAGCTCCGGCTGGAAGTCCAGCGTGTTGAGCGGCATGTAGGATTCTTCGACGATCTCACCCTTGTAGTCGAGCTTAAAGCCCGCGACCGAGTCCTTGCCGGCCTGATAGTTCGGCACCATCAGATACATGCGTTTGTAGCCGCGATCCTGCGCGACCTTGCCGAGGATCTCGTGCACCTGATCGTTCTGATACGAGGTCACATAGAAGAACGGATTGCAGTCCTTGCCGGCAAACGTCGATGGGCCGGCATTGGGGCTGATCAGGAAGGTTTTCGATTCCGTCACCGGCCGGTGGATCGCCTGGAGGATGTTGGAGAAGATCGGACCGACCACGAAGTCGACCTTGTCGCGCTCCAGAAGGCCCTTGACCTTGGTGACCGCTGCGTCCGGCTTCAACTCGTCGTCGACCACGACGACCTCGACATCGCGGCCGCCCATCTTGCCACCGAGATCCTTGACCCCGAGCGCAAAGCCGTCGCGAACCTGTTGGCCGAGCGCGGCGGCGGGTCCCGAGAGGGTCACGATCACACCCAGCTTGATTTTTTCCTGGGCGAGGGAAGGGCTCACCGCGGTGCCAAGCAGCAAGGCGGCTGCGGCCAACGTCATTTGCGTCTTCATGATCTGTCCCCCGTGATAACAGGACTTGCGTTGCAAGCCGCTGCTCCAATCCAAGTTTATGCCGATGATTGCTGCCGCGGCAAGCTAAGCTCAACTCGTCATCCTGCGGGCAGCGGTGCATGCAAGCGGCGCGCCAATTATTTGAAGCCTAAAGAAATCGACATGCGGTCGATTGTTGCGGCTTTAGGCTTGCAGCCGGCTTCGATTTATTTGAAGCTCAAAACGTTGGGATTCCGTGCCGGACGCCAATGCCGGCCGAGAGTGACTGCATCAATATGCTCGATTCCGAGACCAAGGCCGTCGAAACTCCGGAGGATCACGCCGAAGAGCTTCGGCTGTGGCTGCGCCTCCTGACTTGCACGACCCTGATCGAGGGCGAGGTCCGTGGCCGGTTGCGGCAGCGCTTCGACGTCACATTGCCCCGTTTCGACCTGATGGCGCAGCTCGACAAGGCACCCGACGGCATGACGCTGTCCGACGTCTCCAAGCGCATGATGGTGTCGAACGGCAATGTCACCGGCCTCGTCGAGCGCCTCGTGGAATCCGGTCATCTCGACCGCCGCACGTCGGAGACGGACCGCCGCGTCCAGGTGATCCGGCTGACTAAACTCGGTCGCGCCGAGTTTCGCAGAATGGCCGCGGAACACGAAACCTGGATCGCCGATCTCTTCGCCGATCTGACGCCGAAGGATGTGCGCGAATTGATGCGGCTGCTCGCCAAGACCAAGGCATCGGCGCAGAAATCGGCCGCTCGCCGCCGGGCCTAGTCCGCGGCTGAGGCACCCGCCCATCCCGTTTGCCGCCGGAAAAAGCACGGGATGCCCAAAATCCGCTATTGCGCGAAATTGCTTTAAGCCTAAAATGTTTCCGAGTTAGTGCTGCCGGGTGCTTTCCATGCTGAAAGGAGCGTGCGATGGCCAACGCCGCCAAGGTTCAAGTCTCGGGCTCGCGTGACGACAACGCCGCGACAGCCCATGTCGATACGTTCGCGCGGCAGCATCTTCCGCCACCCGAGCTCTGGCCGGAATTCATCTTCACGCGACCGGAACTGCAATATCCGCCCCGCCTCAACTGCGTCAGCTATTTCCTCGACCGCTGGGTCGAGCAGGGACATGGCGACGCTCCCTGCGTGATCAGCCCGGCGGTCAGCTACACCTATCGTGAGCTGCAAACGGTCGTGAACCGCATCGCCAATGTGCTGGTCGGCAAGCTTGGTCTCGTCACCGGCGGACGCGTGCTGCTACGCTCGGCCAACAATCCGATGATGGTCGCGAATTATCTGGCGGTGATCAAGGCCGGAGGCATTGTCGTGGCGACGATGCCGCTCTTGCGCGCCAAGGAGCTGTCCTATCCGATCCAGAAGGCGGAGATCACACTCGCGCTCTGCGATGGCAAGCTCGCCGACGAAATGGAGAAAGCGAAAGCCGCAGCCCCCGGCCTCAAGCGCGTGGTCTATTGGGGCAACGGCGCCGGCGACTCGCTCGAGGCCCTGATGGGGGATGCAAGTCCGGAGTTCAAAGCTGTCGATACCGCCTCCGACGACGTCTGCCTGATCGCTTTCACGTCGGGCACGACCGGCGACCCCAAGGGCACCATGCATTTCCACCGTGACATGCTGGCGGTGTGCGATGGCTATGCGCGCAACATCCTGCGCGCGGAGCAGAGGGATCGCTTCGTCGGCTCGGCACCGCTCGCCTTCACGTTTGGCTTCGGCGGCGTGCTGTTTCCGATGCACATCGGCGCCTCGTTCGTCGTTCTGGAGAAGACGGCGCCCGACGACATTCTGAATGCGATCGAGCAGTACAAGACCACGGTCTGTTTCACCGCGCCGACCGCGTACCGGGCGATGATCGGCAAGCTTCCGGGCCGCGATATTTCTTCGCTTCGCAAATGCGTGTCCGCCGGCGAGACGCTGCCCAAGGCGACATTCGATGCGTGGCTGAAGGCGACGCGCATCAAGCTGATGGACGGCATCGGCTCGACCGAGCTGCTGCACATCTTCATCAGCGCGACCGAGGACGAGATCCGCCCGGGTGCGACGGGCAAACCGGTGCCGGGGTATGAGGCGAAGATCGTCGATGATTCTGGCAATGACGTTCCGCCGGGCACGATGGGACGGCTCGCGGTACGCGGGCCGACCGGATGCCGCTATCTCGCCGACGAGCGGCAGCGCAAATACGTCCAGAACGGCTGGAACATTACCGGCGACACCTATCTGATGGATAGCGAAGGCTATTTCTGGTATCAGTCACGCTCGGACGACATGATCGTGTCGGCCGGCTACAACATCGCAGGCACGGACGTCGAGGCGGCGCTGCTCACGCATCCCTCGGTCGTCGAGTGCGGGGTCGTCGGCGCGCCGGACGAGGCGCGCGGCATGATCGTGAAGGCCTATGTCATTGCCGCGCCGGGCGTAACGCCGGACGGCGAGCTCGTGGCTGCGTTGCAGGAGCATGTCAAACGGGAGATCGCGCCCTACAAATATCCGCGCGCGATCGAGTTCGTGACGCAACTACCGAAGACCGAGACCGGCAAACTAAAGCGCTTTGCCCTGCGGCAACTGGCGCAGACCGCGGTGACATCCTCCGGCGTCGCGGCGGGATGAGAGAAGGATAGAGAATTGTCAGTGACGACGCCGAAAGGCCCGCACCTCGCGGTGCTGCCGACAGCAGCCGACGACGAAGCCCGCTCCAGGGCGCAGGTGCTCCAGCCGTCCGGTTGGCCGGTGCCGAAAGGCTATGCCAACGGCATGGCCGCCGAGGGACGTATCGTCGTCACCGGCGGCGTCATCGGCTGGGATGCCGAGGAGCATCTCGCGGACGGTTTTGTCGCGCAAGTGCGCCAGACCTTGAGCAACATCGCCGCGATCCTCGCGGAGGCCGGTGCGCAGCCCGAGCATCTGGTGCGCCTGACCTGGTACGTCGTCGACATGGAGGAGTACCTGACGAACCTGAAAGAGCTCGGCAAGGCCTACCGCGCTATCTTCGGTGCGCACTACCCGGCGATGGCGCTGGTTCAGGTCGTCCGCCTCGTCGAGAAGGCGGCGCGCGTCGAAATCGAAGCCACCGCCGTCATTCCGCGCTGAACTGCGATCGGCGCGCGCTCAGCTTGCCTTGGTCAGCTTGCCTTGGCGAGGTCATCGTCCTCGGGCGAGTTCAGATATATTCCCGACATGGTGTCGACCCAGCAGAGATGGTCATGCACCTTCTTCACGCCGTTGACGTTCTCCGCTGCGACGACCGCGGCCTGTCGCACGCGCTCCTCGGTGATGACGCCGCTGAGATGAACGATGCCGTCGCGGACGATGACGTTCAGCCCGAACGGGCACCAGTCGTTCTTCTCCATGGTATCGATGATGCGGCTGCGAATGTGATCGTCGTCCGCGGTCGGGTCGGGTACGTCTCGGGCGAGGTCCGCCACCGCCTGGAGCAGGTTCGCGCGCGACACAATGCCGACGATCTTGTCGCCACGGATCACCGGCAGACGCTTCACATTGTTTCGTTCCATGAGATCGACGATCTCGGCAAGTGCCGTATCCTCGGTGATGGTCACCGGTGAAGGGGTCATCACCTCCGAGACCTTGCGGCCGTGCTCGTGGACGAAATCGCTGGCCGATTTGCCGGATCCGAGAATGAACCGCAGCCAGCGCCCGCGCTTGCGTCCGGTGCCGATTTCGCTGCGGCGGATGAAGTCGCCTTCCGAGACCACGCCGACCAGCTTGCCGGCATCGTCGACGACGGTGAGACCGCTGACATGCCGCTTCAGCATGATGTTTGCCGCCTCGACGATGGTGGTGTCGGGGGTAACCGAGATGACCGACCGGGTCATGATCTGATGGGCGCGCATGCCGGACTCCGCTGGCTTGTCGAATGTCGATGCGCGGAGCCTAGCTCTGGCCTCGTGCTGCGGCTTGACGCAGGTCAAAGGATGAAGCGGGCTCTTCCCGGTTGAGCAATTGCGATGGGTGCCCCGGACTTGATGCAGCTCAACGCGCATTCGAAGCCTCGCCCTATTCTGCTGCCGACTGGACAGGAAGCCGGCAGGAACATTCAGCCATGAGCGTCGTGCAGATATTTCCAAGACCCGAAGAGCCGTCCGCGCAGGCTCTCTCAGTCAGTCCTGTTGTTGAGCCCGAAGCCTCTACGACGGCCCCCGAAGCGCTGGCCGGAATGCCCGTCGCTGCCGATCCCCTGCCTGTATCGGAGCCATACCCTCTTGACCGCGCGTTTCATGCGATGCTGGCGCGGTTGACGGGCGGGATTTCGCCGCTGGCCTTGTCGCTCGCCTGGCTCGATTGGAGCTCTCATCTGGCTGCGGCGCCCCAGCGTCAGGTGGAGATGTCGCGCAACGTGCTTCGCGACATGGGCCAGTTTGTGGAAGCCGCCGCGCATGCGACCTCGCAAAAGCCGTGGTCCGTGATTGCGCCGCAGGGGCGGGATCGTCGCTTCAGGGGGCCACAGTGGGAGGCCGCACCGTTCAATCTGCTTGCGCAGGCATTCCTGCTCGGAGAGCGCTGGTGGCACGATGCCACGACCGGCGTACGCGGCGTGTCGCACGCAAATGAGGCCATCGTCGAATTTTCGATGCGCCAGATGCTTGACATGCTGGCGCCGTCGAATTTCGCGGCGACCAATCCGCAAGTGCTGGAGAAGGCGTTCCGGAGCGGCGGGGAGAATTTCGTGTTCGGCTGGCAGAACTGGTGCAGCGACCTGATGCGCCTGCTCTCCGCCGCAACGCCAGCCGGTGACGAACAGTTCATCGTCGGCAAGACGGTCGCGGCTTCGCCGGGCAAGGTCGTTTATCGCAACGCGTTGATCGAGCTGATCCAGTACCAACCCACGACTGCGCAAGTGCGACCCGAGCCGATCCTGATCGTGCCCGCCTGGATTATGAAGTACTACATCCTCGATCTGTCGCCGCAGAATTCTCTGGTGAAGTATCTGACCAGTCAGGGTTTCACCGTATTCGCGATTTCCTGGCGAAATCCGGATGCCAAAGATCGGCATGTTGCTTTCGACGACTATCGCAAGCTGGGTGTCATGGCAGCGCTGGACATGATCGGCCGGATCCTGCCGGGCCGGAACACCCATGCACTCGGCTACTGCCTGGGCGGCACATTGCTGTCGATCGCCGCGGCCGCGATGGCACGCGATGGCGACAAGCGACTGTGCACGATCACCCTGCTTGCCGCACAGACGGATTTCACCGAGGCCGGCGAGCTGACGCTCTTCATCAACGAGAGCCAGGTCGCCTTTCTCGAGGACGTGATGTGGCAGCGGGGCTATCTGGACACGACGCAGATGGCCGGCGCGTTCCAGCTGTTGCGCTCCAATGAACTGATCTGGTCGCGGCTGTCGCATGACTATCTGATGGGCGAGGGTGCGCCACCGAGCGACCTGATGGCCTGGAACGCCGACGCCACGCGGCTGCCCTTTCGCATGCACTCGGAGTATCTGCGAAAGCTATTCCTGGGCAACGATCTGGCCGAGGGCCGCTATCGTGTCGAGGACAAGAGTGTTTCGCTTTCCGACATCCATGCGCCGATGTTCGTGGTCGGCACGCTCGCCGATCACGTGGCGCCGTGGCGATCGGTCTACAAGATCCACTACCAGGTCGATGCCGACGTGACCTTTGTGTTGACCAGCGGCGGCCACAATGCCGGCGTCGTCGCGCCGCCGGACGAGCCCGGCCACAGCTATCATGTGCTGATCAAGGCCGCCGATGCGCCCTATGTTGGCCCGGACGAATGGTTGAAGCTGGCGCCGCGAGTCGAGGGATCGTGGTGGCCGGAATGGGCCGAATGGCTGGCCGCACGCTCCGGGTCGCCCTGCGATCCGCCGCAGATCGGAGGCGGAGACCTTGACGGTCTGCCGGACGCGCCAGGAGACTACGTCCACACCTAGTCCTCAGGCTCCGCATTCGGCGCAAGGTCGGCGGAGCGGAACGGCTTGGACTTGTCGAGTTTCCGGTAGGCGCGCGAGGCGGTCCGCAACAGTTTCTTTTCGCGCTTGCGGTTGAGGAAGCGAATGCCCGCCTCGGGGACGGCCCCGTTCAATGACGCCGCCAAGGTTTGCCCCCGCGCATCGTCGTTCAATCGCCCGAGGGATTTTTGCGCCTTGCGCAACTGCTTGAGGATCGACTTCTGCTTCGTCAGCGATTCGTCGGCGAACAGGTCGTCCAGGGACTCGATCGAATAGGTCAGTCGTTTGTTGAGAAGCCGCAGCTTGTGCCGTTTCTCGACGTCGAGCTTGCGGAGCTTGCGTGCTTTCTTGAGCAGCGTTTTTTCCCATTCCGTGAGTTTCTCTGTTGCGTGGTCGGCGAGCGTGCAGCGGCGTAGCCTGATAGCTTCCCTGCTGCGCCGGGTCGACCAGGGGCCGCTCTCGATCCAGGCTGACGTCTGCTCGACGAGACGGCGATATCGCGCGGATTGCAGCGCGCGCGCCAGCAGGCGGTGGCTCTCGGCACGCTTCTCGTCCCAGTGCTGGAGCTCGGCAATCACGGTCAACTCGCCTCCACTCTCGGCGATGACCCGCTCGATCGCCACGTCCAGATCCCGTACCATGCCGAGCTGGCTGTTCAGCCATTTCAGTTCGGTCCAGACCTCCGGCCGAAGGGCATCATCGACCATCGGCGAGAAGAAGCGGATGGCGGTGCGCAGATGCGTCAGTGCAATCCGGATCTGGTGCAGTGCCTCCGGATCGCCGCGGCAGCTGCCGTCATGCTGCGCGAGAACGGCGGCGAGGTGACGGCGGGCGACGATCCGGAACGCGGTGTCGCAGACCATGCCGGGGCTGAGGCGGCCGGGCAGGGCATTGCGCCTCGCCGCAGGCTTGACGCGCGCGGCCGTCGAATTCGTGCTGGGTCGCGCCATTTGCAGATTGCCTTACTTGCTCTCGGCGATCGCGTCCCGGCAGTTCTGGAGCGTCTGCTCTTGCGTCCCGGATGCATCGATGGTCGCCCAACCGACATGGCCGATATTATAGTGCTCTTGCAGCGCGGCAACCTCTTGCGTGGCATCGGATGCGTCGCCCCGGCGGCCGCCGATCCGCGCCTGCCGGGTCGCGAGATCCGCAACCAGAAATAGGCCGCTCAGCGGCACGTTGCGCTCGCGCGCCAGTGCGGCGACTGTGTCTCGTTCGCCCTCGCGAGCGAACACGCCGTCGATGATCGCTGAATGGCCTTGCGCCAGCACCCGCCCGGCGTGCCGAGCCAATATATCGTAAACGCGGGCCGTGACCTCCGGCGTGTATGCGGATGCCGGCAGCCGGTCCGTGTCCTCGACCCCGAACATCTGCTTGCGGACCAGGTCGCTACGCAGCACGACGGCGCCCGGTTGCGGCGTAACGTCCGGCGCGAGCGTGCGTGCCAAGATCGTCTTTCCGGTGCCTGACAGTCCGCCGATTGCAATCAGCCGGGGGGCGGGCGGCTGGATCAACGCGCGCGCAAGACCAAAATAGCGCCGTGCCCCGTCGAGAATGCTGGGATCACCGGAATGTGGCGGCTTCAGCCGTGCCAGCGCGACCTGGGCGCGGATCGCCGCCCGGATGGACATGAACAGCGGCAGTGCGGAGAGCGCGTCGAGATTTTCGACCGGAGTCGCGGCGAGATAACGGTTCAGCACGATGTTGGCCGCGCGTGGTTGATCGTGGTGCAACAGGTCCATCAATCCGAATGCGAGATCGTAGAGCACGTCGGTGGTTGCCATCTGCGCATCGAACTCGATGGCGTCGAACAGCACCGGCTGTTCGTCGATCGCCACGATGTTCGCAAGATGCAGGTCGCCATGGCAGCGGCGCACGAAGCCTTGACGGCCGCGCTCTTCGAGCAAAGGCCGAAGGTGGAGGAACGTTGCGTGCGAGTCTCTGCCGAGTTCTGCGATCTCTTCGGCTTCGAAATGATTGCCGGTCCGCAGGCCATTGCTGTTGCCATCGATCAGGCCGGGGATGGCGGAAACCCACGCCTCGCCGTCGGCGCGAACAGCCCGCGCATGCGAAGCCACGATCGCGTCCGCGACAGCCGAGGCAAAAGTGTCATCCAGCGCTCCGGCCTTTGCCAGATGATCCAGCGTCCGGCTTTCGTCGAAGCGCGACATCTCGACCGCATACTCGATCGGCCGGCCGCTTCCGTCGACCTTCACCGATCCATCGGGCGCTTCCGTGATCGCCACGACGCGGTGATAGATCTGCGGCGCCAGCGGCCGGTTGATCCTGATCTCCTCGTCACAGGCCGCCTTGCGCTTCTCGAGCGTCGAATAATCGAGGAACGGAAATTGCACGGCGCGCTTGATTTTCAGAGCACGCTTGCCTTCGAGAAAGACCGAAGCTGCGTGCGTATCGATCCGCCTCACGTTCGGATGATCCGCGGAATTGGTGAGCGCCGCAAAGATCCGGTCCTGGGTCGCAGAATCGTCTGTCATTCCAACTGGTACGTCCAGATGCGTCGGAAGGCGGCTCGCCCCGCGATCAGGGTAATCCATAGAAGCAGATCGCGGCCAGTCCTTGACTTCAGTCAAAGCCTGTCTCCTTTCCGACCGGTCGGAGTTCCCGGGCTTGACGAGGATCAAGCGTCCCAACCAAAGCCGGCCTATTCTGGCGCCTGAGGAGAATCCCGATGCCCATCAAGGACGTCTTTCTGCCGCTCGTCGGCCAGCCACGCGGCCCGGCCCTTGCTGCGATCGAGAAATGCGTGGCCGTTGCCGCCGACCTCGGCGCCAGGATCACCGCGCTTGCACTCGAGGAGGACGTCTTCGTGCGGCCGAAGGTAATGCTCCCCGATGCGGCCGAGGCAAACGGCTCGCTTGGGCTGGGCGACAGTCAGCATCTCCTGGATGCGTTCACCCGCGCAACCTCCCGGACCGGCATTCGCGCTCAAAGCCGGTTGGCCAAGGTGCCGGCAGACCAGATCGCGTCAGTCCTGGCCGAGCACGGACGCTTCAGCGATCTCACGCTGCTCCCCATGAAGCCGCACGACAGCCGAACCGAGCACATCATCGAGACGCTCCTGTTCGAATCCGGACGGCCAGTGCTGCTCTGCCCGGAGCAGCATGTGGACGAACTGCGCCCGGAATTCGAGAACGTCATGATCGCCTGGGACCACTCTGCGCGTGCGGCGCGCGCGGTCGGCGACGCGCTGCCTATCCTTCAGGCAGCAGCCCTGGTCCGCGTGGTGACTGTGGCGGACGACAAGTCCGACGCAATCGTACAATCCGGGACGGCTCTGGTCGACCATTTGAGGGAACACGGGGTCTACGCTTCGTTCGAAACCGTGGCGGGCGGCGGCAGCTCGATTGGGAAGGTGCTCGGAAGCTGGGCGAATTCACATGCCATCGATGCAATCGTGATGGGCGCCTACCATCATTCGCGCCTGAACGAGATCGTTTGGGGCGGTGTGACAAAGACCGTCATTGGCGAGCCACCGTGCTGGGTTATGCTCTCGTACTAGGCGGGTGGCCAGTTTATCGGCCTGATCGTCAACCATCGGAACCGCCACCGACCGGGCGCATTTGCTTTCATGTCAACCTATCGTCTGAAGAACCTGCTGTCGCCGCGTTCGGTCGCGCTCGTCGGTGCGAGCGCCCGCCCGGTCTCCGTTGGACGCGCCGTTCTGGAGAACATCCGTAAGGCTGGATTCACGGGACAGTTCGGCCTCGTCAATCCGCGCCATGCCGAGATCGGCGGCGTCGCGGCCGTGGACAGCCTCGATCAATTGCCGTTCGTGCCCGAGCTTGTGGTTATCACCGCGCCGGCGCGCGCGGTTCCGGGCATTGTCGATCAAGCCGGGCGGCGCGGCTCGGCGGGCGCCCTGATCGTCTCGGCCGGGCTCGGCCATGGACCGGGGTCCCTCCACGAGGCCGCCATCACTGCGGCCCGCAAATACGGCATGCGGCTGATCGGGCCGAACTGCTTGGGCATCATGATGCCCGGCGTGAGCCTCAATGCCAGTTTTGCTGCGCACATGCCGGGGCCGGGGAATCTCGCGCTGATCTCGCAATCAGGCGCGATCGCGGCCGGCATGGTCGATTGGGCCGCGCAGCGCGGCGTCGGCTTCTCCGGCATCGTCTCGATCGGCGATCAGATCGACGTCGATATTGCCGATCTGCTCGACTATTTCGCGATGGATCACAAGACCCGGGCGATTCTGCTCTACATCGAAGCCATCAAGGACGCGCGCAAGTTCATGTCGGCCGCGCGTGCCGCGGCGCGTGTGAAGCCCGTTGTCGTGGTGAAGTCCGGCCGAATGGCGCAGGGCGCGAAGGCGGCCGCCACCCATACCGGTGCACTCGCGGGCGCCGACGCCGTCTATGACGCGGCGTTCCGTCGCGCGGGCGTCCTGCGGGTCTCCGATCTGCGCGAGCTGTTCGATTGCGCCGAGACGCTCGGGCGCGTCGAGTCGCCGGCGGGAAAGCGCCTCGCCATCCTGACCAATGGCGGCGGCATCGGTGTCCTCGCTATCGACCGGTTGGTCGAGCTCGGCGGCATTCCGGCGACCATCTCGGCGGACGCCCGCAAGAAACTCGATGACGCACTGCCGCCGAACTGGTCCGGCGCAAATCCCGTCGACATCGTGGGCGACGCCGATGCGTCGCGCTATGCGGCGGCGCTCGACGTGCTGCTCGGCGATCCCGACAACGACGCGGTCCTCGTCCTCAACGTGCAGACCGCGATTGCCTCGGCTGCCGATATCGCAACGATGGTGACCGAACGCGTCAAGGCATATCGCGAGAAGCACCGCAGTTGGGCCAAGCCCGTGCTCGCCTCGTGGATCGGAGCAGACCAGAATATCATCGAAACACTGTCCGGCGCGGGCATCCCGAACTATCCGACCGAGGATGACGCCGTGCGCGGCTTCATGTACCTCGTGAGGCATCGCGAAGTCGTGGAGGAGTTGAGCCAGGTTCCACCCGCAATGCCCGAGACTTTCGTGCCGGACGCACGTGCTGCGAAGCAGATCGTAGCTGCTGCCATCGCGGACGGCCGCCAATGGCTCGAACCCGTCGAGATCAAGCACCTGCTTGAAGCCTACGATATCGCGATGGTGCCCACATACGCCGCGGCCGATGTCGAGCAGGCGGTGACCTACGCGAAAGACATCTTTGCGCAGGGCGCCACCGTCGTGCTGAAGATCATGTCGCGCGACATCGTCCACAAATCCGATGTCGGCGGTGTCGTGCTCAATCTGACGACGGTCGAGGCGGTGCGCGCTGCCGCCACCGACATTCTCGCTCGGGCAAGAAAGCTGCGTCCGCAAGCTCGCATCGAGGGCGTCATCGTGCAGGCGATGGTCGTCAAGGCGAAGGCGCGCGAGCTGATCCTGGGCCTCGCCGACGATCCGACCTTCGGGACCGTCGTGGTATTCGGCCGCGGCGGGACCGCGGTCGAGATCATCAACGACAAGGCGCTTGCCCTGCCGCCGCTCGATCTGCAACTGGCCCGCGACCTGATCGACCGCACGCGCGTGTCACGGCTGCTTCGCGCTTACCGGGACGTGCCGGCGGTGAAGCCCGACGCCGTCGCCATGGTCCTGGTCAAGCTGGCGCAGATGGCCGCCGACATTCCCGAGATCCGCGAATTCGACATCAATCCGCTGCTGGCGGATGAAACCGGCGTGACCGCGGTCGACGCTCGCGTCGCGGTCGGGCCGCCGCAACCGAAGTTTGCCGGCTCCGGCGCCGCCAACTTCGCCGTTCGGGCCTATCCGTCCCAATGGGAGCGCCGCCTCAAGCTCAAGGAGGGCTGGCGGATCTTCGCGCGGCCCCTGCGTCCGGAGGACGAGCCGACCATCCACGCATTCCTGCGTCATGTCACGGCGCACGATCTTCGTCTGCGTTTCTTCGCGCCGATGAAGGAGTTCACCCACGAGTTCATCGCGCGCCTGACCCAGCTCGACTATGCGCGCGCGATGGCCTTTATCGCATTCGACGAGGCGAGCGGTGAGATGGTCGGCGTGGTCCGACTCCATTCGGACTCGATCTACGAGAGCGGCGAATATGCGATCCTGCTGCGGTCCGATCTCAAGGGCAAGGGGCTGGGATGGGCCCTGATGCAGCTGATCATCGACTACGCGAGATCGGAGGGGCTCAAGGCGATCTCGGGTGATGTTCTCAGGGAGAACACCACCATGCTGGAGATGTGCCGGCAGCTCGGCTTCGAGGTGAAGCCGGATCCCACTGAACCGGACATTTGCGACGTCAGGCTGAAACTCTGAGCGCGTCCGTTAGGCGCGCGCTTCGGCCGAATTTGCCGCGGGGGACTCCTTGGCCGTTCTCCGCAAAGTCTTGATCAGGACCGCAATCAGCGGCACCAGCACCGGCAAGATCGTGCTGAGCGGATGATGCACGGCGCCCGACATTTGGGCCTGGAATGTGCGTGCCTCGAGCTGAAGAGCTTCGATGGATGCGCCGTGAATCTCGTTGGCGAGTTCGATGTCGCGGCCTGCAGGAGGCCGGCCGGCAATCACAAAGAGAATTGCGGCGATGACAAAATTGACGGCGCCGAGGATGGCGGCCGCGCCAATGGCACTCCAGATCTGCACCAGTGCGAAATAGGCGGACAGCTCCAGCATCAGGAGGCCGAAGGCGGCGATCAGCGCCGCAAAGGCGCGCAGGCCGAGGCCGATCAGCAGGTGGCGCAGTCGGATGTCCGCGATGATCCTGTCGGTACGCCAGAGCACCCGCAGATGTTTGACGACATTTTCGGTGTTCACCTAGTGCCTCCGCAGCATGAAGCCGACGACCACGCCGAGCGAAGGCCGAGGCAAGTGATGTGATCGGGCGGTCCGCAATGAGGCCCTGCAGCTGCTGCTGCTCCTCGTCGACGGTCTCACCGAGCTCGGCGAGCGCGGCCCTGATCTGATCGGCAAGCGCCTCCGCGCGGTCGTTCGAACTGTCGAACATCTCCTCGCCGGCCGTGCTCAGCAAGCGTGTGACGTCAATCTTCAGCGTGCGCAGTTCTTCGCTCATCCTGTCGCTGTCGAACATGGATCTGATTTCCCCGTTAATGGAAACAAACCTAGGACCCACTGGTCCGACCGCGCTTGATTTGCGTCAAGGAGGCAGACGCGTCGTGGTCTTGAGACAGGTCAAACCGGCTGCCACATGCTGGCCTAGAATGACCGGCTGAATGGGGACCGGGTTGTCCCGATGAGGTGGAAGCGTGAACTCCGAACCGCTGTTGCTGGCAACGCCCTCCGGCGAAGAGCTGAAATTGTGCCCGGAAGGGCCGTGGATTGCCGCGAACGTGTCGATGCTGGAGACATTGTCCCGGTCGGTCGGGGCGGACGTCGATCAATCCAGAGCCGTGACCTTGGACATGTCGGGCGTCAGCGCGCTCGACACGCTCGGCGCCTGGGTCCTGGAAAAGCTGTCGCGCAGGGCTTCATCGTCCGGTCGATCGACCGAATTTATCGGGGTCGCCGACCATTTCAGTGGCCTGATGGACGAGGTGCGTCAGGTCAACCGCCACACGCCGCTGCCGACGCCTGCACCTAACCCGGTTCTGCTCAGACTGAACGATCTCGGCAAGTCCACGGTCGGCGCGCGTGAAGACATCACGATCTTTCTTCAAATGCTGGGCGCGTTGTGCATGGCCGTGATCGGCGTGCTGCGCCGGCCGCGCTCGCTGCGACTGACATCGCTGATCTATCAGCTCTATCGCATCGGCTGGCAGGCCATCCCCATCGTCGTGCTGATCACCTTCCTGATCGGCGCCATCATCGCCCAGCAGGGATTTTTCCATTTCCGCAGGTTCGGCGCGGAGTCCTACACCGTCGACATGGTCGGCATCCTGGTGCTGCGCGAGCTCGGGGTGCTGATCGTTGCCATCATGGTCGCCGGCCGCTCGGGAAGCGCCTACACCGCCGAGCTCGGCTCGATGAAGATGCGCGAGGAGATTGATGCGCTCTCGACCATGGGCCTCGATCCCGTCCACGTCCTGATCCTGCCGCGGGTTGCGGCCCTGGTGATTGCGCTGCCGATCCTTGCTTTCATCGGATCGATTGCCGCACTCTATGGCGGCGGCCTGGTCGCGCAGTTCTACGGCGGCATGGCGCCGGCGATCTACATCGCGAGGCTGCACGAGGCGATCTCGGTCACCCATTTCGAGGTGGGCATCCTGAAGGCGCCGTTCATGGCGCTGGTGATCGGAATCGTCGCCTGCAGCGAGGGCTTGCGCGTGAAGGGCAGCGCCGAGTCGCTGGGACGACAGACCACGACGTCGGTGGTCAAGTCGATCTTCCTGGTGATCGTGCTCGACGGCCTGTTCGCGATCTTCTTCGCCTCGATCGGAATGTGATCATGGGCGAATCGCAAGAGCAGTTCGCGATCCGCGTCCGCGACCTCGTGGTCGGCTTCGGCCGGCAGACCGTGCTCGATCATCTGTCGCTCGACGTGCGCCGGGGTGAGATCCTCGGACTCGTGGGGGCGTCCGGTGGCGGCAAGTCGGTGCTGATGCGGACCATCATCGGCCTCATCCCGCGCCAAGGCGGGACCATCGAGGTTACGGGACGGCCAATCGGCGGCCGCACCGAAGGCGCGGCCACGACATGGGGGATTCTGTTCCAGCAGGGCGCGCTGTTCTCCTCGCTGACGGTCCGGCAGAACATCCAATTTCCGCTTCGTGAAAATCTCGTCCTGTCGCAGGAGCTGATGGACGAGATCGCGATCGCCAAGCTCGAAATGGTCGGGCTGCGGGCGCAGGATGCCGATAAATATCCGGCGGAGCTATCCGGCGGCATGACCAAGCGCGTCGCGCTGGCGCGCGCGCTCGCGCTCGATCCGCCGATCCTCTTCCTGGACGAGCCGACCTCGGGCCTCGATCCGATCGCGGCGGGTGATTTCGACGCGCTGATCGCGACCCTGCAAAAGACCCTCGGCTTCACCGTCTTCATGGTTACCCATGATCTGGCGAGCCTGACAACGGTCTGCGATCGGGTCGCTGCTCTTGCCGACGGCAAGATCGTGGCGATCGGTCCGATGCGCGACCTGCTGCAATCCGAGCATCCCTGGGTGCGCGCCTATTTCCATGGCAAGCGCTCGCAGATGCTGCAACACGAGATGAGATGAGACATGGAAACCCGCGCTCCCTACGTGCTGATCGGCAGTTTCGTCCTGGCCGCGATCCTCGCGGTGTTCGGCTTCGTCTATTGGCTGAACAACACCGGCGGCATCGGGCCGCGCACGAGCTATCACGTGCAATTCCAGGGCCCGGTGCCCGGTCTTCTGGTCGGCGCCGGCGTGCTGTTCAACGGCATCCGCGTCGGCGAGGTCACCCAGCTCGGGCTTGCGCCGGACAATCCACGCTTTGTCAATGCGACGATATCGGTTGCTTCAACCACGCCGGTGCGCGCCGACAGTAGGGTCGGGCTCGATTTTCAGGGGCTGACCGGCGTGCCGGTGGTGACGCTGGAGGGAGGCGTCATCGTCACCAAATCCGGCGAGCCCCCGACCTTGATTGCCGAGGCCGGTGCGGGCCAGAGCATGACGCAGGCCGCGCGGGATGCACTGCGGCGGGTCGACACCGTGCTGGAGGACAATTCGGGCCCGCTGAAGGACACCATCGCCAATCTCAAGACCTTCTCCGACGGCCTTGCGCGCAACACAGGCAAGATCGACGGCATTTTGGCGGGCCTGGAGAAGATGACCGGCGGCGGAACGCCGGCGCAGAAAGTCACCTATGACCTGCGCACGCCGCAGAACCTCGGGCCGGCCGGCAAGACGCTCTCGACGTCACTGGCCATTCCCGAGCCGACGGCGGTCGCCATGCTCCAGACCCAGCGCATGCTGTTCGCCCCTGGCGGCGACAATCCGGGCTTTGCGGACTTCCTCTGGGCCGACAGCATTCCCAAGCTGGTGCAGGCGCGGCTGATCGACAGTTTCGAGAACTACGACATCGCCCACGCGCCGTTGCGCACGGCCGATCTCGGGCAGGCGGACTATCAGCTGCTGATCGACATCAGGCGCTTCCGCATTGCCACGGAGGGGGAGGCACGGGTCGAGATCGGACTGTCGGCGCGGATCGTCGACAAGAACGGCAAGGTGATCGCCTCGCGTCTCCTCGACACCAGCGAAAAGCTCGACAAGGTCGAGCCGGCCGCGGCGGTCGCAGCGTTCGATACGGCCTTCACGCGCATCGCGAAGGAGCTGATCGGCTGGACGGTGCAGGCGGTGTGACGCCGGCTATTCCAGGGTCTTGAGGTAGGACAGGAGATCGTGGATCTGGTCCGGACTGAGCTCGAAGGCCGGCATGTCGGCGTGGCCGGTGTTGATGCCCTCGGCCAGCGCCTCCCCAAGGCTCTCGACGGGATAGCGTTGGTGCAGGGCGCGCAGCGGCGGTGCGATCTTGAGCGGACTGTTCGACGCACGGTCGATCGCGTGGCAGCGCGCGCAATTGGCTCGCGCAAAGACTTTGCCGCGTTGTTCGGCGGTCGGGGCTGCCAGGGCAGGCGTCATCAGAAGCAACCCAATCAACCCGCGACGCAGCGTTCCTTGCAGCATGTAAAGTGGCCCCGGTTAAGTCCGGGAGAAGAATAGGGCGGGGATTCCCTCCAAAATTGATCTGGGTCAACCGGCTTTGGCGCAGTGCAGTAAAATGCAGCCGCGCGACGGAATGGGCCTGATGGGCACCCGGCGCTTGGAGCGGTCGATGAAGCCCGTAGTCACGATTGAGCCGAACTGGCAGCTCTGCAGCGATTGCGCCGTCCGCGCATCAGCGGTTTGTTCGTCGCTGGATGCGGTCGAGCTTCGGGAATTCGAGCATCTCGGTCGGCGCGTGCATTTTGCCTCAGGCGAGACTGTGTTCTCCGAGGAGGACATCACGACCTCGTTCTACAATCTCCTCGAGGGCGTCATGCGGCTGTACAAGCTGCTGCCCGACGGCCGCCGGCAGATCGTGGGCTTTGCCTTGCCCGGCGATTTCCTGGGGATGAATATTTCGGGCAGGCACAATTTTTCGGCCGATGCCATCGGCGCGGTGACGGTATGCCAGTTCGCGAAGGCACCCTTCGGCCGTTTCATCGAGGACCGGCTGCACCTCCTCAGGCGGATCAACGAGCTGGCAATTCGCGAGCTGAACCAGGCCCGGGATCACATGGTTCTGCTCGGCCGCCGTTCGGCGGACGAAAAGGTGGCGGCCTTTCTGCTCGGCTGGCGCGAGCGGCTGGTCTCGCTGAAGGGGGCATCGGACACGGTTCCGCTTCCGATGAGCCGCCAGGACATCGCCGACTACCTCGGCCTGACCATCGAGACCGTCAGCCGCACCTTCACCAAGCTGGAGCGCCACGGCGTGATCGAGATCATTCATGGCGGGATCAGCCTGCTCGATCCGGCGAAGGTCGAGTCCTTGGCCGCAGCCTGATTCCGACGCAGCGCGGCTCGATTTTGATCGGGATCAATGCATTCGGCCGCGTGCCCCCGAATAATGCCCGAAACCACAGGGGAGGGCATCATGCCGGCTGACGCGTTGCTTATGAGCATCTTTGTCGTGGCAATCTTTGTCACATTCGCCGGGGCACTGGCCTGGGCAGACCGGCAAACCAGTGCAGGCGCGCTCAAGTCAGACGTCAAGCGTCGAAGCGCCTGAGATCACGGTCGCATTTTGTGGCGCCCGCCGCGCGGGCTATGCCGCGCGAACTCGGGACGATTGGCAGCGCCTCAACGCAAGGCGGCGAGCGGCGCTTGCAACTCTGCATCGACCGGGACGCATTGGCTCATCCTTTGGCTGCCGGCTTTGTGCCTGACCGCGGCATTTTCGCCGCGTTTGCCTCAAATCGAGAGCATGCTTTCCGGTTGAAAAACTGGGCTACACTGACTACGCAGGGACCCAGTGCCTCGCAGTCTTAGGAGCCCAGTGGCGTGCCTCAGGACAAGACCGGCGACGACCCCCGACAAGCGGCGGGGAATAAATTATCGGTCCTGCGCAAGCACCCGATCTTTGCGGATCTGGAGCCGGAGGCGCTGGATCAGCTCTGCCGTTACGCCAAGCACACCACGGTGAAGCGCGGCGCGACGATTGCTGCCAAGGGCGATCCCGGCAACAATCTGTTCGCGGTGATCACGGGGACGGTGAAGATTTCCTCTTCGTCGCCCGACGGCCGTAACGCCATTCTCAATCTGATCGGTCCCGGAGAGATCTTCGGTGAAATCGCGGTGCTCGACGGCGCCCCCAGGTCGGCCGATGCGACCGCCAACACCAATTGCGAGCTCTACATTATCGATCGCCGGGACTTCCTGCCGTTCGTGAAGAGCCAGCCGGCGCTCGCAATGAAGTTCATCGAGCTGCTCTGCGCGCGCCTGCGCTGGACCAGCCAGCAGGTCGAGCAGGTGATCCTGCAAAATCTGCCGGGCCGGCTTGCGAGCGCGCTGCTCGGCCTCACCGAAGAGCGCAACTTTGACTCCGGCAGCGGCACGCTCGCCATCACGCAGCAGGAGATCAGCGAGATGGTGGGGATGACGCGCGAGAGCATCAACAAGCAATTGCGCGCCTGGGCGGGTCGCAACTGGGTTCGCCTTGAGCACGGCGCCATCGTCGTGCTCGACATGGATGCCTTGCGCGAGCTCGCCGAAAGCGGGCTCGACAGCTAGCTGTCGATGATCGCGACCGCGCGGGTCCAGCCTGCGGAGGCCCGCTCGATCTTCACCGGAAAGCACGAGACCGTGAACCCGGTCGAAGGCAGCTGGTCGAGATTGTGCAGCTTCTCGAGATGGCAATAGCCGATGTGCCGCCCCGCCTTGTGGCCCTCCCAGATCAGGCCGGCATCTTTCGTTTCGGCGTATCTCTTCGCGGTGTGGACGAACGGCGCGTCCCAGCTCCAGCCGTCGGTGCCGGTCAGCCGCACGCCGCGTTCGAGCAGATACATGGTGGCCTCATAGCCCATGCCACAGCCTGAGCTGACATAGTCGGCTTGGCCGAACTTGGCGCCGGCGCCGGTGTTGACGACGACGATCTCCAGCGGCGACAGCGCATGCCGGATCCGCCTCAACTCCTTCTCGACGTCGTCGGCGCTCGCCACGTAGCCGTCGGGCAGATGTCGGAAGTCGAGCTTCACGCCGGGCTGAAAGCACCATTCCAGCGGCACCTCGTCGATCGTCCATGACCGCTCGCCGCGATTCATGGTTGGATGGAAGTGCCAGGGCGCATCGAGATGCGTGCCGTTATGGGTCGACAGCGAGACCTGCTCGACGGCCCAGCCCTGGCCGTCCGGCAGGTCCTGTGCCGTCAGGCCGTCGAAGAACTGAAGCATCCGCGGCAGGCCCTGCTGGTGATCGATGTACTGGATCGTCGGGTGATTGCCCGGCGGATCCGCCGTCACGTCGTTTCTGAGCGGCACGGAGATGTCGATCAGCTTCCGCGGCATGGGCATTCCTCGGGATGGTCCGTTTTGTTTCGCAGCATCTTGAGGGGGCCGCACCGGCGGCGTCAAGCAACGCCTATCAACGCTTCCCGCGCCCGACGGACAGATGATTTCGGAAAAACAGGACGGTGGGCCGGTTGTCCGCCCAAAGCCGGTCTGATCCATCGATGCAACTCTAGCATTGATCGATGCCGGATTTGGCTTGGACAGAGAATGCCGCGCGCCCTAGGGACGACAATGGCGCTTGACTTCATCCCGGAAGTGGAGCGACCCAAGGCGGCCCGCAGCATCTGCCCAACGACATAATCAACTCAGGAGGAAGCCCAGATGAAGATACTTACCGGCGTCATCGCAGCCGCTCTGCTGGCGGTCTCAGCCCCCTTGGCGACCGCACGCGATTTCCGTTCCGCCGACATCCATCCCGCCGATTATCCGACCGTCGAGGCCGTCAAGTTCATGGGCAAGCAGCTCGCTGCGGCGAGCGGCGGCAAGCTCGGCGTGAAGGTGTTCCCCAACGGTGCGCTCGGCTCCGAGAAGGACACCATCGAGCAGCTCAAGATCGGCGCACTCGACATGATGCGGATCAACGCATCGCCCTTGAACAACTTCGTGCCGGAAACCATCGCGTTGTGCCTGCCCTTCATCTTCCGGGACACGCAGCACATGCGTACCGTCCTTGACGGGCCGATCGGCGACGAGATCCTGGCGGCCATGGCGCCCGCAGGCCTGATCGGCCTCGCCTATTACGACAGCGGCGCCCGGTCCATTTACACCGTCAAGGCACCGATCAAGTCGCTCGCGGACGTCAAGGGTCTGAAAATTCGCGTCCAGCAATCCGACCTTTGGGTTGGCATGATCCAGAGCCTCGGGGCCAATCCGACGCCGATGCCGTATGGCGAGGTCTATACCGCTCTCAAGACCGGTCTGGTGGACGCCGCCGAGAACAACTGGCCGTCTTACGAGTCCTCGCGCCATTTCGAGGCCGCCAAGTTCTATAACGTCACCGAGCACTCCCTGGCGCCCGAAGTTCTCGTGATGTCCAAGACGGTCTGGGACACGCTGAGCAAGGAAGACCAGGCGATGGTCCGCAAGGCGGCCAAGGAATCGGTTCCCGTCATGCGCAAGCTCTGGGACGAGCGTGAGCAGGCGTCCCGCAAGACCGTCGAAGCGGCCGGCGTTCAAGTCGTGACGATCGCCAACAAGGCGGAATTCGTCGACGCGATGAAGCCCGTGTACGACAAGTTCGCGGGTGACGAGAAGCTGAAGAGCCTCGTCAAGCGTATCCAGGACACGAAGTAAGGCCATAGCGTCGGCCCGGCGTTGCCGACCGGCGACGCCGGACCGACGCAGTGGAGGCGCGCAAGGAGACTTGCAAGGAGACTTGGATGACAGACCCTCACGTCGCAGACCACGAACTGGACGTAGCCGGACGCCCGTCCAACGGCTTGCTGTCCCGGATCAATGCTCCCGTCGCTCGGGCGGGTATGTATCTGTCGGTGACTGGGCTGCTCGTCATCGTCACCATCGTCTTCTACCAGGTGTTCGGACGCTACGTGCTCAATTCCAGCCCGACCTGGACGGAGAACCTTGCGTTGGTTCTGATCCTGTATGTCACGTTGATCGGCGCTGCCGTCGGCGTACGCGATGCCGGACATATCGGCATGGATAGTTTGCTGGTGATGCTGCCGGATCGCGCGCGGGAGAAGATCGAGCTTGTCATCCACATCCTGGTCGCCGGCTTCGGCGTCGCGATGGCCTATAACGGCTGGATCCTCGGAGCGTCGGTCGGAACCGTGAAGATCCCCAATCTCGGGCTACCCGAAGTCATCCGCTACGTGCCGCTGATCGCCTCCGGCGTCCTGATCGTTTCCTTTTCAATCGAGCACATTATCGCTCTCCTGCGCGGCGAAGAGGTCGTCCCCTCATGGAACTGATCATCCTCGGCGCCACTTTTTTCGGTTTCCTGGTCCTCGGCGTCCCGGTCGCCTTCGCGATCGGCCTCTCGGCGATTTGCACGATCCTCTACGAAGGCCTGCCGGTCGCGGTCATCTTCCAGCAGATGATGTCGGGGATGAACATCTTCTCCTTCCTCGCCATTCCGTTTTTCGTCTTCAGCGGTGAGCTGATGCTGCATGGCGGCGTCGCCGACAAGATCGTGCAGCTCGCCAAGAATCTCGTCGGACACATCCGCGGCGGGCTCGGTATGTCGAACGTGGTCGCCTGCACGCTGTTCGGCGGCGTGTCCGGCTCGCCTGTTGCCGACGTGTCGGCGATGGGGGCCGTGATGATCCCCATGATGAAGAAGGAAGGTTTCGACACCGACTACGCCGTTAACGTCACCACCCATGCGTCGCTGGTCGGAGCACTGATGCCGACCAGTCACAACATGATCATCTATGCGCTCGCCGCCGGCGGCAAGGTCTCGATCGGCGCGCTGATCGCCGCCGGTCTGCTACCGGCGCTGGTGCTGATGGTGTGCATGCTGGTCGCCGCTTACGCGGTCGCGGTGAAGCGCGGCTATCCGGCCGGCAAGTTCCCGGGCTGGCCCGCGGTTTTTCGTTCGTTCGCCGCTGCTCTGCCCGGCCTTCTGATCGTCGGCATCATCCTGGCGGGCATCCTGTCCGGCGTGTTCACGGCAACCGAATCCGCGGCCGTCGCGGTCACCTATACGATCCTGCTGACGTTCTTCATCTATCGCACCATGACCTTGCCGAACTTCCTGCGCGCGGCGGCCAAGGCGGTGAAGACCACGGGCGTGGTGCTGCTGCTGATCGGCGTCTCTACCATGTTCCAGTATCTGATGGGACTTTACGAGGTCGCCGACTTCGCCGGCGAGATGATGAGCAGGGTCTCGACCCAGCCCTGGGTCATCTTCCTGCTCATCAACGTCATCCTGTTCGTGCTCGGCACGTTCATGGACATGGCAGCGACCATCCTGATCTGCACGCCCATCTTCCTGCCGATCGCGATGAAGGCGGGCATGGACCCGGTGCAGTTCGGCATGCTGATGCTGATCAACTGCGCGCTCGGGCTGAACACCCCGCCGGTCGGAACGACGCAGTTCGTAGGCTGCGCCATCGGCGGCATCTCGGTGGGCGCGGTGATGCGCACGATTCTGCCGTTCTACGCCGCGCTGATCGCAGCTCTGATGTTCGTGACCTACGTCCCCGCCTTCTCGCTGTGGCTGCCCCGCTTGCTGATGGGCTACAAGGGCTAGCCGCAACACAGGGAGAATCTATCCGTGACGGACTATCGCAAGCTCTTCGATCTCACCGGCAAGACCGCCGTGGTGCTGGGCGCTGCCTCGGGCATCGGCAAGTCGTCGGCCGAGGCGCTGGCCGGGCTCGGCGCCCGGGTCATCTGCGCCGATCGTGCGCTTGACGCCGCCGAAGCGACCGCCGCCGGGATTCGTGACAAGGGCGGCTGGGCCGAGGCGGCTGGGTGCGACGCCGCGAGCGCTGCGGATGTCAATGCGCTGGCCAAGACCGTGATGCAGAAATTTTCGCGGCTCGACATCGCGGTGACGACGCCCGGGCTCAACATCCGCAAGACCATCCTCGACTACACCGAGGAGGATCTCGACCGCGTCCTCAACCTCAACATCAAGGGCACGGTCTGGTTCTTCCAGGCCTTCGGCCGCATCATGGTCGAGCAGAAGGGCGGCAGCATCATCGCCTGCTCTTCGGTGCGGGCGGTGACCATCGAGCCGGGCCTCGGCGTCTACGGCTCGACCAAGGCGGCGATCGGCCTGCTGGTGAAGGGCTTTGCGTCCGAGGTCGGACGCGCCGGCGTGCGCGTCAACGCGATCGCGCCGAGCATCGCCGAGACCGCGCTGACCGGCCCGTTCAAGCAGCGTCCCGACATCTACAATCTCTACGCTGGCCACACCGTGTTCAACCGCTGGAGCAGCGCCGACGAGGTCGCGACAGCCGTCGCTTATCTCGCCTCGGACGCCGCGAGCTATGTCAGCGGCAGTACGCTGTTCGTCGATGGCGGCTGGACCGCCGTCGACGGTCCGCCGACGGGTCTCACCCAGTTGCACAAATAAAGCGGCTATCTAGCCGGTAAAGCCGGCGCGCTGGCGCAGATCCCTGCGGTCTGCGCCGGTCAGCAGGGCGATCAGCGCGGCCGCTTCTTGCGGATGTGCGGCCCGCGTGGTCACGCCGGCCGTATACATCGTCACGAGCTCGCAGCCCGGCGGCAGCGCTCCTGACAGCGCGATGCCCTCCGTCGCGATGATCTCAGTCGCCTGCGTGCAGCCGATCGGATGCGCGGCGGTGGACGCAGCAAGCTCCCGCATCGCCGTCGCGCCATTGGGGAAGATCTTGAGGCGCGAAGCGACCTCATAGGCGATGCCGAGCTGATCCAGCACCTTTGCAACGTGCTGTCCCGCCGTCGAGGCTTTCGTGTCCGGGACGTAGATCGCGTCGGCACTGCGCAGCACCTCGCGCAAATCAGCCTCAGTCTTCACGGTCACCTTGGGATCGCGGCTCCGGACCGCCAGCGCGGTCTCGACCCGCCCGACATCAGAGATCGAGGAGGGGATGACGAGCGTCTCTTCGGCAAGCCTTGCAAGCAGCGCCTGCGTCAGGATCACCAGATCGGCCGCCGTCCCCGCGCGCAGCTTGTCCGCCATGATGCCGACGGCGCCGAACTCACCGTCAATGCCGAAGCCGGTCTGCGTCTTGAAGGGATCGCTGAGGCCGCGCACCAGGCCTTGCGCCGCGCCTCCGCTCAAAATGCTCACTGTCGTCACGATGCCAGCTCCATGGCTGCAATGATCTTGTCGCGGGTGATCGGCAGGTCGCGCACGCGCACGCCGAGGCAATCGTAGACGGCGTTGGCGATCGCTGCCGTCACCGGGCCGTGGGCGGCCTCGCCGGCGCCGACCGGCTCGATCTCCGCCCGCTGGACGATCTCGACATCCACCATTGGCACCTCGATGAAGGTGAGGATCGGATAGTCGGTCCAGGACGTCGATGTGATGCGCGTGCGGTCGAAGCGGACACGTTCCTTCAGCACCCAGCTCGTCGCCTGGATCGCGCCGCCCTCGATCTGGTTAATGACCCCGTCCGGGTTGATGGCCTCGCCGACGTCGACCGCCAGCGTCAGCCGCTTGACGCGGATGTCGTCAGTGCCTTCGATCTCCGCAATCGCGGCGCAATAGGCCCCCGTGTTCTTGTAGCGGGCGAAACCGACGCCATGACCGATGCCGGACTTCTTTTGCTGTTTCCACTGCGCGCGTCGTGCCGCGGCCCGGATGACGTCCTTTGCGCGCTCGTCGCGCAGATGACGCAGGCGGAACGCGATCGGGTCTTCGCCGCGAAGGGCTGCGATCTCGTCGAGCAAGGACTCGATGGCGAACACATTGCCTTGTCCACCGAGCGTTCGCAGCGCCGAGGTCCGCACCGGCATGGTCAGCAGCCGGTGGCTCGTGATCGTCCAGGCCTTGAGGTCGTAGAGCGGAACGGAGTTGCGGTCGCCGCCGCCGCCATTGGCTGCGGGCGGATTGGTCGAGACCATGCGCGGGTAGGGGTTCGTAATCTCGGTTGCGGCAAGCAGCGCGGGCTGCGCCGCGCGCCCCGGCCGCGCCGCGTGGCCGTTGCTCCAGATCGCATGGCGCCAACCGACGATCTCGTTGTCCACATCGAGATCGGCCTCGATCTCGATCGCCATCGCCGCGCCGAACGGCGCGTGAGACATCTCGTCGTGGCGCGACCATTGCACCCGCACCGGACGGCCGCCGGCCCCTTTCGCCAGCAGCACGGCATCGAGCGCGACGTCGTCGGCGGCATTGTGTCCGTAGCAGCCCGCGCCTTCCATATGCTCGACGACGATGTTCTCGGCTGGCAGCTTGAGCACGATCGCCAGATCGGTGCGCAGCAGGTAGACGCCCTGGCTGTGCGTCCACACGTGAACGCGATCGCCGTTCCATCGGGCCATCGCACACGATGGCGCGATCGAGGCATGCGCGATGTAGGGACGGATGTATTGCCGGCGGAGGGTGCGAGCAGCCTTCTTTATCGTTGCCGCCGTGGTCCTGGTGTCGATGACATCAGTCTCGACCGGCTGGCTCTTCAGGAATCCGGCGAGATCAGCTTCATCCGGTAGGGGCTCACCGGCCGACCATGTCGCCCCCTTGCGCAAGGCTTTCAGCGCGGTTTCCGCCGCTACCTCGCTGTCGGCAACCACGCCGGAAAAGCCGCCATCGCGGACGATCGCGACGAGGCCGGGAACGGCTCGCGTAGCGGTCTCGTCGAGCGCGATCAGCCTGGCGCTCGAGATGTCCGGCCGCAGCACGCGTCCGTGCAGCAAGTCCGGCAGCGGACAGTCATGGATAAAGCGCGGCCGTGCGAACACCTTGTCGGGAATGTCGACCCGCTGGACCGAATGTCCAGCCACAGTGCGCTTGGCGACCATCTTCGCCGTCGCGCCCGCATTGGCGCCGTGGTCGAGCGAGACGTCACCAGCCAACTCCCAATAGCTGGTCCTGACATTGCCGGGGCCCGAGATCGTGCCGTCATCGATCTCGAGCAGCGATGCATCGACGCCGAGACGTTCCGATGCCGCGGTGAGGAAGCGCTGGCGCACCTCGGCACAGGCGTGGCGCAGCGCGCGGCCGGATTGCTGGACCGAAAGGCTCCCCGAGGTGACGCCTTCGTTCGGGCTTGCCGCCGTGGAGGCGCGGATCATCTCGATGCGGTCAATATCGACGTCGAGCTCGTCGGCTGCGATCTGCGCCAGGGCCGTGACGATGCCCTGGCCGATCTCGACCTTGCCGGGCGAGATCGCCACACGGCCTTCGCCGATGAGCTTCACCCAGGATGACAGCTTGGGATTGGCCGCAAGGCTGACCGGCAGTGTCGGGGCAGGGGACGGCGCACTCATGATCCCGCCATCTCCGCGGCCGCCCGCAACACGGCCCGGACCATGCGGTTGTGCGATCCGCAGCGGCACAGATTGCGATCAAGCGCGGTTTTCACCTCCGCCTCCGTCGGCAACGGATTGCGCTTCAGCAGCGCCGCCGCGCTGATCAGGATTCCCGAGACGCAATAGCCGCATTGCATCGCCTGCTCGGAGATAAAGGCGCGTTGCAGCGGATGCGGTTGCTCCGCCGTGCCGAGGCCTTCCACCGTGACGACCTCCTTGTCCGCGACCGACCACATCGGCATGTCGCAGGACGCCATCGCGTGGTCGTCGACTATGACATAGCAGGCGCCGCACTCTCCGGCGCCGCAGCCGAAATGCGGACTTGTGATGCCGAGCCGGCCGCGCAGCACATCGAGCAGCGATTGATCCGGATCGGTATCCACGCCCGCCGCCGTGCCGTTGAGCTGGAATTGAATGGTCGGCATTGTCGCTCTACGGCCTCACGATTTGTCGAACTTCTTGACCACGTCGGCCCATTTCTCGATGTCGCCGCGCAGGAACTTGTCGAATTCCTCCGGCGTCATGGACATGGGCACCGCGCCCTGCGCAGTCCAGAGCTTGACGATATCGGGCCGCTTCACCATTGCGTTCACGGCGGCATTGAGCTTGTCGATCACAGGTTTCGGCGTGCCGGCCGGCGCCATCAGGCCGAGCCAGATCGTGGCTTCGTAGCCTGCGACCCCCGCCTCGATCGCGGTCGGCACGCTCTGTAGCACCGCTGAGCGTTGCTTGCCGGTGGTCGCGAGCGCGCGGACCTGGTTCTCGCCGATGTTCGGCGCCATCGCCGGCACGGCGTCGATCATCATCTGCACCTGCCCGCCGATCACGCCGCTGCGTGCCTCGCCACTGTTGCGATAGGGCACGTGGACGAGGTCGATGCCGGCCATGGCTTTGAACAGCTCGCCGGCCATGTGATAGGGCGTGCCCTGGCCGGAGGAGGCGTAGTTCAATCTGCCCGGCTGCGACTTGGCGAGCGCGACGAACTCCTGCAGCGTCTTCGCTGCGACTTGCGGGTTCACCACGATGACGAGATCGGAAGAGTTGACCGGTGCGATCGGCGCGAGGTCGCGCATCAACTCGTATTTGCGCTTATCCGGCGTCAGCAGGGATTCGTTCGCGGTCTGGGTGTTGGACATCATCAACAGCGTGTAGCCGTCGGCGGGCGACTTCGCCGCTTCGACCGTGCCGATGACGCCACCCGCCCCGGTGCGGTTCTCGATCACGAAGGGCTGGCCAAAACTCTCCTGGAGCGCATTGCCGATCTGCCGGGCCGCGACATCGGCCGGCCCACCGGCGCCGAAGGGCACGACGATCCGGACCGCATGGTTGGGATAGTCTTGCGCCAGGGACGGGGCTGCGGAGCATGCGCTGAGCAGGCCGGCGGCCAGCGCCAGCATGAATTGTCGGGCCGTCACACCCACCTCCCTGATGTCGTTCTTGTTGGCCGGCACTGTAGCGGCAGGGGAGGCGGACTGTCGACGCCTCACAAAGCCGATCGTGCCTGGAATATCCCGCAGTTTTCGGTGTGGCGGCGCGGCTTTTCGCGGTCGCGGCAGGAACCGGCGGCGCATGGTTTGAGCAAATCGCATGGGCCTTGCCGGATAAATACCCTCGGCTGACAGGTATTTTGGTGTTACCAAATTGGACATGAACCAGCACGCCAAGATCGAAATCCGCCATTCGACCTGTCCGCATGATTGCCCGTCGGCCTGTGCGCTCGATATCGAGGTGGTCGAGGGACGCAGCATCGGCCGTGTCCGCGGTTCGAAAAAGCAGACCTATACGGCCGGCGTGGTTTGCGCCAAGGTCGCCCGTTATGCCGAGCGCATCCATCATCCTGAAAGGCTGATGTATCCGCTGCGCCGCACGGGTGCGAAGGGCTCCGGCCAATTCGCGCGGATCAGCTGGGACGAGGCGCTGGACGAGATTGCGGATCGCTTCAACCAAGCCGAGCGCGAATTCGGCGCGGAGTCAATCTGGCCCTATTATTACGCCGGCACGATGGGGCTGGTGATGCGCGACGGCCTCAACCGCCTCACGCATGTGAAGAAATATTCGCGGTTCTATCAGACCATCTGCGCCAATGTCGGGCGCATCGGGTTCGCGATCGGCACCGGCAAGATCGCCGGCGTCGATCCGCGCGAGATGGCGCTGTCCGATCTCGTGGTGATCTGGGGCACCAACCCCGTCAACACCCAGGTCAACGTGATGACGCACGCCGCCCGTGCGCGCAAGGAGCGCGGCGCCAAGATCGCGGCCGTCGACATCTACAACAACGAGACCATGAAGCAGGCGGATATCAAGATCATCCTGCGGCCCGGCACCGACGGCGCGTTCGCCTGCGGCGTCATGCACGTCCTGTTCCGCGACGGCTATGCCGACCGCGCCTATATGGACAAGTACACCGATTGCCCTGGCGAGCTCGAGGCGCATCTGAAGACGCGCACGCCCGAATGGGCATCCGCGATCTCAGGCGTGCCGGTGGCGGAGATCGAGGCTTTTGCCAGATTGGTCGGCGAGACCAAGCGGACCTTCTTCCGGCTCGGCTACGGCTTCACCCGCTCGCGCAACGGCGCGGCGCAGATGCATGCCGCGAACTGCATTCCCGCCGTGACCGGCGCCTGGCAATATGAAGGCGGCGGCGCCTTCTTCAACAATTACGCGCTGTGGCACTTCGACGAATCCATCATCGAAGGCCACGACGCCATCGACCCAACTATCCGCGCGCTCGACCAGTCGCAGATCGGCCGCATCCTCACCGGCGATTCGAAAGCCCTGCACGGCAAAGGCCCGGTCAAGGCGCTGCTGATCCAGAATACCAACCCGATGACGGTGGCGCCGGAGCAGGCGCTGGTAGCGCAGGGTTTTGCGCGCGAGGATCTGTTCGTCGCGGTGCACGAGCAGTTCATGACCGAGACCGCCGAGATGGCCGACATCGTGCTGCCGGCGACGATGTTCATGGAACATGACGATCTCTATTACGGCGGCGGCCACCAGCACATCTCGGTCGGGCCGAAGCTGATCGACCCGCCCGGCGAATGCCGCTCCAACCACGAGGTCCTGCAGGCGCTGGCGCCGCGGCTTGGCGCCAGGCATCCGGGATTTGAGCTGACGCCGCGTGAATTGATCGACGCGACGCTGAAGCTCAGCGACCACGGCGACATTGCCGGTCTCGAAGCCGACCTCTGGCGCGACCTGCAGCCGGACTTCCGCACGTCGCATTATCTCGACGGCTTCGCCCATGCCGACAGGAAATTCCATTTCAAGGCCGATTGGGCGCATCCGCCGTTCGGCCAGACGATGGGTGACTTCGACAAGATGCCGTCGCTACCCGACCATTGGGCGGTGATCGAGCATTCCGACCAGGCCCATCCGTTCCGGCTTGCCACGAGCCCGTCGCGCAGCTTCCTCAACACCACGTTCAACGAGACGCCGTCCTCCCAAGCGCGTGAGGGCAAGGCGAGCGTGATGATCCATCCCCTGGATGCGGCCGCGCTCGACATCGCCCATGGCGATGCCGTGACGCTCGGCAACACCCGCGGCGAGACCACGCTGATCGCCACGCTGTTCGAGGGCGTGCGCCGCGGCGTGCTGATCGCGGAGTCCGTTCATCCCAACAAGAACCATATCGGTGACCGCGGCATCAACATGCTGACGGGCGCGGACACCATTGCGCCGATTGGCGGCGCCGCATTCCACGACAACAAGGTCTGGATCAGGAAAGCGGTCGCGGCCTGAGCCTGCGCTTCGATCGCCTTTCAAGTTTGTGTCGAGGCGCTAAAGCGGCGCCGTACCGCAGATTGCCCTTGCACCTTCGGCCCGAGCTGCCGCAAATGGGCCGCTAAACGGGAGCCCAAGGAAGCGAGCGTACCATGACCGACACCACAGCCGTGATCACCGAGAAGCGCGGCCAGGCGCTCTGGATCACCATCAACCGTCCCGAGAAACGAAACGCGCTGAATGGCGAGGTCATCGCCGGCATCGCGCGCGGCTATCGCGACGCGCATGACGACAAGGACGTCCGTGTCATCGTGCTGACGGGCGCGAGCGACAAGGCGTTCTGCGCCGGTGCGGACCTGCAGAACTCCGGCGCGGCTTTCGCGATGGATCATTCGAAGCCGAATGTCGACTATGCCGATCTGTTGCGCTTGTCGCAGAACGCGACCAAGCCCGCGATTGCGCGCGTTGGCGGGGTTTGCATGGCCGGCGGCATGGGCCTGCTCTGCATGACCGACATGGCCGTCGCCGCCGATCACGTCATCTTCGGTCTGCCGGAAGTCAAGGTCGGCGTGTTCCCGATGCAGGTGTTGAGCCTGTTGCAGTCCATCGCCCCGCCGCGCCTCGTCAACGAATGGGCGCTGACCGGCGAGCCGTTCGACGCGAAAGCGGCGCTGGCAGCGGGCTTGCTCAATTACATCGTGCCCGCGGCCGAACTGGATGCCAAGGTCGACTGGCTGATCGGTCGAATCGTCGATAAATCCCCGACCGCGATCCGGCGCGGCAAATACGCGATGCGTGCCATCGCCTCGATGTCGTTCGACGAGAGCATCGCCTACACCGAAAGCCAGATCGCGCTGCTCGCGATGACCGAGGACGCCAAGGAAGGGCTGAAAGCGTTCAGCGAGAAGCGCAAGCCGGTGTGGACGGGAAAATAGGCGATCCTTTCAGCGCATTCGTGGGCGCTGCCGTCGATCGACGCGCCTTTATTCCGAGGAGAGATTGGCGTTTAGCCGAATAAGCAGAGATCTTGTCCGCTCCTCGCGACGCTTTTTTGTGGCAATGATCAACTGCCTGCCAGTACGCTTGGCGTAGGTTGGCAGTTGGCGACTTGATCTATGACGGCCAGCGGCGCGCAACTCTGCATCCGTGAGATCGCTGTCGGCGCCTTCAGTAAATCCTCCGTGTCGGAAGGACCGAAAAGAAAGCTCCTGACGTAGGCCAGCCTCTGTGATAATGGTTTTTACCACACTACGTAGATAGCGAAGATCCTTGCGCGGGGTAATCCATGGTAGCGGGATTGCCGACTGACGATGCGCATGGTCGCGCCGGAATACCAGGCCGGAGAGGCCGGTCCTTTTGATCTCGTCAAGTTCCTCCATAAGTTCAGGGAAGAGAGGGGCGCCAGTTTCGTCCGTTAGGGGCCACCAGGCCTCCTCTCCATTCTTCGGATGCACGATTCTGACGCTGTTTGGCCGCTCGCTGGGGCGATAGTGCGAAATGTCGAAGGCGCCAAAGACGTGCTGCTCTCGTTGCAGCCACTCCCACGATAGTAGAGCAGCTGTTGCGATCGAGCGGTAATCAAGTCTTCTCGCGGCAGCTCTGAAGGCGACGAGTTCATCCCAAGTTGCGGTCGGTGTGGGCTCTATCGGCCGCCCGGGCGGATGAGATTTTAATCCCATCCGGGAAAACGGATTGGTCGCCGGTACAATCCTTTCTTGAGCACGCTGACCAACGAACCAAGCCCGGCGGCAGGACGCCATAGCCATATTTACATAGCGACGGCGCTCGCGAACGACGACCTCTCCACTGTTATTGATTTTCGTCACAAACAATAATTTTCGATAAACTGCGTCGACGAACGCTTTGGTGAAATCGGACAACTGTTTAGACCCAACGCGACTTCCATCTTTCAGCTCGTGATTGGCGAACAGTGCGAGGCTTTTTGTGTAGTGCCGCTGTGTAGCGCTTTCGATTTCTGTCCACTTCTGGTGAGCTTGAAAGACGCCGACGAGCCAATCGAACGTGCCGGGTTCGATAGTCGCCGGCATGATGTCGCTTAGACCCCGTGAGTGCCAACTGTCGAACGCCGGCAGGAGGACCTTCTCTACCCGCTCGACGGCACTTGCGTAATCGCAGCCGAGAGCTTCAGGGTTTAAATCGCAGCCCTGTCGACGAGCCCAGGTTGGGGGTTCAAAATAGTAGGCTATTCTATTCTTCGCCAATATTTTGCGGCGACAATAACGGGGCAGATGCGGTGCCTTTTCAAGCGATATCACACCAGGCATAAAAGATCCTCCGCCTGCTTAAGATCGCTTTTTCCGATCGACGCTGCGAAGTGATCCATAGTCGCCTTCGACCAAACTGGCTGGCGCAGGCGCCCTGTTACGCGAAAGCCGATTGGCGGGGGGGCGTCTCCTCGGCTGATCGCGCGCATGAGTTCGCTTGTGTCTCCAAAGTCAAGGTAGGCGGCGGCCATGTCCGCTCTCATCATCGTGGGCCAGGTTCCGGCGAGAGGGTAGCGGGCAGGTAGTGCGGTGCGCGGCGAGACTAAGCGGTTTGATCTCACTGCTGAATGCCCGTGGTGTAACATGTGCTGATTTCACTGACGAACGGGGCGCGATCTGCTCGATCCAGATTGCTCTTCGCCCCTGGTCGGGGAGCGAGAGTTCGGATCGCGGATTAAGCGGAGTGTTACCGCCAAAGAGTTTGCACCTCTACTGCGAAGCGCGGCCGGGCGGGAAAAGGTTGGATTGGCGCGCGAAAAGGAAGCCTTCGGTGTGTAGTTCTCCAAGAACGCCAATGTCGCTCGCGAAAGAAAAGGGGAACAGTTGCGGCGCTCCGTTGGCAGGGGCCGGTAGCAGGCAGGCAACTGCTTTGGATGATGGATCAATAGTCTATCCGACAGGTCCGATGGGAGGCTTGTATCGAAGCCTTCGGATCGCTTTCGAGCGTCGGAATTTGAACGTGCGGGTTGAACACAGCAGGCTATGATCGCGGGGGGCTGAGTACTGTTGGCCGTCCATTGCTCGAGTGGTTCAATTATTGCTCATGTATAGGGACTGAATAGTTGCAGATATCCGTGAGCTGCAGGCCTCTCGTGATGCGCTTGAGCCGGATGGACGATGCAAGGCGGAATGCAACCCGAACTGCGCCGGGATCGGTAAATAGGGACTAAGAGACTTTTCTGCGCGCGGACGAATTCAAGCGACGAAACGAGGTCCTCTGGTCAAGCCCTGGCGAGTTCTCCCGCTTGCGCGCGTGCGGCTGCGCCGCAACGGGCTCTTGTGAACCGAGCCGCGCTGCGTCTCGGCCATCCGGCTTCGATCCCTCGCGCAGGAATAGCGGAGCTCCTCGCCGGGGGCACTCGGAAAAGGGGCTCGCCTTGCGGCGCCCGCTATCACTGCCCCGTTCCCGGGTGCCGCTATTGAACCGGTCTCGTCGCTGCACTCGGACCCGCGTGCCCCTTCGGGTCGCTATGCTCACGCTCTCCGGGTGCCATTTTCCATAGGGCGATACGCCCTGGCGCACGCCTCGTGGGGCCTGCGGCCCCGGTAGCTCCACTCAATTCCCATGAAGATCCGATGGAAGGCGGGCTGCGCTACAGATTTCGCATTCCTTCAAGTAGGAGGAGAGAGTCAGAGTATCGGCCGGGTTTTGCCATGACGGGTTACAGGCTGCGAGAGAGGCTCGCGGTCCCCGTCGCGGAGACCCGCGATGTCCAGACATTATCCTAACGCGCGCATCGGTCAGGACCGGGCCAACCTTTATGACGACATCACCAACAAGATCATTGCCGAGTTGGAGGCTGGCCGAGTGCCGTGGGTGCAGCCTTGGGGCACCGCGGCGGCGAAGGCGGCTTTGGCTTTGCCGAAGAGTGCGGCGTCCGGCCGCCAATACAGCGGCATAAACATTCTAGTTCTATGGGGTGCCGCGACCGAACACGGATTTAAAAGCCAGAGCTGGCTTACCTTCCGCCAGGCGCTGTCGCTCGGTGGTCACGTCCGCAAGGGCGAGCGCGGCACGACCGTCGTCTATGCCGACCGCTTCGTGCCAGCCGGCGAAAAACGCCGCGCACATGAGACCGGCGAGGAAGCGCAGGCCATACCGTTCCTCAAGCACTTTACGGTCTTCAACTGTGATCAATGCGGCGGCTTGCCTCCAGAGATCGCGACAACGGCGCCGCCCCCGCCGCCGGCCCTGATCGAGCCGCAGGTCGAATACCTGATCAAGGCGACCGGCATCGACTTCCGCATCGGCGGCAACCGTGCCTTCTATATGCCGACGGAAGATTACGT
The DNA here is from genome assembly GCF_040548425.1 of Bradyrhizobium sp. i1.15.2. Taxonomy (NCBI): domain Bacteria; kingdom Pseudomonadati; phylum Pseudomonadota; class Alphaproteobacteria; order Hyphomicrobiales; family Nitrobacteraceae; genus Bradyrhizobium; species Bradyrhizobium sp. i1.15.2. The sequence goes on along the minus strand of NZ_JBEPRQ010000013.1, from coordinate 85,671 downwards.
GCAGGTGCCGCCTCCGCAGGCCTATTTTGAACCAATCAATTGGCATCGAACGGCCCTCCACGAGCTGGCGCATGCCAGCGGTCATCCGTCGCGTCTGAACCGTGACCTGTCAGGCAACTACGGTACTAGGAAGTATGCCTTCGAGGAGCTGGTTGCGGAAATCTCGTCTGCGTTCAGTTGCGCCTCGCTCGGCATCGTGCCGACGGTGCGGCATGCCGACTATATCGGCTCTTGGCTTGAAGTCTTGCGCGAGGACAATCGTGCAATTATCCGGGCTGCTTCCAAGGCCAGCAAGGTTGCCGATTATCTGCTTGGCTTTCTCCCAGAACCCGTCGGCGACATGCCGACGGAGGACCAGCAGGCGGCGTGAGGTTCTGCTCGGTGGGCACCGGCACAAGAGTAAGAGGGGGCAGGGTTGTTTCCGTGACGGGTGGGAGGCCGAGAGAGAGGCTCCCGGCTGCCCGTCGTGGAGCATCGCATGCCAAAAGCTGTCCAAAAAATCACGTCGGCCGATGTCGGAGTGCCCCGTGGAAAGCGCATCGAAGTGTCGGGATCCAATTCCAAGATGCGCAAGAGCTTGCGAGGCCACGGCCTCTTTGGAGAGATCACCTTTTGTAAACTCCGGATGCTCGTGCGGATGGACGCAAGCGGCATAGAGATGCTGTCGAAGATACTCGACCGGTATCCAGTCGAAGGTGCCAGCTGGCAGGAGGCGGCCTGATGTCCCGCCAACCTTGCGAACTGGCACGCAGCCTCGCGCGCGAGGCGGAGGCGGTATGCCGACACTATCTCTCCAATGGCAAGCGGGCGGGGCGGTATTGGGTGGTCGGCGACGTCCACAACAACCCGGGCCGCTCACTATTTGTACGGCTCCAGGAATCGCCGAAGGGAGCGGCGGGCAAGTGGGCCGATGCCGCAACCGGCGCGCATGGTGATCTGCTCGACATCATCCGCGAAACTCTGGCTTTGCGAGACTTTCGTGAGGTCGCCGAGGAGGCGAGGCGCTTTTTGAACCTGCCTCGTTCTGAGCAGAAACCCGCCCCAAGACCTATTCCCTCGGTCGTACCGCCCAGATCGCGGCAAGCTGCCCGTCGGCTCTTTGCGATATCCAGCCCGATCGAGGGGACACTGGCTGAAACGTACTTGCAGCGCCGCGGCATAACCCGCATCCACCATGGCGGCAGTCTGCGCTTCCATCCACGCTGCTACTATCGGCCGGACGACCATCTGCCGACCGAAACCTGGCCGGCAATGATTGCCGGCGTCACGGATCTCGATGGTCGGATCACCGGCGTGCACCGGACCTGGCTCGATCCGGACGGCTTTGATCGCGTTCGGCTCGGCAAGGCTCCGATCGATACCCCACGACGCGCGATGGGCGATCTGCTCGGCAACGCCGTTCGGTTCGGCGTGGTGGATGACGTGCTCGCTGCCGGCGAGGGTATCGAAACTATGCTGTCGCTGCGCTACGTGCTGCCGACTATGCCGATGGCGGCAGCGCTTTCGGCTAATCACCTCTCCGCCATGACGCTGCCGTCTAGCCTGCGCCGGTTCTACATTGCGCGCGATGCCGATGCCGCCGGTGATGCGGTGCTGGCAATTCTCAGCCAGCGGGCAGCAAACGCCGGCATTGAAGTGGTCGTGCTGTCGCCCCAGCTGGGCGACTTCAACGAAGATCTGCATGTCTTCGGTCTCGAAGCCCTCCGAGCAGCGCTGCGGTTTCAGCTTGTGCCAGAGGATGTCGTTCGCTTCCTGCATTCGTCGACGGTGGCCGCGGAATAGCTCCCGGTCTTTGATCGACGTTGATGGGCCGGTCATAGGCGAGGCCAATACCGGAAGAGGACGCGACCTCGGCCTTCTAGGCGGCGATCGGACGGCAGCCGGCCCGGGCCGGCAATGGCTAACGTCCGGCTATTTTCCGCCGCGCGCCAGCGATTTGAAGACACATCATGCAGTTGGCCGCGCGCTTTGCATCGCGAAGCAAAATAGCCGGCCTCTGCCATCCTCCGCTGCCGCTTCGGCCCTGTCGGGTTCTGGCCCGGCCCGCCCGCCGTCAGAGGATCGCCACGAAGGCCGCGATGGTCGCGGCCGATCCGGCAAAGGACCTCTTCCCATGACCGACCATGACGGCATCGAACCGCAGCACGCCTCGTCTCCGACCGACCACATGCTCACCCAATTACAGCTCTTCGGCTATCGTCCCTTCGACGACCAGCCCGATCCGAGACCGCTACCGGAAGGCAAGATGATCGCCGTCGCCGTCGCGGATATCTTTGACGCCCTTGTTGCGACCTTGAACGACACGCGGCTTGAGCCGGACCTTGACGATCTGCTCTGGTCGACGGTCAACCTGTTCCATAGGGCCGTCGAACGCATCGAACGGCAACTCGATGACAACGAGCAGGCGCAGCACAAGAGCCAGCGCGAGCAGAACGGCTCGGAAGTCCGATCGGTCGAACTCGAGCGCCTAACGGCCGAAGGCATCACGCTGATCGAGCGCCGCAACTGCCTGGAGCTCTTCCGCGACCAGGCCATCGAACAATTTGAGGTCCACACCGGTTCGGCCTGGCGCCCACGATCGGGATCATTGGTCAATCACCGAACGCTCACCGCAGCAATGATCGACTCCCGCGACTTCATCGCCGCCAAGCGTCGTTCCGAGACCGAGGTCATGTTGCCAGCTGGACCGAAAATCGCACTCACCGGTGGGCTCGACTTCAACGACCACAACCTCATCTGGGGCCGCCTCGACAAGGTTCACGCCAAGCACCCCGACCTGGTCCTCCTCCATGGCGGGTCGCCGAAAGGCGCCGAAATGATCGCCTCCAAATGGGCGACCAACCGCAAAGTACCGCAGATCGCCTTCAAGCCCGATTGGACGAAACACGCCAAGGCGGCGCCGTTCAAGCGCAACGATGCGATGCTCGAACTCCTGCCGATCGGCGTCATGCATTTCCCGGGCACGGGAATTCAGGACAATCTCGCCGATAAGGCGAAGCGGCTCGGCATTCCCGTCTGGAAGTTCGGCGGCGCATGAGCGCCGTGTCGCCTCGAAGACGCCAAGGTGGAGTTGCTCGCCGCAACTCCGCCTCGTTTCATTTTTACATCCAAACTGCGCCGTGGTGGTGGTGGAAGGCGCGATTGATAGATCCATGCACATGGAGCCACCACCATGCTCGCGCTTGGGCTTGTTCTCAACAGACTCGGCATTGGCTTGTTCTGCTGGGCCATCTTTGCGCTCGCGGTGTATGCGCTACCGTTCTTCGTCGCACTCAGTGTCGGGATGTTGGCATTTCGTGATGGTACGGGCGTCTTCGGCGCACTGCTTATCGGAATTTCTTCTGGCGCGCTGACGCTTGCCGCTGGTCAGGTCGCCGTCGCCGTTAGTCGGTCTTTGACCTTGCGCGTCGCGATCGCAACCGTATTCACGGTCCCCGCAGCGATCGCCGGCTATCAGGTGATTTTTGCCCTATCGCAGATCGGGGTGCCTTCATTGGCTTGGCGCGAGGCGTTCGCATGCCTAGGAGCGGTTTGCATCGGCGGCACAGCATGGACACGCTTGGCCGTTTTTGCGGGGACCCTCCCGTCGGGGTCGGCCGGGGCGGTGGTGAATGCGCCTGAACCAGTTCTCACAGCCGCCGCGCACGAGCGGTGAGGCTTCGTCGCGGTCATCGGCCGAGCAAGACGGCACAGGGCGTCACGTTGAATGAGGGATCGTCGAGCTTGAGCGAGAAGTAACCGCGTTCCCTCCTCGGGCGCTTAAGCAAGCCGTACCGGTCTCTGTCTGGCCCACATAGCTGCGGTGGAGCGGCGCGCTCCGTTCGATCATTCGTTCCGGGACGATGCCGCCCTTTGCGGCAGATTGTTTCTCTTTCTCCGCCGAACCGTACCAACCCCTTGTTCAGCAGAACCGAGATTCGCCAAATCTTCTCCGAAGATTGCGGTTCAGCACGCGGACGCACGTGGCCTCTTTGATGGCTTGATCTGGCCGAAGACCGGCTGCGCCTCGATCGTCTGAGCCGCAACGCCGTTGCTGCGACTTTCTTCCCCTGCGCTTCGCCCATTCCTCGCGAGACAAGAAAGTCGCCACAACGGCGTCCTCCGCTGCGCTCCGGCCCTGAAGCGGGTGCGTCGCCGATCGTCCTCGGCCTTTAGATCGCCATCGAGGCCGCGGTGGTCGCGGGCTCGAAACACAACAGGAGAAGTGACATGGCTAACATCGGTTCCTTCAAGAAGGTCGGCAACGATTTCCAGGGCGAGATCGTCACCCTGAGCCTGCAAGCCAGGGGCGTCCGTATCGTCGCCGAGACCAACCGCTCCAACGACAACGCTCCCAGCCACCGCATCTACGTGGGCCGAGCGGAGATCGGCGCAGCTTGGTCGAAGCGCTCCGAAGAGGGCCGCGATTACCTCTCGCTCAAGCTCGATGACCCCTCGTTCAACGCGCCGATCTACGCCAACCTGTTCGATGATGAAGGCGGCGAGGGCTACACCTTGCTCTGGTCGCGGCCCCGCAAGAGCGGCGAGTAGACCCTCCGCCAAACCCCGTCCGGTCCGCCGGGCGGGGCTTCTCATTCCAGTGCGCATCAGCCGGCACCTGCCAATGGACCGAGCGGCTCGCATGAGCTATTCGACTTGGTCCCGTGTCTTTCGCTTGGGACGAGTCAGCAGGTCGGCAGCCTCTACACCCAGGCTACGCGCCAACCGATCGACAACGTCGATACCCGCCGCATATACGCTTCGTTCGAGCGCGCTGATATAGGTGCGGTCAATATCCGCCCTGTGGGCCAATTCCTCCTGGGACAAACCGCGCGCCTGTCGGAGCTTCCGCAAATTGATTGCAAGTACCTCGCGTATGTCCATACGCGAGAGGGCACGTCCTTGAAGAGTATTTCACCACGGAGTATTCTCGACAAAATGCGCAAGCCTGGTCGTGCAACTGGATATTAACGCTTCGACCTCTTCCGGCCTGCGTGTTAGAAGTCGTCCAATCTAAGGCACGGAATTTATGAAGAATCCGCCGCTTGATCCCGATGTCGCTGACGCCGCGCCCACAGACCAGATCCTGACGGCGTACGACGAACAGCATGTCGTCACGTACATTCGCCTTCTGCAGGCGGAGGGCGAGGGGGCGGACTGGCGCGAAGTGGCTCGAGTGGTCTTGCATATGGACTCAGCGCGAGAGCCAGACCGTGCGCGGAGCGCATATCAGAGTCATCTTGCGCGCGCCAAATGGGTGACTGAGCGGGGGCGTCTCTTACGCGGCACCGACTCAACATAGAAGAAAACCGCCGACTGGCGACTTGCAGGCAGAACTATTTTCTTCCGTTATCCGGTGGTCATTCCAGTGCACCACGTGGTGCCAAACTAGGGGCTTCCTACAACCGCATCGTTTATATTTATTGCGCCGCAATCCTTGTTAGCTGCATGCAATGGGGCGGAAGCAATGCCTGAGTTCGACTGGCGGTCGCCGGATTCGTTTAAGAGCCTAGAGAACGCTGAGATAACTGAAATCGCCTGGGTAGGTCTTCGTATGAACGTGGACTACCAACGTGACTACGATGCGATTATCGCTAACAACTCAGATGGCGCGGTGACTGAGGAATTCAGGAGGAGGTGGGGCCTCTGCTTTCGCCCATGACCCGCAGAGGTCGTTCCACGAGCAGACGATCTTTTGGGCGCCTGAGGTTCTCCCGACCGTCGTCCCGGTCACTGTAACCGCTTCAACGCCCGGTCAAAGCCCAACGCCTCAGCCGCCGCTGGATCTTGCATCTGGTCAGGTGCGCCGTGCCGCTGACGGCTGGCATGCCGTGCTGCAAATCGGTCCGGTGGAGCATCGCATCTGGTCGAAACAGCCGCTGACCGCGGGCGCTCGCTATGCGGCCGAGTTGCCGTTTGACCGCGATTTCGAGGCGCGCGCGCATGCAGCCACGCGGCTGTGGCGCGCGATGAATGGACGCGCGCCAGGACCTCCGTTTCATCGCGTGCCCAAACAGCGGCGCGAACGACTGCGCGCAGCCCTTCGCGCGGTCTCCGCGTATCTCGCCGGCGCGACTTATCGCAGCATCGCAGAAGCTCTGTTTGGCAACGCTCGCATATCGGATCGTGCCTGGAAAACACACGATCTACGCAGCCGAATCCGTCGCCTTGTACAAAGCGGCCTCGCATTTGTGCGCGGAGGCTATCGCAAGCTGCTTCGGCCCAGGCGCAGGGACGAGTAGCGCCCTTGCTGGGGTGCCGAAAATCGACCCCTCGATATTCGGCATCCCCCTCCGAGAACTTGCTTCTCCATGATGACCGCACATACGCCGACGCCGCCATGCGCGGTGCGTCGTCACCTTGGAGTGCTCAAATGCCCGATGCGATGACCGGACTGCCCCCGCGCTTCCTGCGTACACCGGAGGCCGCGCGGTATCTTGGTCTCTCGGGACGCACGCTCGAGAAGCACCGCACGTACGGTACCGGGCCGACCTATCGCAAGATCGGCGGACGTGTCGTCTACGCCGTGGACGATCTGAAAGCCTGGGCTGACCTCGGCACCAAAACGTCGACGTCTGACCCCGGGAAGGGGACCGTGCTGCCGGCCAAGAAGCAGCCGGTGCTGCGCCCGTATGCGGGCCAGGAACGTCGCTGATTGCCACATGAGAGCAGTGACAATGCGGCGCAAACACCATTCCGAGCGCGACCAGCTGGAGCTCTTTCGGGCGCTTCCCGGCGACCTTGCGCCCGGTGATGCCCAGGATCTGATGGCTTATCCGTTCTTCTCGCTTGCAAAAACGAAGCGGATTGTTCCGATCCACTTCCGTGCCGGCGCGATCGCAATTCCGGTCGAGACCGTGGCGGAACACGGCATGGCAACCATCTGGGATGCCGATGTTCTGATCTGGGCCGCGTCGCAGATCGTCGAGGCGCGTGACGCCGGCTTGAAGACGTCGCGCCTGATGGCTGCAACGCCTTACGAGATTCTGACGTTTGTCGGCCGCGGCACCAGCGCCCGAGATTATGATCGCCTCAAGGCCGGTCTCGACAGGCTTCAGTCAACGACTGTGCTGACCTCGATCCGTCAGCCGGCAGAGCGCCGGCGGCATCGCTTCTCCTGGATCAACGAGTGGAAGGAGACGGCCGATGCAAATGGTCGTCCATTTGGGCTCGAGCTGATCCTGCCGGATTGGTGCGGCGTCATCGGTGACGCACTCGTGTTGACGATCGACCGCGCCTATTTCGATCTCACGGGCAGGCTTGAGCGGTGGCTCTACCGGCTCGTGCGCAAGCACGGTGGACGCCAAGATGGCGGCTGGAGCTTTGATCTTGTGCACCTCGATGCCAAGTCCGGCATCATCTCGCCGCTCAAGCTCTTTGCTTACGACGTCCGCCAGATCGTCCAGCGCCAGACATTGCGCGGCTATCAGCTCGCGCTCACGCGCGATCCGAACGGTACGGAGCGACTGAACTTCGCACCTACGCCTGTTGATCCCTTAACGGCACGCTTGCGCCGCCGCGGTCTCATTCCAAATTCGGAGGACAACCTGTGAATCAGCTCGTGATATCGAGGACCGCAACCCTCCTGCTATCGGGGACGCGATCCTGGTGCTATCGGGAACCGAAATCGAGCTTAAGAGCTTGTTTTTCCGCGCCTTCCCGCTGGTCTAACTTCACTAACCAGAAATCCTTCGCATTTCTTCTAACGGAGCAGGCCGAAAGCCACGTTGGCGGCGCTCGGCAACGGCAGTCCGACAGTTCAGCCTGCCTTTGCAGGCCACGCACACTCTCCATCGAGCCTCAAGCCCACGGGTACCAGCTCCAGCGTCAGGGAGCCGCCGCATGAGCGATCTCACGGAAGTGGAAGTGTTGTGGCTCGAGAAGCGCATCGAAAACCGCATTCGGTTCGGTCGCGTCGTCAATGTACGGAAGCTTGATGGTCACCGGCGTGTATTGTCATTCGCGCCTGGCAGCATCTTTGCCTTCGTCCGTTGGACCTCCAGCGACTTTGGCACGATCATCTCGCGGATTGACATCTTGCGCGCGGTCGCGCCAGGACAGCGCTGCTCGACCGTGCCGTATGTGAAGCCGGGCGGAGAGATTTTGCTGCGGCTCTCCGGTTGGCCGAAGGTCGAACGAGTGCTGCAGATGGTCGATGCGGTCGAAGCGCTCGGCATCGATCCCGCCGATGTCGCTCCTGATCATTGGCATCACGTTCATAACCGTCTGTCCGTGAACGAAAATCCGCGTCCGTATACGAAAGCGCGCCATCAGGCCTGGTTTAATCGTCAAAAGGTGATGCGATGACGTGCCGTTTCATCATGCTGATAAAGACGTTCGTGGTTGCTGCCGCCCTTGTCACGACAATCTTTCTGGAGCCGCTTCCGCTCTACATCTGGAATGCATCGACGAGCGTACCTATCGGTCTCTATCGCTTGCGATCGGCAAAACTCTTTCATGTCACAGAGCTGGTCGCCATTCAGCCGCCGGAACCACTTGCGACCTTTCTAGACCTGAACGGCTATCTGCCGGTCGGCGTCCCCATGCTCAAGCGGGTCTTGGCGCTGTCGGGGCAGACGGTCTGCAGAAGCGGTCTCACTATTTCGGTCGATGACATTGTAATGGGCGAGGCGCGGGATCGCGACGCTCGCGGGCGGCCGTTGCCGAAATGGCAGGGCTGCCGCGTGGTCGGCGACGGCGAGCTCTTTCTTATGAACTGGCAGTCAAGCGACTCGCTGGACGGCCGATACTTTGGATTCATGCCGTCGTCGGCCGTCATGGGCCGTGCGCTCCCGTTGTGGACGTGGGAGGAATGATGGTGCGTATTGTGCGTTTCTGCCCCGCCATTCCTCTGTTCGATCGATTGCGGGACCATTCCTCCGTCCCGACCAAAGCTTGCAAAGCCGACGCGCGCAGCGGCGGTCCAGGGCGACCGAAAGGCCGGCGCGAAGCTGCTTTTCGCGGGACGGGCGCGAGCGCGCCGGCACGCTTGCATTTGTCCGAGATGAGCCTGTGCGCTGCCGTACTGCTGTTCGTGGCACTGACCGAGACTAACGCTGCTGCTCTCGCCGAGACGCGACCGGCAGACCCTACAGCGAGTTATCGAACTGGCAATTCATTTGCGGATTTCGTTGAGGCCGCCTCGCGTCGTTTCGGCATCCCGGTGCGCTGGATACTGGCAGTCATAGACGTCGAAAGCGCCGGAGAGGTGCGCGCCAAGTCACCCAGGGGCGCCATGGGGTTGATGCAGATCATGCCGGAAACCTGGGCGGAGCTGCGTCTGCGGTACGAACTCGGCAACGATCCCTATGATCCTCGTGACAACATACTTGCAGGTACGGCGTACCTGCGCGAACTGCGCGACCGTTACGGTGCGCCGGGCTTGTTTGCAGCCTACAACGCGGGGCCTGCTCGTTACGATGAGCGTCTCGCCGGCCGCCCATTGCCAGTAGAGACCGAAGCCTATTTGCGGAAGCTCGCGCCAGTCATCGGCAGCGACCTTACTACTTCCAGCGCAGTCGCTCGTCTGCGGTCATCCGCGGGAGCGCTCTTCGTTGTGCGGCCTGAAAGCCCAATGAGCGCTGCCAGGCGTCCACTGAAACGGGCTCCGACGATTGCCTCCGTCCACGACGTCTCGGCCATTGTGCCACAAGCAACAGGGTTGTTTGTCGCGAGATCTGATGCGGGAGGCGCGCAATAATGGAACGCGCAAGCTCGCATGCGTTGGCGTGCTCTGGAGAAGAATGGGCGGAATGGGGAGAGCGGTGGGCAAACACGACAGCAGGACGGCTCTTCAAATCGGGCTTCGAGAAACCGGTGCACGACGATAGCCGCCGTGTGGCCGAATCCGGAGCCTGGTGCAACGACTTAGGCGTTCGTTGCAACACAGGAGAGCTCCGATGAAGCTTTACGTTGGGTTGGATGTCGGTCTTGAAGAAACCAGTCTTTGCATCGTCGATGGCGAGGGTCTCACCGTCCGTGAGCTCAAGGTGAGCACCGAGCCAGCGGCGATCCGCTCCGCAGTAGAGGGCTACGCGGATCGCCTCGAGAGAGTGGGGGTCGAGGCATCATCGCTTGGCATCTGGCTGTATCGCGAACTACAGCCAGCGGGGCTCCCGATCATTGTTGTCGAAGCGCGCCACATGCGCGTGTCCCTGTCGACAATGCGGAACAAGACCGACCGGAATGATGCGCGTGGCATCGCGCAGATGATGCGGTTGGGTTGGTACCGCGCCGTCCATGTCAAGAACATCGACATGCAGAAAATGCGCACGCTGCTGACCAGCCGGAAGTTGCTCAAGCGCAAACTGATCGACCTCGAAAACCACATTCGTGGTGCGCTGCGGGCCTATGGGTTGCTCGTTGAAGCCATCGCCCGCAGTGCTTACGAAGCTCGCGTGCGCGAGCTGATCGAGCGCAGCGATCCGATCTTCGTAATGACCATCGAAGCGATGTTGGATGTGCGCCGCGCCATTCTTGAGGGGTACGATCGCCTGCATCGTGTGCTGCTGCAGGTGGTTCAGCATGATGCTGTCTGCCGGCGTCTGATGACGGTTCCAGGCGTCGGCCCTGTTGCGGCCCTGTCATTCAAGGTCGGCGTTGATGACCCTCATCGCTTTGCGCGATCACGAACGGTAGGCGCTCATTTTGGCTTGGCGCCGAAACGGCACCAGTCCGGCACGTCGATCGATTACGAGGGGCGGATTAGCAAACAAGGCGATGTCGCCGTGCGCGAAGCGCTTTGCGAGGCGGCCGCAAGCCTGCTGCTGCGGGTCAGGAAATGGTCAGCACTGCGCGCTTGGGGCCTGCGGATCGCCAAACGCTCGAGCATGCTGTGCGCGATCACCGCGGTCGCGCGCAAGCTAGCGAGCATTCTGCACCGGATGTGGGTCAGCGAGACCGACTTCCACGTCGGGTTCGGCGCCAAAGTTACGCAGCGCCTGCGGTTAAAACCGGCACGATAGCTGCGGTGCAGGTGACGACGGATTAGCACTGGGTTTGCGCCCGGCATGTTGAGGAGGAGCGAAATTAGAGATCCGCGCGCGCGGTGAGCGTCCCCTGGCGGGGCCGCGAAACGGGGAATGTCCGCTATCTCTTGCCTGCTGCCGCCCTTCGGCGACGAGAGCGCCGGACTGCTTGGACAGCCCTGTTTACGAACCTGATGAAGAGCATGCGACGGCCGAAGTGCTGAACGCGAAGGAACGCATGGACCCCGCCTGGTGAATGCCGATCGCAAGCGCGGTTGTGGTGACGCTTGCGCGTTGTTGATGCAAGGAGTCGGTGATGGCTGAAGTTCGAAGAGTCGAAGAAAAGCGTAGGAATGAGTTGACTTTGCCCGCGCGATTAGGAAGGCGAGATAAAAGGGGCTCACCGGTCGAACGGCAAGCCATTGACATGGCTTGGGTTCGGGCGTGCCGGTCGGTCGGGGCGCGTGCCGCGCGTTGCATTTTGACGAATGCAATCAAAGGCGTTTTCGGCACCGTGTGCGCTTTTGATCGTTGGGAGGTCTTGCCGTGAGCGTGGGCGACAGCGACCTGCGTATTCGGCCCGGGCGAATCCGTAGCACCCGCGCGCAGAAGCCCAAGAGCTTCATCAACCAGGTGCTACGCGCGGCGAAGAAAGCAGGACACACGTCGAGTCAGGCCGCGGGTGGCAGGCGTTTTGCGGCCCATGGGCGCTCGACGTTTGGCCGCGGCCGGCTCGCCTTTAGTCGCAACCGGTTGTTCAGCCCGGCGCGGCGCGTCGTAGTGAAGGCGCGCGTGGTTCGGCACAAAGGGCGAGCCTTCCGCTCAGCCCCACTGACCGCTCACCTGTCATACCTGAAGCGCGACGGCGTGACTCGAAGCGGCGAGAGAGCCGAGATGTTCGATGAGGGCTGCGACCGTGCCGAGAGCGCGGCCTTTGCCGAGCGGTGCAAGGACGACCGGCACCATTTCAGGTTCATCGTCTCGCCAGAGGATGCCGGCGACATGACCGACCTAAGGGCCTTCACCCGCGATCTCGTCAAACAGATGGAGACCGATCTCGGCACGCGGCTTGATTGGGTGGCGGTCGATCATTGGAATACCGACAACCCTCACGTCCATCTGCTCGTTCGGGGAGTAGATCAGGAGGGGGCGGATCTCGTGATCTCCCGCGACTACATCGGCCAGGGCCTGCGCTCACGCGCCGAGCAACTGGTCGCCATCGAACTGGGCCCAAAACCGGAGCACGAGATCCGAAGTTCGCTAGAGAGCGAAGTAACGGTGGAGCGATGGACCCGGCTCGATCGGGAGATCCGGTTGGCGGCGGATGAGACCGGCTACATCGATCTTCGCCCGGAGAATCCCGGCAAATCCGACCCCGAGATCCGGCGCCTGATGGTCGGCCGCCTTCAACACCTGGAGAAGATGGGCCTTGCCGCATCCGAGCTACCTGGGGAATGGATGGTCGGGCTCGAGGCCGAGCGCAGCTTGCGCGACCTCGGCATGCGGGGCGACACCATCAAGACCATGCACCGCGCCTTTACCGAGCGCGGCGAAGCGCGCGGCATTGCCGACTTTGTCATCGAAAGCGGACAGCCGACGTCCGGGATCGTCGGACGACTTGTCGATCGGGGATTGCATGACGAACTCACCCGCGAGGCTTACGCCCTGATCGACGGGACTGACGGACGCGCGCACCACGTCCGCTTGCGTGGGATCGAGGCCTTCGAACATGCACCGCCGATCGGCGGAATCGTCGAAGTGCGACGCTTCGGTCAAGCCGGTGACGTGCACCCCACCTTAGTCCTCGCGACCCGTTCCGATCTCGATCTCAGGGGACAGATCACCGCAAAAGGCGCGACCTGGCTCGACCACAGGCTCGTCGAACGCGACCCCATGCCGCTTGCCATGGGCGGATTTGGCGGTGAGACCCGCGACGCCATGGAAGCCCGTTGCGAGCATCTGGTTCAGGAAGGTCTGGCGCGGCGGCAGGGCCAACGCATCATCTTCCAGCGCGGCCTTCTGGACACCTTGCGCCGACGTGAACTGGACGAGGTGGCCGCAAAAGTCTCGGCCGACACGAGGCTGCCTCACGTGAAGGCAGCCTCCGAGGAACATGTGGCAGGTACGTATCGCCGTCGTCTGACGCTCTCCTCGGGGCGCTTCGCCATGATCGATAACGGGCTGGGCTTCCAGCTCGTGCCCTGGTCGCGCGAGCTCGAGAAGAGGCTCGGCCAGCACGTCACCGGCGTCGTGAAAGACGGCGGCGGAATCGAATGGGGCTTTGGCCGCAAGCGCGACCTCGGGCTCTAGCTATCTCACCAGTATGGAAGGTTGGTCGATGTCCGGAACCAAGATTCTCTGGGGTCAGGTGATCGTTGTCGGCCTGATCGTTTTGCTCGCCATCTGGGGAGCAACCGAGTGGACGGCTTGGCGGCTCGCCTGGCAGCCCGAACTCGGGCGGCCCTGGTTCGAACTGGCGGGCTTCAAGATCTATTACCCGCCGGTCTTCTTCTGGTGGTGGTTCGTCTACGACGCCTATGCGTCGCACGTCTTTGTTGAGGGCGCCTTCATCGCGGCGTCGGGGACATTCATTTCGATCGCCATGGCGATTGGCATGTCGGTCTGGCGGGCGCGCGAAGCCAAGAATGTCGAGACCTATGGCTCGGCGCGCTGGGCTGATGCGGAAGAGGTTCGAGCGGCAGGGCTCCTTGGTCCAGATGGCGTGGTGCTCGGTAAGCTTGACCGCGACTACCTCCGCCATGACGGACCCGAGCACGTATTGTGCTTTGCGCCCACGCGGTCGGGCAAAGGTGTCGGGCTGGTCGTTCCCTCGCTGCTGGCCTGGCCGGGTTCGGCCATCGTCCACGACATCAAGGGTGAGAACTGGCAGCTGACCGCCGGCTTCCGCGCGCGGCATGGCCGCGTCCTCCTGTTCGACCCGACCAACCCGAAGTCCTCAGCCTATAATCCGCTGCTCGAGGTCCGGCGCGGAGAATGGGAGGTTCGCGACGTCCAGAACGTCGCCGACGTCCTGGTCGACCCCGAAGGCTCCCTCGATAAGCGGAACCATTGGGAAAAGACCAGCCATTCGCTCCTGGTCGGAGCCATACTCCATGTCCTCTATGCCGAGGCCGACAAGACCCTGGCCGGTGTCGCCGCCTTCCTGTCCGACCCGAAGCAGCCGATCGAAGCGACGCTGAAGGCGATGATGACCACCGCGCATCTTGGGGAGCAGGGTGCTCATCCCGTGGTCGCCTCGACCGCCCGCGAACTCCTCAACAAGTCCGAGAACGAACGTTCAGGCGTGCTGTCCACCGCGATGTCGTTCCTCGGGCTGTACCGCGATCCCGTGGTGGCCCAGGTGACCTGCCGGTGCGACTGGCGGATCGCCGATCTGATCGCAGATAACCGCCCTACCACGCTGTACCTGGTGGTGCCTCCCTCGGATATCTCACGAACCAAACCATTGATCCGCCTAGTGCTGAATCAGATCGGCCGACGCCTGACCGAGGACTTGCACGCCCGCGACCGCCGGCATCGTGTCCTGATGATGTTAGATGAGTTCCCGGCGCTTGGGCGGCTCGATTTCTTCGAGTCCGCCCTCGCTTTCATGGCGGGGTACGGCATCAAGAGTTTCCTGATCGCGCAATCGCTCAATCAGATCGAGAAGGCCTACGGGCCCAACAACGCCATCCTCGATAACTGCCACGTCCGGGTCAGCTTCGCGACCAATGACGAGCGGACCGCGAAGCGCGTGTCCGATGCGCTCGGTACGGCGACCGAAATGCGGGCGATGAAGAACTATGCCGGGCACCGATTGAATCCCTGGCTGGGGCATCTCATGGTCTCCCGTCAGGAGACTGCAAGGCCGCTCTTGACCCCAGGCGAGGTCATGCAGCTTCCGCCGTCGGACGAGATCGTCATGGTGGCGGGTACGCCGCCGATTCGAGCTCGGAAGGCTCGCTACTATGAAGATCGGCGGTTTACCGAGCGGGTCTTGCCGCCGCCCGATTCAGCCGCATCCGGCCGGTCACCGCGAACGGACGGATGGTCTGCATTGGGAGCGCCCAAGCCGGCGTCGCTTCCAACCGAAAGGGGGCGAGCGGAGGAAGATTCGGCGAATAGCGGCCTTCGTCGCGAGCCCGAACTCCCCGATCACGTCGCGATCGCCAAGGAGACGGCCGAACCGACGCCAGCCGAGGAATTTGCCGTCGTTCTTGACGACGACGAGGACGCGGTTCGCCAGTCCCGGCTTCTCCGTCAGCAAATGCGCGGCGTCGCCCGTCAAGCCGCCATGGACCCGAATGACGGCATGGAGCTCTGAGGCAATATGCGCGACCGGATGAACGTGTATTTCCCGCCAGAGCTTCTGAAGCAGATCTCGGATCTGGCCGATCGCCAGAAGCTCTCCCGGTCTGCGATCGTGGAGGCGGCCGTTGCTTCGTTTCTGTCGCCGGATGGATCGGACAGGCGGGAGGCGGCGTTTACCCGTCGCCTGGATCGACTGTCGCGTCAGCTGCAGAGACTGGAGCGAGACGTCGGTTTAACGGCCGAGACGCTGGCTCTCTTCGTCCGTTTCTGGCTGACGGTTACGCCACCGCTACCGAACGGCGCGCAGGCGGCTGCGCAGGCAAAAGGCCGGGAGCGGTTTGAAGGATTTGTCGAGGCGCTCGGGCGTCGTTTGCAAAAGGGGCAGAGCTTTCTGCGTGAGATACCGGAAGATATCGTCCGTCAGGAGCCCGCCGGCGGACCTGACTGATCGCTCTCTATGCGCCATCGCGCGAACCCTTCTTTTTCTACGCCAGCCTACGACCGCAGCAATTTAGCCGAGCCTTTAAAAAGCCGAACGCGCTATCGGCTCGAATGAGTTGATGAGCAAGAAGGCCGGCATGCAAGTTACAAGGACGTGGCGTCTCACCGTGCGCGTATTTCTACCGTTTGCTGCTGGCTACTATCTTTCGTATCTGTTTCGGACGATCAACGCTTTGATCGTGAGTGATCTCAGCTCGGATGCCGGGCTTGGGTCAGCCAACCTCGGACTGCTTACGTCAGTCTATTTCCTGGTCTTTGCGGCGGCTCAGATCCCGGTCGGTATATTGTTGGACCGCTTTGGTCCGCGTCGGGTCCAGAGCGCGCTGCTCTGGTTCGCAGCACTGGGCGCCGGACTGTTCGCCGTATCGACCGGCTTCCTGTCGTTTTTGATCGCGCGTGCGATGATCGGGCTTGGCGTCGCGGGGGCGCTGACGGCAGGACTTAAGTCCATCATCCTTTGGTTCCCCAGGGAGCGAGTTGCCTTGCTCAACGGCTACATGATCATGCTGGGATCACTAGGAGCGGTGACCGCCACAGTTCCCGTCGAACACCTGCTCGCTTGGATGGGCTGGCGGCAGCTCTTTGAGGTCCTGGCGGCTGCGACCGGTGCCACAGCGATCCTCATCTATGTCGTAGTTCCGGAGCAACGCGTTATCCCATCGAAAGCGCCAGCCTCCGCCACCCTGGGATCCGTTTTCAGCGACAGGCGCTTCTGGCGGATAGCCCCGTTGTCGGCGACTTGCGTTGGTTCAGCTTGGTCGCTGCAGGGATTGTGGGCATCACCGTGGCTTGCAGACGTGGAGGGCCTCGATCGCGCAGGCCTCGTCAGACAGCTGTTCATCATGTCGATCGTACTCAGCGGGGGTGCCTGGTTGTTCGGCATGACGATCCATCACGTCAAACGAACAGGTCTCACGGCTGAGACGATATTCGCGATGGTGGCCGTGCTATTTATCGCAGCCGAGCTAGCCTTGATCCTGCGAGTACCTCTGCCGTCCATCTTGCCCTGGTCGGTTGTCGCAATCATCGGAACGGCAACTGTGGTCAGCTTTGCCGTGATAGCTGATTACTTTCCGTCGGAGCTTGCCGGCCGTGCCAATGGCGTTTTGAACGTCTTGCACTTTGGTTGGGCATTTCTGGCACAATATGCGACCGGACTGATCCTGGAGCAATGGTCCACGAACGATGGTCATAGGTCGATCTTGGCTTATCAAGTCGCGTTCAGTCTCAACGTAGCGCTGCAGATCGCGGCGTTGGTTTGGTTCGGGCTACCTTGGATCCAATCCTTCGCTTGCTGGATGAAGTCAGTCCCTTCCACCATGCCGGTCAGTGCTTTCGACGTGGTCGAAGCAAGCATTTTCTGCGAGCAATCGGACGGCGAGGTGGAGTGGTGACCCGCGCGACCTAAGCGCCACTCTCCGTCGTGATGAGGCTGTCGAGGCGTCGCTTCGCGCCGGTCGCGATGGATTCTGCCATCGCCTGCGGGAAATCCTTCGGCAGCTTCGCAATCGTTGCGTCGATCTTCGTGCCAGCCGTATCCGCGAGCTCTTCGATGATACCGCGAACCACGCTGTCGGGCAGGCCGCAAGTCTTTGCAGTTTGCACGAAATGTCGGCCGAGAATCGTGTGTACTACGTAGTGGCGACTATTGCCGATCGCCATGGCGAGCTTCATCTGGTTTTGCGTGATCTGCTTGGCATCGAGGCTCGGTTGCGTTGAGATGATGTCGTACAGCGGGGCGAGGACGAATCGTCCGCCGGGCGAGAGGTGGATGCTGAAATTCTTGGCGTGGCCGTCAGTAGCCGCCAGAAGCCAGAAAACGATTTGTGCCTTGAAGAAGGTCGCCTGGTCGGTCGTCGGTGTATCGCTGCCTTTGAGGAGATCAGAGATATTTCGGATGCCCGGGCCGCCGTCCGATTCGTATTTGCGCCCGGGCGGGACGGAAAGCGCCTGACAGCAATCTTCCTGTGGCAGGCGCAGAAGCCGTCCGTCGTGCGCCCATGTGCGGTCGAATCGCTCGATGGCGAGCACGCGCCGGCCCGCGAAATCAACGATGCGCGACTTGGCGACGGGCAAGTCGAGCGCGGCGACGAGCTTCAGGCAGAGATGCTCGTTTTCAACGCTGTGGGTCAGGTCGACGCCGTTCGGTAACCTGCCGATCTGCGGTTTGATGATGTGCGTGGTGGCGGTCGTACCGTGCGGCACATGCCACTTGTCCTTCCAGTAGAGAAGCGCGGTTTTTTCCTGGGCTCCAGCCAGAGAGATACGAAACTCCTGATCGGGACCGATGCCGAGCGGATTGTTGGCTAGATTGGCAAGGATCGCCGCGATGTCCTGGTCGCTCGCGACGCGAGCGTCAATCGCGCCCGCCGCTCCGGGTGCCGTTCCATCCGGAAGGAATTGCAGGGCGCCGACACAGTCGCGGCCGATCGCGGAAAGCAGGCTGTAAGCATCGGCTCCGCCGGCATGCGCGCGTTCGGCGACACGCCGGCGGATGTCGTCGCTATCGGGAAGCAGGTTATCGAAGACTGCAATGACGGGGTCACCGATATAGCGGTCTTCGCGTAGAGGTATCGATACCGAGACCGGGATGGCGTTCTCCCATCCCAGCCAGGCTTCGTCGTATTGGAAATCGATGGCGCCGCTGCTCTCCCGCCGCAGCCGCCCGACCAGACGAGCGTTCAGGTAGACGTTGAGAGGCGCTCGGATAGGACGGCGTCCCATCAGAACAGATCCTCGATGGCTTTGGCCGACACCTTCGTGCGTGGTCGGAGGACCAGTTCCAGGTCGAGCGCGGCCAGCGCATCCATGAGGATGCGCAGTTGCGTCGCTGGTTCGCCGGCCTCCAGCTTCGAGACTGTCGCTTGGCGCGCGTGCATCTTGTCGCCTAGGCCGCTCTGGGTGAGTTTTTTTTGCCGGCGGTGCCGCTTAATGGCGGCGCCAAGCTGCTGAGGGGTGCGAGCGATCGTATCCATTGGAGCTTGATACGCGAACGCGTATAAAATGTCAATATACGTGGATGCGTATATAGAGAAAATATACGAACTCGCGTATGGAACATCAATATACGCAATCGCGTATAGCGCTTTGGCCCGATCACACCGCAGGCGGATGTTGCAGTGATTGAATGAATAGCGCCGGCGCCACGGTCATACTATGAGCGCGTATGATGAGGCCGAGTGGTGAGCAGCAACTCGCAAGCGACCCGATGCGATTGAGTAAGCCTCAAACATCGGTTCTCGGTCTTTCTTTTTCTACGCCAGTCTACGATCACCGAAAGCGCTCGTTGCGCCAAGCCCATTGGTGCCTTTTCTAATCATCCCCACCTGAGGGCCCGCTGTGGAGGTCCTCATTCGGTGGGGACGTCGGTGGCAATCCATTCCATCCAATCGGAAGCGAATTCGCGCGGTGCGCGAATGCTGCGTAGCGCGCTTGGCGCGGCGATTGCCAGCTACCTCGAGGATGAAACGATCATCGAGGTGATGCTCAACCCGGATGGGCGGTTGTGGATCGATCGGTTGTCGAGCGGCTTGATCGATACAGGCGAAACTTTGTCCGCAGCAGATGGCGAGCGCATTGTTCGCCTGGTGGCGCATCACGTCGGCGCCGAGGTGCATGCCGGCGCGCCTCGGGTCTCGGCCGAATTGCCCGGAACCGGGGAGCGCTTCGAAGGTCTCTTGCCTCCCGTCGTGGCAGCTCCGGCGTTCGCGATCCGCAAGCCCGCTGTCGCCGTCTTTACGCTCGACGACTACGTCGCCAGAGAGATCATGTCCTCGAAGCAGGCCACAATCCTGAAGGGTGCGGTCGCCGCTCGTAAGAATATCCTTGTCGCCGGTGGGACATCGACCGGCAAGACAACGTTGACGAATGCGCTCCTGGCCGAGGTGGCAAAGAGCTCCGATCGGGTCGTTCTGATCGAAGACACGCGCGAACTTCAGTGCAAGGCGCCAAACCTTGTAGCATTGCGGACCAAAGATGGCGTGGCGACGCTATCGGATCTCGTTCGGTCCTCGCTGCGACTGCGTCCTGATCGTATCCCGGTTGGCGAGGTCCGCGGTGCGGAGGCACTCGATCTGCTCAAAGCTTGGGGCACCGGTCATCCTGGCGGCATCGGCACGATTCACGCGGGCACCGCGCTCGGTGCCTTGCGGCGGCTTGAGCAGCTCATCCAGGAGGCCGTCATTACGGTTCCGCGTGCCCTGATCGCCGAGACCATCAACCTCGTCGCCGTCCTTGCGGGGCGCGGCGCCGACCGTCGTCTCTCCGAGCTCGCCATCGTCTCGGGGCTTGGAGCCGCCGGTGACTACAGCCTTTCATCAGCAGGAGACTGACATGCGTCTGCAATTTCGCTTTTTTCGTGGGGCATCGTTGGCGGCTTTCGGCGCGGTGCTCTTGGCAGGACCGCCGGCATGGGCCGCCGGCTCGAACATGCCGTGGGAGCAACCGCTCAATCAGATCCTGCAGTCGGTCGAGGGGCCGGTCGCCAAGATCACCGCCGTCATCATCATCGTCGTCACCGGCCTCACGCTCGCGTTCGGAGATTCCTCGGGTGGTTTCCGCAGGCTGATCCAGATCGTGTTTGGTCTGTCGATCGCGTTCGCGGCTTCGAGCTTCTTCCTGTCGTTCTTCTCCTTCGGCGGGGGCGTGGTGATCTGATGGATGAGCCGGTCGCAGGTTTTGTCGTGCCCGTCCACCGCGCGCTTACCGAGCCCATCCTGATGGGCGGTGCGCCGCGATCGGTCGCGATTGTCAACGGCACGCTTGCGGCCGCGCTTGGGCTCGGACTGCGACTGTGGATCGCGGGTCTGGTCCTCTGGTTCATCGGCCACATGGCCGCCGTCTGGGCCGCCAAGCGCGATCCCGCCTTCGTCGACGTGGTGCGCCGACATCTGCGCATTCCCGGCCATCTCAACCTCTGAGTTATCGGTCATGATGAACCTTGCCGAATATCGCCATTCCAATGCGCGTCTTGGCGATTTCCTGCCCTGGGCAGCCCTCGTCGACGAGGGGATCATCCTCAACAAGGACGGCTCGTTCCAGCGGACAGCGAAGTTCCGCGGACCCGACCTCGACAGTGCGGTGCCAGCCGAACTTGTTGGCGTGGCCGGTCGTCTGAACAACGCCCTGCGCCGCCTGGGATCTGGCTGGGCCGTGTTCGTTGAGGCGCAGCGCCATTTTGCCGGTAGCTATCCTCCGAGCACGTTTCCGGACGTCGCATCTGCATTGGTTGACGCCGAGCGCAGGGCTCAGTTCGAGGAGGCCGGCGCCCACTACGAGTCCAGCTACTTCCTGACCTTCCTCTATCTTCCACCGGAGGAGGGGGCAGCCAAGGCAGAACGACTGCTCTATGAAGGGCGCGATCGGACCGTTGGAGCCGATGTTCGCGAGGTACTTCGCGGCTTTGTAGATCAAACCAGCCGCGTGCTCGGGCTTCTCGAAGGGTTCATGCCAGAATGCGCATGGCTCGATGATCAGGCCACGCTGACCTATCTGCACTCGACGATTTCGACCAAGCGGCATCGCGTTCGCGTGCCCGAAATTCCCATGTACATCGATGCGTTGTTGGCCGACCAGCCGCTAACCGGCGGGCTCGAGCCGATGCTGGGCTCAGCCAATCTGCGGGTTCTGACCATCGTCGGCTTCCCGGGCGCGACGACGCCTGGAATTCTGGATGACCTCAATCGCCTGCCATTCTCGTACCGGTGGTCGACGCGCGCGATCATGCTCGACAAGACCGATGCCACGAAGCTTTTGACCAAGATCCGTCGCCAGTGGTTCGCCAAGCGCAAGTCGGTTGGCGCCATCCTCAAGGAGGTCATGACCAACGAGGCATCGACGCTGCTCGATACCGACGCTCACAACAAGGCGCTCGACGCCGACGCCGCCCTGCAGGAACTGGGCTCGGACCAGATCGGACAGGCCTTTGTCACCGCGACCATTACGGTGTGGGACGTCGATCCCGGCGCGGCCGACGAAAAGCTCCGCCTCGTTGAGAAGGCCGTTCAGGGCCGCGATTTCACCTGCATGATCGAGACAGTGAACGCCGTGGAAGCCTGGCTCGGCAGTCTGCCCGGGCATGTCTATGCCAATGTGCGGCAGCCGCCGGTCTCGACCCTCAACCTCGCCCACATGATTTCGATGTCGGCGGTGTGGGCGGGCGAGGCGCGCGATCTGCATTTTGGCGGTCCGCCGCTCCTGTTCGGCAAGACCGAGGGATCAACCCCATTCCGGTTTTCGCTTCACGTCGGTGACGTCGGCCATACCCTGGTGGTCGGACCAACAGGTGCTGGCAAGTCGGTCCTGCTGGCGCTGATGGCAATGCAGTTCCGCCGTTACCCGAACTCCCAAGTGTTTGCGTTCGACTTCGGTGGTTCGATCCGCGCGGCCGCGCTCGCCATGGGCGGCGACTGGCATGATCTCGGCGGTGCCTTGTCTGACGGAGGCGACCGACCTGTCGCGTTGCAGCCGCTGGCCTGGATCGACGACCCCTCGGAGCGTGGATGGGCCACGGAATGGGTCGGTGCAATCCTGGCACGGGAAAAGGTTGAGATCACCCCGGAGGTCAAGGACCATCTGTGGTCGGCACTGACGTCTCTCGCTTCCGCGCCGATGCAGGAACGCACCCTGACGGGCCTGTCAGTCCTTCTGCAATCGAACGCCCTGAAACGCGCCTTGCAACCCTATTGCCTCGGCGGTTCGTCCGGGCGCCTGCTTGATGCCGAGTTCGAGCGCCTTGGGGAATCATCCGTCCAGGCGTTCGAGACCGAAGGGTTGATCGGGACGAGCGCGGCCCCGGCCGTGCTGGCCTACCTGTTTCATCGCATCGGAGACCGTCTCGACGGGCGTCCCACGCTTCTCATCATCGATGAAGGCTGGCTCGCCCTCGACGATGATGATTTTGCTGGCCAGCTTCGCGAGTGGCTGAAGACGCTTCGCAAAAAGAATGCGTCCGTCATCTTCGCTACCCAATCGCTTTCGGACATCGATGGTTCGGCGATCGCCCCGGCGATTATCGAGAGCTGCCCAACACGCTTGTTGCTGCCGAACGAGCGGGCCATCGAACCTCAGATTACGGCCATCTATCGCCGCTTCGGTCTCAATGACCGTCAGATCGAGCTTCTGAGCCGGGCAACGCCCAAGCGTGACTATTACTGCCAGTCCCGTCGCGGCAATCGGATGTTCGAACTTGGACTTGGTGAAGTTGCGCTCGCCTTCACCGCAGCGTCTTCCAAGACAGACCAAGCTGCGATTGCTCAGCTCCTCGCCGAACATGGACCTGACGGCTTCGTGCCGGCCTGGTTGCTGCATCGCGGCGTCGCCTGGGTCACGGACCTGATTCCCAGTCTCGTCAACCTGGAGAAGTCGCAATGAGGAGCCTTGGTCTATTTGCCGCCGCTGGCACGATCGCCGTGACGTTTTGGGTGACGGCGGCCGCACGAGCGCAGTGGATCGTCTTCGATCCCAACAACTACGTCCAGAACGTGCTGACCGCCGCGCGCGAGCTGCAGCAGATCAGCAACCAGATTACTTCGTTGCAGAACGAAGCGCAGATGCTGATCAATCAGGCCAGGAATCTGGCAAGCCTGCCGTATTCCTCGCTCCAGCAACTGCAATCTTCGATCCAGCGAACCCAGCAATTGCTGGCCCAGGCCCAGCGGATCGCCTACGACGTCCAGCAGATCGATCGCGCCTTCTCGACCAGCTATGCGCCGGCGAGCGGCAGCCAGTCCAGCCAGTTGCTGATCAACAACGCTCAATCGCGCTGGCAAAACTCAGTCGCCGCGTTGCAGGACTCCCTCCGAGTTCAGGCCGGTGTCGTGGGCAACCTCGATACCAACCGCATCCAGACATCGGCGCTCGTAACATCGAGCCAGGGTGCCAGCGGCGCCCTGCAGGCCACCCAGGCCGGCAACCAGATCCTCGCACTTCAGGCGCAGCAGCTTGCCGATCTCACCGCCGCTGTCGCGGCACAGGGTCGGGCGCAGAGCCTTGAAGCGGCGCAGCGCGCGGCCGCCCAGGACCAGGGGCGAGAACAGCTCCGGCGGTTTCTGACGCCGGGGCAGGGCTATCAATCCCAGGACGTGCGGATGTTCCACTGATGACCGATACAGGCCCATTCAAAGCGCTGTCGCTACTCATCTCAGTCGGAGTGCTGGTCGTCGCAGGCTGCGCGATTCACCTCCGTGGCGGGGAAGAAACCTCTGCGTCACCAACGGCAGAGCAGACCAGAGACGTTGACCGGTCCGAGCTTGTGCGCTGCCGCACCGTCTCTTCGCAAGATGCAGCGGACTATCAGCATTGCCAGAAGGTCTGGGCCGAAAACCGCCGTCATTTTTTCGGCAAGCGGGACGGTGCTGCCGCTGCACAAGCCGGCGTGACAGCCGTGCCAAAAGATCAGAGCCGGATGCCGCAAGGATATCCGGCCGCCGGCGTGCCCGGAGAAGATAAGCCATGACAGGCACCGGCACTATCGACCAGTTCCTTGAGACATTCACCCGCTACATCGACAACGGCTTCGGGCTTTTGGGTGGTGAGGTCGGGTATCTCGCAACTACGCTGGCCGCCATCGACATCACGCTTGCCGCGTTATTCTGGAGTTGGGGCACAGACGAGGACATCATCGCGCGTCTCGTCAAGAAAACGCTGTTCGTAGGAGTCTTCGCGTATCTGATCGGCAATTGGAATAACCTGGCACGGATCGTCTTCGAGAGCTTTGCCGGTCTCGGCCTGAAGGCATCTGGATCAAGTATTTCAGCGTCAGACTTCCTGCGGCCGGGAAAGATCGCCCAAGTTGGCCTCGATGCCGGGAGACCGATGCTCGATTCGATCTCGAACCTGATGGGCTACATCAGCTTCTTCGAGAATTTCGTCCAGATCGTCGTTCTCCTGTTCGCCTGGATCGTGGTGCTGCTCGCCTTCTTCATTCTGGCGATTCAGCTCTTCGTCACGCTGATCGAGTTCAAGCTCACGACGTTGGCCGGCTTCGTGCTCATTCCCTTTGGCTTGTTTGGCAAGACGGCCTTCGCGGCGGAGCGGGTTCTGGGCAACGTCATATCCTCCGGGATCAAGGTCTTGGTCCTGGCCGTCATCGTCGGCATTGGCTCAACCCTGTTCTCACAGTTCACGGCCGGTTTTGGCGGCGCGCAGCCCACAATCGAAGATGCGATGACGCTGGTGCTGGCGGCCCTGTCCTTGCTGGGTCTCGGTATCTTCGGTCCCGGAATCGCAAACGGCCTGGTATCGGGCGGACCGCAGCTCGGCGCCGGCGCCGCAATTGGGACGGGTCTTGCTGCCGGCGGCGTCGTTGCGGCCGGTGCCGGCCTTGCCGCCGGTGGCGCTGGTCTCGCAGGTGGTGCGCTCGCAGGTGCGGGACGCGGTGGGGCTGCCATCGTGAGTGGCACATCCGCGGCGTATCGAAGCGGCGGTCTTGCTGGTGTCGCGGAGGCGGGTGGGTCGGTTGCGATGAGCCCGTTACGTCGAGCCGCGGCTGCATTCGCCGGCAGCGGGCAAGCGAGCGAGCCGGCTGCGAGCACGTCCACAGAGGGGCAGCCCGATTGGGCGCGGCGCATGAAGCGAGCCCAGACCATTCGGCACGGTGCGTCGGCGGCCGGTCATGCTGTTCGCTCTGGCGATCATGGCGGCAGCGGCTCTTCTGTCGATCTCTCGGAAGGAGAGCGCTGACACGCAGCCAACCCGCCAGTTCGCCGGCTCTGAATCGCACAGGGCACCACTGAAAACCAATCACTCGATCTCACGGGCAACTATCCATGTTCAGACGACCTTCCGTTCACTACGGGCGCAAGCCAGAACCTGTCACGCCCTACCAAAAAGCAGCGCAAGTCTGGGACGAGCGCATTGGATCTGCGCGCGTGCAGGCCAAGAATTGGCGCTTGATGGCCTTTGGTTGCCTCATGCTCTCTGCCGGTCTCGCTGCGGGACTCGTCTGGCAGTCGACGCAAGGATCGATAACGCCATGGGTGGTCGAGGTCGATCGCCTGGGTCAGGCCCAGCGGGTTGCGCCAGCCAACATCGATTATCAGCCTACAGATGCTCAGATCGCCTATCACCTGGCGCGCTTTATCGAGGACGTCAGAGGCTTGCCGGCTGACGGCATCGTTCTGCGCCAGAACTGGCTTAGAGCGTATGACTTTACGACTGATCGCGGAGCAGCTGCGCTCAACGACTTTGCGCGCAACAATGACCCCTTTGCCAAGCTGGGTAAGGCGCAGATCTCCGTCGATGTATCGAGCGTGATCCGTGCGTCTTCAGAGAGCTTCCGGGTCGCCTGGACCCAACGCATCTACGAGAACGGCTCGCTGAGTGCGACCGAGCGCTGGACCGCGATTCTGACGGTGGCAATCGAGACGCCGCGCGATGCCGAACGCCTGCGTAAGAATCCCCTTGGCGTCTACGTCCGCGCCATCAACTGGTCGAAGGAGTTGGGTCAGTGATCAAGACGACGCGTGATATGTGTTCAAAAGGTCGGATCCAAGACCGCAGGTTCAGCTCGAGCAGGTGCAAACTCGCCGCTTTGAGGCGAGCCCTTTTACCGGCTCTGCTGCTTAGCACATCAGCTCTCGCTGGATGCGCGACCTACATTCCGCCGGAAATCAGCTATGACGCCGAGGTCCCGCCGTTGCCAGCGCTTCCAGCGGCACTCGATGACCGAGCTAAGCCGCTTCACGTTCCACCGCTCTGGAAGCCGGTTCTCGGCGGCAAGTCGGGAGCGAAGGAAGACGCTGAACCCGTAACCCGGGTTGAGAGCGCGAACAGCGCCGCGCGAGTCGAGCCGCGCAAAAAAGGATACTTTAATGCGGCGCAGATTTACGCCTTCAGCCCCGGGGCGCTCTACCAGGTCTACGCCTCTCCGGGACAGATCACGGACATTGCGCTGGAAGAGGGAGAGCAACTGACGGGATCCGGGCCGATCGCGGCCGGAGATACCGTGCGCTGGGTCGTCGGAGATACCGAGAGCGGGAGCGGGGATACGCGTCGCGTCCACATCCTGGTCAAGCCGACCCGGGCGTCGATCGAAACCAATCTTGTCGTCAATACCGACCGGCGTACTTACCTGATCGAGCTCCGCTCCCGGGAACGGCCGTACATGCCGTCCGTTGCTTGGTACTATCCGGAAACCGTTCGCGAACGATCGCACTTAGTCGCCCTCAGACCGGTCATTCCAGACCCGGCGCAGCGTGTCTTTCGTTACGCGATCGAGGGCGACAGTCCACCGTGGCGGCCGCTCGCGGCCTATGACGACGGCCGAAAGGTCTATATCGAATTCCCGCAAGGGATCGTCCAGGGTGAAATGCCACCGCTGTTCGTCATCGGCCCCGACGGCAAGACCGAGCTCGTCAATTATCGCGCTTACGGCAATTTGCTGATTGTGGACCGGCTGTTTGCAGCCGCAGAACTGCGGCTGGGCGGTGAGCACCAGCAGAAGGTCAGAATTGTCAGGACCGACGGGAGGCCGTCGTCATGAACGCGCAGAACGAAAACAGTCCTGACGGGGTCATTCCGCCGCAAACACCGGAGGAGCATTCCAGGAGCTTCCGCCTGCGAGCCGAACCTCCGCGGGTCACCCGATTGTCTCGCAAGGTACTGGCAGGAGGGAGTGCGGTTGCCCTGCTGGTTATCGGCGGAGCCGTATTGTGGTCATTGCAAAGCAATCGTCCACGCAACCAGACGGCCGACGAGCTCTATAGCACCGATCATCACAATCTTGCTGATGGTATTGAGGCGCTGCCGAAGGACTACACAGGGGTTTCACGCCAAACCGTGCCGCAGCTTGGTCCGCCGCTCCCAGGCGACCTCGGTCGACCGATCCTGGCCGCTCAAGGCCAGTTGCCGACGACTGGCGGAGATCCGGAACAGCAACGCCGGGATCAAGAGAGCGAGGCGGCCCGCATCAGCCATCTGTTCGCTTCGACCAATGGGAGAGAAGTCCGTCCCGCGGCTGCGCCTGCTGGAGGCGAGCGCTTCGTGCCGCCGAATGCAACGAGCACCAGCGAGGATGGATCTGCGCAAAACGCGCAGGACCGAAAACTTGCCTTTGTGAACGGTTCTGTGGATCGCCGCACGGTAAGCCCTGACCGCGTCGCCAAGCCCGCTTCACCATACATTGTGCAGGCCGGGACGGTGATTCCAGGAGCGCTGATCACGGGGATCAGGTCAGACCTTCCCGGGCAAGTCACGGCGCAGGTGACAGAAAATTTATACGACACTCCGACCGGCCGCTCTTTGCTCGTGCCCCAAGGAGCGAAGCTGATCGGCAGTTATGACAGCCAGGTAGCGTTCGGCCAGTCGCGAGTGCTGCTGGTCTGGACCCGGCTTATCATGCCGAACGGCCGCTCGATCGTTCTGGAGCGGCAGCCCGGTGCCGACAGCGCCGGCTATGCAGGCCTCGAAGACCAGGTCGACAATCACTGGGGTGAGTTGTTCAAGGCGGCTGCGCTGTCGACGTTCTTGGCTGTAGGGACAGAGCTAGGTGCGGGGTCCGACACCAATAGCAACGACAGCGCCATCATCCAGGCGCTGCGGCATGGTGCCTCGGACTCGCTAAACCAAACTGGACAGCAGGTGGTTCGGCGCAGCCTCAATATTCAACCAACGTTGACCATCCGCCCGGGCTTTCCGATCCGCGTCCTTGTCAATCGCGATCTCGTTCTCGAGCGATACAGAGAGTAAAGGCACCTATGGCTAAGCTTAAGATTGGAGCGCTACCTGACGACAAGCCCGTTAGGGTCAGCGTTGAGTTGCCGGCTTCTGTACATCGGGATCTGCTCGCCTATGCGAAAGCCGTTGCAAGCGAATCCGGTCAACCCATCAGCGAACCGGGTAAGCTTATCGCACCGATGCTGGCGCGGTTCATGGCTACGGATCGCGGCTTTGCAAAATTTCGACGCGCGGTTCACTCGCCGGAGGACAGCAAAGGGTAACGTTCAGCGAGGAGGTTGAGAAAAATATCTAAGGCTGGATTGTCGTTATCGGCTCGCCAATGTGCCGAAAAGTCAACCCGGGTCGGCCCCGTCCCATCTCGTAACTCGCGATAGACCAAACCAGCTAGGCTCGCGCCAACATCTGATTCCAGGACCAGGCTGATCCCGAGCTTCATGCTGACGAGACTCTTGATGATACCGCGGCTGACGTCGTGGCGTTCGATCTTCGGTCGATCCGCAGGAGAAACAAGCTTTGATATCAAGAGATCCTCTAGCTCGCGTCCGGGATCGTGCTGGCTCAGCACGACGGTCTCATTTCGGAGATCGGTCCAATGGACTACAGTTTCTGTTGCCAATGCGTGATTGTCCGGCAAAGAAACCAGGATACGCTCACTCCAAAGTGGGTGAACGCTATTGTCCGGCAGTCGCGCGCCCCCAGCCACGATGAGAACGTCCGCTGTGCCATTTCGCAGCGCCGTCTCGAGATGCGTTCGCGACCGCTCGACCGTCGCGAGTTCGACCCGAGGATGCCGGTTCTTGAATTCGCTAAGTGTTGCTCGCAGATTGCCTGCTGAAATGGAGGTGCAAAAGCCGATCGAAAGGCGGCCAACTTCGCCTCGGCTATTCGACTTTGCTGTTGCTACCAGCACATCGACCTGCTCCAAAATTAACCCAGCCATCCTCAGAACGCTTCGTCCAGCCGGCGTCGGCTTTACGCCCCCGCCCGAGCGCTCGAATATGGCAACGCCGATCAGATGCTCAAGCTGACGAATGGATCGGCTCAGGATTGAGTGTCGAACGGACAGCAGCTCGGCGGCTTGCCGAATACTCCCATAGTCTGCGGCTGCTACCGCAAATCGAAGCTGCTGCAGGTCGACCGCGTGCCCCCGGGACGTCCGTGACTGGTCCATTTTCTCGTTTTCGTAATTCGCGAACTGACTGATTTCGAAGTGCTGCAGGCAGCAATTTCGTTTGAGAACTAACAGAACTCCTCGTCTCGCGATTGCTGGAAAGCAGCATCGAGCTTCAGCGTGTGCCTGACGGCCGGCAATCAACCGGATGGTGGAGGCTTGCGACTGTTTGTTTGGCTGATACTGCATCAGGCTTGCGTCCGATGATTGCTTGGCCCGTAATTTGCTTGACTATGCGGCGCGCCTGTCACAGCGTTGTTGGCCATGCGACGCGCAGACGTCCGCCATCGGAGAAACATTCGGGGAGGTAGGTCATGATTGCGCTGTTGGGCCGGTCGGATCCGGCAACCACGCAGGCCGTCCAGTTCGCAAGAGGGATTCTCGAGGGGGCTGCGACCGTGTTTTACGAGGTCGACAGTAACCTCAATCTCAATCGATTCGTGCTCTCAAGCGGCGTCCCGTCGGGCTTTCACGACCAGTATCTGGCCGGGATGAACCGGCTCGATCCACTGCATCCGCGTTCCGCAACCAATCAGCCAATTGCGCGGCTCAGTGTCGTCATCGGTCGATGTGCCACAAAGGAAGCGCTGACCTTCCGCACCTTCGCCGGACAGTGTGGTATCGCCGACATACTCGAATTCTTCTTCCGCCGTAACGATCGGATCGTGGCAGGGATGAGCGTGCTTTGGGGATCCGGTTGCAGGATCCCCGACGGCGCGATGAACATCGCCGAGAAGATCCACGATTATCTCGAGTTCAATTTGACGCGTTGCCTGGCGCCTTCGCCAGACGAGCCCGCGCGCTATGGCCTGACCTCACGTGAGCTCGAGGTCATCGACCTGCTCTGCTGCGGCCGGACCAATCGCGAGATTGGCGAGTGCCTGAATATCGGCCTCGCCACCGTGAAGACGCACCTGATCCATATCTTCGAGAAGCTCGGTGTCGAGACCCGCTCGGCCGTCGTCGCCCTGATGTCGCGACCACACTGAGTCTAACCTCGCTGAGCCTTGCCTCACTGAGTCCTGCCTCCACGACCCCATCCACCATCCGGTTGATTGCTGCCTCGTGCGCGGCGGGTTTAGAGATTGGCGTCGTTTTGGCTATTGAGGCCGATGCGGCCGCCGACATGACTTCTTTCCGGTGGTACGCAAGCTGTCCACCCAAGGGTTGATTGTTACCGTTCGGCACGTTCGCCAAGCTCGGTCTCAGGGAGCGCTTCATGGCGGACGTACCCGTTTGCAAGACGGAGCTTGGCAGCGTCATTGGTGTGTCGGTGGTGGGGTCCGTCGATGCGGCGGACCATGCCGGCCGCTTCCACGGCTGGGACCTGCGGATAGATCAGGTGTCGTCCGGGCGTTTTGCCGGGCGGCTCGTGATGATCCGGCTCGGCAGTCTCGAGATCATCAGGGAAACCATCTCGCAGGCGCTGATCAAGCAGGGCTCGGCTTGGCCGGATTCACTCGTCTTCAGCCTGCCGCTGGCGGCCTCCAACGAGGCGCATTTCAACGGTCGGCCCTTGGCCTTTCCGAATGTATTGCTCAGCGACGGAGCGGACCTGCCGCCCTTGCTGACGCCGACGCAGCTCGATGTGGTGTCGATAGCTATTGCCCGCAAACGCCTGACGTCGTTGCTCGAAACGCTTGGCGAGAGGCGGGCCGCCGACTTAGTTGCCGGTCATCGCCAGCAGAATCATTGCTTCACTGGATCGCCCGGCGCGCTATCGGTACTCCAGCATGGTTTTCGTGAGATCTGCGACCAGGGGAATCGACTTCAATCTGCGATCGGATTTGCCCGCGCGCGAGCGTCCGTCGAAGACGCCGTCGTTGATGCTCTCGCTGACATCCTGTCGGAAAATGCCTGGCGCGATGTCAACGGCGTGACCGCGCAAAAGCGGATTGTGGATCGAATCAAAGAGTGCGTGTTCGCTCATGCCGATGATCCTCCGAGCATCGCCGAGCTGTGCCGCCATGTCGGTGTCAGCCGCCGGACGCTGCAAGGCTGCTTTCAGGATGCGCTCGGGCTGACGCCGTTACAGTATCTACGCATGCTCAGGCTGAACGCCGTGCGTCGCGAACTGCGTGCGCTCGCCGCGGCGAGGCAACCGGTGTCAATCGGCGATGTTGCGGCGCGGTGGGGCTTTTGGCACTGGAGCCGCTTTACCGAAAACTATCGGCAGCTGTTTGGCGAGCTGCCGTCGCACACGGTGCGGCGTGTTCGATCTGCATCAGTTTAGGAATCTCGCATCAACGCCTCCGCGTTTGCCGAATCCGGATAACGCCGGTCAGCGGCCCGTTCCAAGATTTCGCCCGCAACTGCTGCGCCGCGCACGACCGGTCGTCGATCGGGACGTGACCGACGCAGCGATAACGGGGCTGGGGGCTACATGACGATCAACGGACGAATTGCTGCGGCGGCACTTGTCGCGGTCAGCGCGGGCGCAAACAGCGCCAATGCATTCGAGTTCGGTTCCGCCGGCTTTGCGCAAAAGCCCGGGATCACGCTCGGTGGCGGAACGGCCGGCGCACCGCCGCCCGGTCTTTACAGCTTCAACCAGGTTTTCACCTATCAGTCGAAACTTGTCGGTCCCGGCGCGCCGAATGTCGGTGGCGCGGCGACGCCGGTGCATACCGCAACCGAAGCGTCGGGTCTGTTGTGGGTGCCGGGCTGGACCTTATTCGGTGCGACTTATGATGCAGTCATCGTGCAGCCCTGGATCATGGTGGACGTCGGTTCGCCCATCAACGTCCAGCAAGCCGGCATGCACAACACCTACATCGTGCCGGCGGAGTTGAGCTGGAAGCTCGGCGACAGCGGCTTTTTCGTC
This sequence comes from Bradyrhizobium sp. i1.15.2, assembly GCF_040548425.1. Classification (NCBI taxonomy): domain Bacteria; kingdom Pseudomonadati; phylum Pseudomonadota; class Alphaproteobacteria; order Hyphomicrobiales; family Nitrobacteraceae; genus Bradyrhizobium; species Bradyrhizobium sp. i1.15.2. The sequence continues at coordinate 53,240 of NZ_JBEPRQ010000013.1, read as the reverse complement.
AAGACCGGCCTCGGCATTTACGTGCCGAACGGTTCGATCAGCGGGCCAGCCGGACTGAACAGCGTCGGCAATCCCTGGTGGACCTTCCAGCCCGAACTGGTGGTGTCGTATTTGAAAGACGGCTGGAATCTGACGGCCAATCTGTTCCAGGAGATCAACACCGCGAACTCGATCACCGGCTATCGTTCCGGCGACATCTTCCACGCCGAATTCACGGCCACCAAGACGATTGGAAACTGGACGTTCGGGCCGGTGGCCTATTATGCCGGCCAGGTGACCGACGACAAGTCGAGCGCGTTCTATGGCAACGCGATCAACGTCAACCGGTACAATAACTGGGCCGGCGGCGGTTTGATCGGCTACAATTTCGGGCCGGCTGCGTTGACGGTCTGGGCCACGCACGAATTCTCCTCGACGGTGTCCGGCGGCACCGCCGGCCCGCCCGGCCTCGACACCGCCGCGATCACCAAGGGCTATTCGGTGTTCGCCAATCTGAGCTTCCGGCTGTGGGGACCCGATGCTCCCCCGCCGCCGACCAAGCGGCCGACCTTCACAAAGTAAGATGCTCACCCAGTTAAGTAGGCGGCAACACGTCCCGTTCTGCGGCGTGCAATGGGTAGCCATAAGGGAATCGCGTTGATCGTGGTTCCTTGGCGGCTTTGCCGTTTGCTGTTCAAAACGTGCTCGGCCGAGAGCATCCACCGCATGGTGGATTGTTCGTAACGGCGACATGCCGAACTTTTCGCTGATCGAGCAGTCGGTGCGCGATTGCATCGGTGTGCGCCTGCTCGACGTGCACCGCATGCCGCCATGCCCTGCGGCGGGCCTCGCGCTAAACGACGTATCGGAAGGGACACAGCGATGAAAAAGATCACTTACGCCACGGCTACTGATCTCGCCAAGATGCTCGCGACAGGCCGGATCAGCGCCTGCGAGTTGTTGGACGAAAATCTTGCGCGGGTGCGGCAGCTCAATCCACAGATCAATGCCGTGGTGGCGCTGGACGAGGAGGGTGCGCGCAGATCGGCCAAGGAGGCGGACGCGGCGCGGGCCCGTGGCGCATCCCTCGGCCCGCTGCACGGCGTGTCGATGACGATCAAGGACACGTTCGCCGTCACCGGCATGACCGCGACCTGCGGGCTCGAACCGTTGCGCGACTATCGCCCGGCGATCGACGCGGCCGCGGTCGCAAAGCTGCGCGCGGCCGGCGCGATCATCTTCGGCAAGACCAATCTGCCCCCGGCGGCGGCCGACCATCAGTCCTGCAACTCTCTGTTCGGGCTAACGCGCAATCCCTGGAATGGCGACCGGACGGTTGGTGGCTCCTCCGGCGGTTCGGCGGCGGCGCTGGCGGCCGGCTTCACGCCGCTGGAGCTTGGCAGCGACATCGGCGGCTCGATCCGCGTGCCCTCGCATTTTTGCGGCGTCTATGGCCACAGGCCGAGCTACGGCATCGTGCCGCTCGACGGACATATCCCGCCGCCGCCCGGCCATTTGTCGGAGCCCGAGCTCGCTGTCGTTGGTCCGTTAGCACGCTCTGCGTTCGATCTCGAACTGATGCTCGATTTAATCACCGACGCGCCGGAGCTGAAGCGGACGGCGTACCGCCTCGCGTTACCGCCGGCGCGGCACACGGATCTACGCGACTTCCGGGTTGCTGTCTGGAATGATGCGAAGGCTTTTGCGCTGGATGGAGCCTATGCCGCCGCGATCGACGGGCTGGTCGAGGATCTGACGCGACTTGGGGTGAAAGTCGACACCACCGCGCGGCCGGCGATTGATCCGACGGAGAGCTTTCGCGTCTACATGCAGACGTTATTCGGTATCATCGGCGTGGGTGTCCCGCCGCCGGCGCGCGATGAGATCATCGCAGGTGGTAAGGCGGCGCCGGAGGGCAGCTATCCGCGCATGGTGGCGGAGGCGATGGGCCAGAGCCTTGCGCAATTCGCCGATGCCGCTGAGGCGCGCGAAAAACTGTTCCGCGCCTGGCGCGAGTTTTTCACGCACTATGACGTGCTGTTGTGCCCAATCACACCGACGGTCGCGTTTCCGCATGATGTCGCGCGGATGGACCTGGCTGCGCAGTTTGAGCGTCGGATCGTCGTGAACGGCCGGCCGTCGCCCTACATGGACAATCTGATGTGGCCCGGCCTGGTTACGGTGGCGAACCTGCCGGCCACCGCGATCCCGACCCGGCGACTGGTAGAGGGGCTGCCGGCCGGCGTCCAGATCGTCGGTCCTTACCTCGAAGACCGCACGCCGCTGAAGTTCGCCCAGTTGCTCGAACGGGCGCTCGGGGGCTTCGTCCCGCCGCCTTTGTGAGTATGCTTGCGACGGACGGTTGGATCGGGGATCGCGGACGTCGTGGCTCCGGAGCGGTGCTTGCCGCAGCGATCGTCATCATGCCGGCGTTGCATGCGGAGACCAGGGCTTCTCAACCGGCATCGGCGTCCATCCGATGTACGGCATGACCGCACGCGAGATTGTTGCTGCCGTCGACCTGCTGCGCAGCGCGGATCTTCTGCACCGACAAGACCATGGCGCCGGCTTCGCTTGCCGATTGCCTCGACAAGGACGGGACGAACGGCCAGCTGTTCGAGCGGGCCATCGCCTGCGTCGCCTCAGGTGGCCACTGATAGGCCGGCGTCGATGCCTTGGACGATTGTCACCACGTCGACCGCCGAGAGGATCAGGGGCGGCGACAGGATGATATTGTTCCCGGAGACGCGGATCATCACCCCGGACTCGTAGGTGGCGTCGGCGATCCTGGCGATCAGCTTCTTGTCGATCAGCTTCTTGCTGTCGCGGTCGGCGACCAGCTCGATCGCGGCCATCAATCCCTTGCAGCGGATGTCCCCGACCAGCACATGCTTCGATTTCAGCCCTTCGAGGGCGGTGGCCAACTCCTTGCCTCGCGCGGCGGCATTCTCGTCGAGTCTGAGGCGCTTCGTTTCGGCCAGCGCCGCAATGCCCGCCGCACAGCCGACCGGATGGCCCGAATAAGTGTAGCCGTGCCCGATCGAGCCGAAGCTGGTGGTGTCGGCCTCGAACGCTTCAGCCACCTTGTCGCCGATCAAGGTCGCGCCGAGCGGGAAATAGCCCGAGGTGATGGCCTTGGCGATCGTCATCATATCTGGCTTCACGCCCCACAGCCGCGAGCCCGACCAGGCGCCGGTCCGGCCAAATCCGGTGACGACCTCGTCCGCGATCATCAGGATGCCGTGACGGTCGCAGATCTCGCGCACGAGCGTCATGAAGCTATCGGGCGGCACGATGACGCCGCCGGCGCCGAGCACCGGCTCCATGATGAAAGCAGCGATTGTGTCGGCACCCTGGAAGGCGATTTCATCCTCCATGTCCGCGGCGCAAAGCTGCGCGAGCTTTGCCGGATCGGTTTCATTGAAGGGATTGCGGTAAGTCCAGGGCGCGGGGACGTGGAACACGCCGGGTAACAGCGGCTCATAGTTGCGGCGGAAATTGGCATTGCCATTGACCGAGGCGCCGCCGAAATGGGTGCCGTGATAGCCCTTCTTCAGCGCCAGGAATTTGGTGCGGTCGCTTTGCCCCTTGATCTTCCAGTACTGCCGCGCCAGCCGTAACGCGGTCTCTACCGAATCCGATCCTCCTGACGTCAGGAAGGCGCGGACCATGCCTTCCGGTTTGAACCACTCGGTCAGCTCGTAGGCGAGCTCGATCGACGGACCGGTCGAGGTGCCGCGAAAGCCGGAATAATAGGGCAGGGCATCGAGCTGATCCGCGATCGCCTGCTTGATCGGATCGCAGCTGTAGCCGAGATTGACGTTCCAGAGGCCACCGACGGCGTCGATCACCCTGCGACCGTCGATATCGGTGACATGCACGCCGTCGCCCTTCATGATGATGCGGGGCGGCTGCGCGCGCATCTCGGCGGGATGCGCCATTGGATGCCAGATCGGCTTGGCATTGTTCTCGATCAGGAAATTCTTGTCGCGCATGGTCTCTCTCGGCTCAGTCGAAGGACAGTCCAAAATGCCGCAAGGCTTCGCCGTATGATGCGCGGGGATTCCTGACGTCGAACAACACGGTTCGCATGCTGCAGGCGGCGGCGCCTGCGATGTTGCGGCGTTGGTCGTCGACGAAGACGCAATCCTCCGCGGCGAGCCCAAGCCTGTCGAGCACGTCCTTGTAGGCTCGCGGATCGGGCTTCAGGATACCGGTATGGGTCGCATCGACGATTGCCACGAAACGCTGCAGGATCGGCAGTTGGTGGCGGAAGGTCGCGCCATAGAACAGATCGAGCTCGTTCGAGAGGATGGCGAGCTTGAAGCCGGCGTCATCGACCATGCGGATGGCACGGTCCGCCTCGGGACGAATGACCGTTGCGGGATCGGCGCCGCGAGCGCGCTGCACGAACGTCTCCATGGCCTGCCAGTCCTCGCCGAGCATGTGCCCGACCTCGCGGCTGCGCGTCAGCCAGTAGTCGCGCTCGGAAATATCTCCGCGCTGCATGGAGGCCCAGAGAGGATCAGTGTCAGGCGCAAAGGGCCCGAGCCATTTCAGCGTGCAGGGCGGTAGGCCCAGTGCCTGCTCGGTCAAATCATGGGTCTCGAACAGGGTCTTTGAGATGACCCCGCCGAAATCCAGCACCAGCGCGCGGGCGAGCGGCGGTTTCACGCGGCGGCCGTGGCCTGGCCGGCCGGCACGATGCCGGCCGCCACCCATCGATCGAAGATCTGCAGCACGCGCTCGGCGAAGGCGGGGTGGTTGATATGCTCCTTCAACTCGTGGAGTTCTACAGGGGGAGCGATGGCGGAGCGCATCTCGGAGACGAACGCCGTCAGCCCTTCGGGATCGTGCAGGGACTCACCCTCGCGGTCCCATTGCTGGATACCGCCGGCCGGCAGCACGAACGCCACTGGCGCCTTGGCTTGCGCGAGCTTTTCGGCAATCGCGCGTGCGATCCGGCGGCGGTCGTCCGGACCCGACGTCGCCGAGGCGAGCAGGCGGTTGTGGGCGTGGAACGGACGATCGGCCAATTCCTTCGGCGTCGGCAGCCAGGCCGGAAAGTCCACCATGTCGATGGCGCCGGGCGCGACGATCTGCGGGATGCCGGCCTTGCCCGCATTCTCCAACCTATCAGCGCCGGAATTCACCACCGAGCCGGTGAGCTGGTTGGCGAGTTCCTGCAGGCTCAAATCCAGCACCGCGGCAAAGCCGCCTTGCGCGGCGATCGATTCCATGGCGCGGCCACCCATGCCCGTGGTATGGAAGATCACGACCTCATAGCCGCGCCGTTCAAGTTGCGGCTTCAACTCCACCATGTAATTGAGACAGCTCTTGCCGAGCGAGGTGATGGCGACGACCGGCCGGTCCTTCTTCGGCCGGATCGCGCTGCGCGCTGCGCCGACGATGGCGCCGCAGGCCTGCGCCAGCACCGATGTGCAGGTGCTGTTGAGGCCATAGAGGCCGCCGGACCACAGGATCATCATCAGGTCGGCTGCGATCCGCTCCGGCGGGATCAAGTGCGAGAATGCGACCGTCGAGACCACGAGCTTCGGCATGCCGAGCGGCAACGCCAGTGCTACGTCGAGCGCGAGATCGGTCCCCATAGTGCCGCCGATGGCGATGACCGCATCGATCGCGTCGGCCTCAGTGAGCTCCCGGGCAAGGGTGGCGGCACCGCGTGCCATCGCTGACATCGCGGAGTTCTCGTCACCGCTGGCGAGGATCGCGGCGATGGTCGTCTGCGTGGCCGCGGCGACGGCATGCTTGTCGTGCTGCGGGCGGTAGGGCGGATCGCCGAGCACGCTGATGTCCATCATCACGGTCTCTCCGCCGGCCCGCGTGATGCGGTCGCGCATGAAGAGTAGCTCGTCGGCCTTGGTGTCGCCGGTGCCGATCAGGAGGATTCGCGGTTTCATGGTTTCGGGCATGATCTGGCAGCACTCACCGATGGCTGAGGGAAGAATGGAACGACGGGCCTGCATCAGAAGGCCGGTCATCAAGGCTTAGCCGCACGCTATGGGCGGCGGCTGCGGGACGACATCCACCCATCGGTTGATTGCCGCTCGGCCGTCATTTCGGAGAGGATTAGACCATGCGAGCGGCGCACCTGACGCTGCTCATGCCAGTGGCCAATTCACCCGACATGCAGCAAGTCCAGATCAATCAATTGAGGTCGGCGGTCATTCCGCCCCAGCAGCTCTTCCTCGGTGGCCGGCCGACGGATGCGCTCGGTGACGCGCGGCTCGACGTGCTGTCGCCGATCGATGGCCGGCGCCTGACCACCATTGCCGACGGTGACACCCGCGATATCGATCTGGCCGTGAAGCTTGCGCGGCAGGCGTTCAGCCATGGCGGCTGGTCGCGGTCGGCGCCGACGCATCGGAAGAAAGTGCTGCTGCGCCTTGCGGAGTTGATCGAGCAACATGCGCTCGAGATCGCGGTGCTCGGCGTCCGCGACAACGGCACCGAGATCGGCATGGCCTACAAGGCGGAGCCGCTGTCCGCTGCCGGCACCTTCCGCTACTACGCCGAGGCGATCGACAAGCTCTACGGCGAGATCGCGCCGACCGGCCGCGACGTGCTCGGCCTCGTGCATCGCGAGCCGCTCGGTGTCGTCGGCGTGATCGTGCCCTGGAATTTTCCGCTGATGATCGGCGCCTGGAAGATCGCGCCGGCGCTGGCGGCCGGCAATTCGGTCGTGGTAAAGCCGCCGGAGATCGCCTCGCTCAGTTTGCTGTATCTGGCGCGGCTCGCCAGCGAGGCCGGTTTGCCCGACGGCATACTTAACGTCGTTACCGGCCGTGGCGCCTCGGCCGGGGAGGCGCTGGCGTTGCATATGGATGTCGATGCGCTGGCGTTCACCGGCTCGGGTGCGGTCGGGCGACGGCTGCTGGAGTCCTCGGCACGCTCCAACCTGAAGCGCGTCCATCTTGAGCTGGGTGGCAAGTCCCCGAACATCGTCTTCGCCGATGCGCCCGATATCAGTCACGCGGCAAAAGTGTCGGCGAATGGCATCTTCCGGAATTCAGGCCAGGTTTGTGTCGCCGGATCGCGGCTGCTGGTGCAATCATCGATCTATGACCGGTTCATGGATGAGCTGCTGAGCGCGACCGCGCGCCTTAGGGTCGGCGATCCCCTCGATCTGAGCTCGGACATCGGCGCAATCTCCAGCGCCTCGCAATTGCGCCGCAATCTCGATGCCGTTGCGCTGGCGCAGGAGCAGGGCGCCCGGCGACTGACCGGTGGCGAGCAGATCCTGGTGGATAGCGGCGGTCACTTCATGTCGCCGGCGATCTTGGCCGATGTCGCGCCCCGGATGAATCTCTGGCGCGAGGAGGTGTTCGGCCCGGTTCTCGCCGTGGCACAATTCGAATCCGAGGAGAATGCCGTGGCACTTGCAAACGAGTCCCCCTACGGGCTCGCGTCGGCCGTGTGGACCGGCAACCTCTCTCGCGCGCACCGCATGATTCGCGCCATTCATGCCGGGGTCGTGCACGTGAACACCTATGGCGGGGCAGATATCACAGTGCCGCTGGGCGGCTTCAAACAATCCGGCTTCGGGCGCGACAAGTCGCTGCACGCGCTCGATGCCTATACCGACCTCAAGACAGCCTGGATCGCACTATGAACATCACTACCGAAGAGCGTGCCGGAGTCATCGATCGCCTGATCGATGCAGAGCAGGAACGCTTCCGCAAGGTGCATCCGCGCTCCGCGGACGCCTGGCAGGAAGGCAAGCGGCACTTCCTTTACGGCGGCCCTTCGCACTGGATGCGCCGTTGGGCCGGCGGTTTCCCCGTTTATGTCGATGAGGCCAGGGGCGCACATATTCGTGACATCGACGGCCATGACTACATCGACTTCTGTCTCGGCGACTCCGGCGGCATGTGCGGCCACGCGCCTGAAGCGGTGACCGACGCGGCACTGCGTCAGTTCAAGCGCGGCGCGACGATGATGATGCCGACCGAGGACAGCCTGTGGGTCGGTGCCGAGCTGTCGCGTCGGTTTGGGCAGCGGCATTGGACGCTGACAACCTCGGCGACAGATGCCAATCGTGCGGCGATCCGGATCGCGCGGATGATCACCGGCCGTCCCAAGGTGCTGGTGTTCTCGGGTTGCTATCACGGCGGCGTCGAGGAGGCGCATGTCGAAATCCGCGATGGCCGCGTCGGCTTGCGGAATATGATTCATCCCAACGGAATCGATCACGACGCCGTCACGCGCGTGGTGGAGTTTAACGATGTCACAGCGCTCGAGGCGGCGCTTGCGCATGGCGACGTCGCCTGCGTTCTGGCCGAGCCACTGATGACCAATTTCGGCATGATCCCAGTCGATCCGGGGTTTCATCTTGCACTGCGCGAGCTGACGCGGCGGAGCGGCACGGTGCTCGTGATCGACGAGACCCACACCCTGTCCTGCGGCCCTCGCGGCTACACCGGAATCCATGCCCTGCAGCCCGACATCTTCGTCGCAGGCAAGGCGATCGCGGGCGGCATTCCGGCCGGCGTGTTCGGGCTGAACCAGGAGATCTCCGAACGTCTCTGGGCCATAGTGCCCCATGTCAATCCGCGCGAGCGCCAATCCGCCCATCTCGGTTTTGGCGGAACGCTCGCCGGCAACGCACTAACGATCGCAACCATGCGCGCGGTGCTGGAAAAGGTGCTGACCGACGAGAACTATGGCCGCATGATCGCGACCGCGACCCGGCTTGCCGACGAGATCCGTGGCTTGATCGAGGCTAATCGTTTGCCCTGGCATGTCACCCAGATCGGCGCGCGTGCGGAAATCATGTTCATGGCGCAGCAGCCGCGCAGCGGCGCCGATGTTATCGCCGGCCGGCAGGCCGGCCTCGAGACGCTGCTGCACGCGTTCTACATGAACGAGGGCATTTTGGTCACGCCGTTCCACACCATGCTGCTGATGTGTCCAGCGACGTCGGATGCGGACATTGCGCGGCACACCGCGGTCTTCGTCCGTTTCATCGATCTCCTGCGCAAGTCCGGAGTGATCTGACCATGCCGCGTCCCTTCGACCTCTCAGGCAGGATCGCCATCGTGACCGGCGGAGGCAGAGGCATTGGCGCGGCCATTGTCTCGCGCCTGGCGGAGGCCGGCGCCACCGTCGTGATCGCCAACCGCACGCGGGACGTTGCGGAAGCCCTCGCGGCGGAGCTCGCGATCGATGGATTGACGGTGCATTGTGTGCCGTTCGATGCCCTCGACCGTGCCAGTCTGCACGCCATGGTCGACCGCGTCGCAGGACGATATGGCCGTCTCGACATCGTCGTTCACAATGCCGGCGGCTGTCCGTGGTCGTCGCTGGAGGAACTGGACGAAGCCAAGCTGGAGGAAGCGCTGGCGCTGAACCTCAATGCCAGTTTCTGGCTGGCGCAGGCCGCGATCTCGCACATGCGCGCCAATCGCTTTGGGCGCATTCTCGTGACGTCCTCGGTGTCCGCGCGTGTTGCGATGGGTGGTGGCGCGCATTACTCGGCAGCGAAAGCCGGCGTCAACGCCTTCATCCGCGGCGCGGCGTTCGAACTGGCGCGCGACGGCATCACCGTCAATGGCGTCGAGGCAGGGTTCATTGCCAAGCCGGGCCGCGGCACGATGAGTGCGCCAGAGACGCGGGCGAAACTCGAGCGTTTCGTCCCGGTCGGTCGGATGGGGAGTGCCGACGATATCGGTTACGCGATGCTCTATCTGGCTTCCGTCGAAGCGGGATACATGACCGGGCAGACCATCGTCGTCGATGGCGGCAGCACGCTGCCCGAGACCGGCTTTGCGGTGGAGCGGCAATGGGGGCTTGGATGACGGCGTGGCTCGCGGGAAAAAACTGCATTGATCACAGGAGCGGCGACCGGCATCGGTTGCGCGACCGCGCTGATCTTTGCGCGGAACGGTGCACTCGTCGTGTTGTTCGGCCTCGGTGATGCCGAACTTGACGCGGCCGCTGCAGAGGCGGGTGGAGAAGCGGTCCCGAGCGACGTTACGGAGAGCGCCGATATCGTGCGGGCCACACGGCTCCGATTCTACGCGCTAATGCTGTAGCGCCGGGCTGGGTGCGGACGCCGATGAGCACTTACGAGATGCAATTGCTGGCGGAGCAGAATGCCGCGGCGGCCGATGCCGAAGTCCGGTCTGTCGAACGGCGGATCGCGCTGGGGCGTACGGCCGCGCCTGCCGAGATTGCTGCCAGCTGTCTGTTTTTAGCGTCGGACGAGGCTTCTTTTATCACCGGAGCTGTTCTCGTGGTGGACGGCGGTGGCCGCTCTCTCATACACAGACGCGCTATTTGATGCGGGTAATCAGGCGAGCATGGGAGAGGCGAGTTCGGCATGCGCTTGGCGGGCCGATCTCCTTCGCTATATGCGCGATCGCCGACCTTGCGGACGCCTGCAAGGTGTCGCGCGGCGCTCTACCATAGATCACTTTGGGCCGGTCTCCTGGTGAGGCGAGCTCGATCAAGAGGAGTTCTTGGATTACGGGCCCCGGGTCGCGGGGGCTAGACTGGGCGGTAATTCCAGCCATGGTCTTGAACCCGGTGCGCGCAAGGCCTCGCAAGATACATGTATGGCTATCGATACAAACTGGTCTTCGCCTATTGCCGAAGACTGAAGCCAGTTGAGGTGACCCGACCCGAGTAGTTGTGCGAGGCCGTGCCCCGCCGACCAAAGTATGCTGGTCAGGATTTCGAGAGGCGCCGCCGGCAACAGGCCGGCTGTTTGACAGGCTACGATTGTCCTGGCGAACTGGCCGAATGATGTGTCCAATGCCGTTCTGACATTCTCTAGCTCGGTCCAACGCTCCCGCATAGTGGGGTCGAACATGACAATGTAAGCCGCCCTGTTGGTTCGGGCGAAATTCACATAGACAAGCCCCGCCGCAATGAGCCGTTCCCAAGGGTCATCGCCGGCTAGATCCATTTCCCGACCCTGAATTTGGGCGAGTTCGGCAAAACCGCGGGCCGCGATATCGGCGAGCAGGGCGTCCTTGCTGGCGAAATGCCGGTACACGGCCGAGTGCCCCACGCCCGTCATCTTCGCGATCTCACGGAGATTGAACGACGGAGTCTGCCGTTGCCGCAGGAGCGACATCGCGGCTGCTAACACGGCCTCGCGCAAATTGCCGTGGTGGTGGGCGTCGGGCGTCTTCTTTCGGATTTTCATCGTCGGTCCCGCTGTGAATAACCGTTTCTGCGATACTTGACAGCCACTGTCAAAACGGCAAGTCTTAGAAAGTGACCAATGGTCACTTAACCTTGAACCTTGAGAGAGGCCGATGCGAACCGTAATTCATGGAGGTGAAATCCTTACACTTGATGCGGCATCGCCCATGGCCGAAGCCATGGTGATCGATGGTGAAACCATTCTCGCGACCGGAGATCTAGGCTCGATGCTCACGGTCGCGGGCAAAGGGGCGGGGCGTTTGGACTTGCGCGGCTCGACCGCCATGCCCGGTATTATCGACACACATCCTCATTTCATTCACTTTGCAGCCGTCCTTGGCATGTGTGTCGATATTCTCGACGCCAAGAATCATGACGACATCGCCCAGCGTATCCGAGAACGTGCACGGACAGTGCCGGCAGGCGAATGGATTATTACCACCCCGGTCGGCGAGCCCCATTACTTCACCAGGAGGAGCTGGCGCGACCTCGCCGAGGGTTGCCTGCCGAACCGTACGCTACTCGACGCGATCGCGCCGAACAATCCGGTCATGATTGCCGCGTGGGGTCCGCGCATTCCCAATGTCTGTGCCATGAATACCGTGGCGATGCGCCGTTTAGGGATAACCGCTTCACTACCTTCCCGCGTAAGCGATGTCTGGATCGAAAAAGAGCCGGACGGAGAGCCCAGCGGCATTTTTCGCGGCAGCGTCACCAGCTACTACAATCCTGATCCCTTCTGGCTGTCCCTGACGGTCAACTTTCCCATGCCGACTGCTGATGATTGGAACCGTGGTGCGCGGCTGGGACAGCTCATTGCCAACAGCCGTGGTGTGACAGCAGCCTATGAGGGGCACGTCATGGCCCCGGAGCACATCGACGCGTATCGGCTTATGCGCGAAGCCGGTGAAAGCACGCTGCGCGTCATGAGCTCGCTTGAAGCAGCGCAGTACGGCTTCGATTATGGGCTGGGGTTGTCGGAAGAGGACTGTCGCTCCAACTTTGCTTTAGCGCTTCGCTCGAGGTCTGTGGAGGACGATCTCTTTCGCATCAACGGTCTTACGCTTTCGCGCGGAGGTCCGTGCTGGCCAGGGTTTCTTCGCGCGGACCAAACGATTCGAGATCCCTACGGTCGTGCAACGCGGGGACACACCTTCGTGCCTCAGAACATCGAGCGCGAGGCGATCGAGTTCTGCCTGAAGAACGATCTACGGCTGAACATGGTTCAAGGAGCATACCAGGACCATCGCGAGTTTCTGGAATCGCTCCAGCCCTTCCTGAGTTCTTACGACATTCCATCCAAAGGGTGGATCATGCAGCACAACATCCTCATCAGCCCGGAGACGATTCGGCGCTATGCGGAGCTTGGCTTCCATCTGTCGACGAGCATGAGTTTCACTTGGGGGAAGGGCGACCTCTTCGCTGAGCGAATTGGAAGAGACTGCTTGAGCGACCTCATCCCACTGGGTCGGATGATGGACTCCGGAGCGAACGTAACGCTCGGCAGTGATTGGGGGCCGGCAAGGCCTTTCGAGCATATCGCTTTCGCTGAGACGCACGAGTTTGCAGGTTCAGGCCATCGGAACCTTCAGCCTGGCATGGCGGTGTCGCGGCTCAAGGCTCTGAAAGCCTGGACCAGCTCGGGCGCGACGCTGATGAATTGGAGCGGGATCGGCGCATTGCGCGCAGGCTATAAGGCCGACATTGCGGTCGTCGATCGCAACCCGCTGACCTGTGACAACGATGCGCTTCCCAAAATCCGGGTGCTGAAGACGATGCTCAACGGCCGCGAAGTCTACGATACAGGCGATTTGTCCCTTGTCGCAAAGGTCGACCTTCCAGAAGAGAGGCGTTCGCCGCAGGTCGACACCTTCGCTCGCGCGGCAGGTCCGGCTGCCTGGAAACATATCTGCGGTCCGGCTTGTTCCCACAGCGCGCGAGCATCGGCGGGATCGATGTCAAGTCAAGAAGTGCAGTGAGGGTGAGGGGCGACATGAAGACAATTGAACGCGTGAACGGCGTCGGCATAGTTCTGCTGTTCGGCAGCTGCATGACCATCTTGGCATCCATCCTGGTGGTTCCTATCCTGGTCAAGTTCCAGGCGGCCTACGCCTCGGTCAAACACGTCGAATTGTTGGTGTCGTTGGCGCTGATGGCGCCTGCATTCGTCACGGCGATCGCTTCACCCCTCATCGGCACAGTCATTGACCGTTGGGGGAGCCGCAAATTTTTGGTGTGGGGCACAGCGCTATACGCCGTCTCCGGCGTCGCTCCGCTCTGGCTCGATGGCATAACTGAAATCGTCGTCTCTCGGTTCATTTTCGGTGCCGCTGAAGCCATCGTGATGACGTGCTGCACGTCCATCATCGGTACTCACTTCAGAGGGCAGGAGCGCGAACGTTATCTTAATCTGCAAATGCGCTTTATCGGCGTTGCCGGCACAGTTCTCTTTTTTATCAGTGGCGCTCTCGGCGAAATGAACTGGCGGCTGCCGTTCGCGCTCTATGGTCTCGCGCTGCTCCTGATTCCCTTCCAACTCCGACTGCCCCCCCCACAATACGCGCCGCGCACCGATACGCTGGGGTTCGCAGCTACACGGCCGCCAAAGTCCGCGCTGCTTCCCCAGATTACAGTCATGCTGGTTGGCATGATCGCCGTCTACTTACCGCCGGTCCAGTACCCGTTTCTGCTCGCAGATCTGGGTATAACGTCGACACAAGCCATCGGAATGGGGGCCGCTTTCGGAATTCTTTCGGCTACCGCGGGAACGTTGCTGTGGCCCGTCTTACGGAGGCGGTTCAATACGCAATCGATCAACGTCTTGGTCTTTGCGCTGCTAGCAGTGGGGATTTGGTGGCTGTCGCGCATCACCAGCTATGCCGAGAGTTTCGTCGTCCTCGCAGTACATGGACTTGGTGCTGGGATGCTGGTTCCCAATGTCATGGCCTGGACGATGGCCGCAGCAAAACCCTGGCACATGGGCAAGGCAACCGGCCAGGTATACTTCGGTCTGTATTTCGGTCAGTTCTTGAGCCCACTGCTCGTTGCGCCGCTGGCCGCGTCGGTCGGCGGTCTTCGCCCCGCATTGGTCGTCGTCGCCGCCGCGATGGCATTGTTTGCCTTGATCGCCCTCGCCATCGCGCGCGAGTCGACCTTACGCGAGCGGCGAGATACCGCAGCCTCACTCAAATGGTAACTCGACTGCATAGCCATGAAGCATCATTGGCGTCGCGTCGGCGCGATGGACGGGCGTGGCGGTCTTCGCTCAAGATGGCTGTCACTTCGGCCGATCGGGCCGCCCCGGGAGCGCTCCGCGAACATGTGGAAGAGCGAACTGTCCGGGTGTTCTGCGCATACTTCAGGTCAAGCCGTCGTCTGCCACATCCTCAAGGGGCGAGTTTCGAGCTACCAGCTGTCGGGCGGGCCGGCTCAGAACGACCGCTGAGTGGCTGGCATCGCCCTCGAAGTCGGATCCGACAAATCCGCGTTCGGTCGGCCGCAGCGTGATAGATCGCCGTTTAGAAGCTCAGAGCCGTAGCAGGGCTTCGCAACAGGCAGGACCAGCCGTAATTCGCATAAACGCCCTTCCGGCCCGGCCCATCACTAGGAAGCGGACAGGGATGTGATGTTGCTTTCTACCTTTCTCGCCGCCGCGCCCCGATCACGTGTTCGGCCGCGCCGATCCGAACCATGACACGCCCCTCTCTGAGGGGATGGCTACCTAGGTTTGATTCGTCGGCTGCATCTAGTTGGTTACGCTGGAAAAGCAGTGGCGGCGGCATGATGATGATGATGCAGAATTCTCGGAACGGACCGCATTTTGCTGATCTCAAACTTCTGTTCGTCACCTGTGCATGGGACAGACGCGAATCAAGTCCACTAGTAGTTTGGCTCTGAGGCGGTCGCCGGTCGAAACTAACTGCCAAATTAGAAAGGCGGGCGTTAATGGATAATCATCTGTCGCTTGATCAGATCCGCGAACTCATCAAGCCGATTTCGGGACCCGACGGGCGAGGAACCAAAGATGCCGATGTCTTGGTCGTTGGTGCGGGTCCGATCGGCCTGACGGTCGCTAACATTCTCGGCTCGCTCGGGATTTCCACAATCTTGCTGGAGCGGAATGAACTGACGTCGGACTTGCCCAAAGCACTCGTGATCGACGACGAATATCTCCGTCTTCTTGATAGCCTGGATTTGCTCGACGACATGGAAGAGCACCTCTCGCCGCCTTTTGGAATTTTCTTTTATTCTATGCGGGGCAAGCCGGTGGTGAAGGTCAACCCCTTCTTGACGTCGAATGGATTTGGCAACCGCGCGGGATTGATGCAGCCAGTCTTCGAGAAGAAGCTGCTGCATGGCGCACGGCGCTATCCCTGCCTCGATCTGCAGTACCGGTCTACTGTCGCAGGCCTAGATCAGGATGAGAATGGCGTCAGGTTGAAGGTCGTTCGTGCTGGGCGAGAACATCTAGTGACTGGACGATTTGTACTCGCCTGTGATGGCGCGCGAAGTTTCATCCGCTCGGCTGTCAATATTTCTTTCGCCGGAAATCGCATTGATCAACCCCATTTAGTGGTCGACCTCGCCGAGTTTCCCGACCGGTCCCCCTTCTCGCGTTTTTTTTGCAATCCTGAGCGGCCGTTCAACAGCGTGCCTGCGCCATATGGCGGGCGAAGACTGGAGTTCATGCTCAACCCCGGCGAAGATCATCACAAGATTGCCACGGCGGACAGCATCCGTGATCTCGTGGACAGACATACTCCGTACAAAGGAACACCCCTCAAAATCATCCGGTCGGTGGTCTATGGATTTTCGGAGCGCATCGCCGAGCGAATGGGATCGAAACGGGTCTTCTTGCTCGGCGACGCTGCGCACGTCATGCCGCCGTTCGGCGCGCAGGCCATGAACACGGGCGCTCGCGATGCCAACAACATTTGCTGGAAGATTGCGGCGGTACTGCAAGGGAGGCTCAACCCCACGATCCTTGAGACCTACGAGACAGAAAGGAGGCCGCAGGTTGAGGCGATTATTCGATATTCGGTGATGATCGGAAGAATGGCAAACATTCGCAACCGCATTATTGCTGCGGCGAGGGACGCCTTCTTCCAGACATTGAACCTTATCCCCGCGATCCAGCGTTTCTTTGCCGAGATGCGCTATATGCCTCGACCATGGATTAAGGCCGGCTTCATGGTGCGGTCGAGGCGGCAGGAACTCGTTGTTGGACGGACATGTCCGCGTGTTTCGCTTTTCCTGGATGGTGGTAGCACGAAGTCAATTGATGCGATTTCGGACGGTTGGTTCCTGGTGGTAGGGATCGCTGTACCCACCAACGATTTGCTCTTGCTTGCCGATTCGCGAGTGTTGAGCCCGCGGTTTTTGTCTATTTGCTTCAATGAAATGCAGCGTGTGAAAGTTAGTGGTGTGCATCACGCTAGACCGGCCTCGCCGGAGGCGGAAGCGTTTTTGAGACCGCTTACCGGTCGGGTGCTGCTTGTGCGGCCTGATCGATATGTCGCGGCTGTGTCGACGCTAGATGGGATTGGTGCGGTCTTGGCAGAGCTTGAGAAATCGTTTGGCCCGCTGCGGGAAGACGTCAGTTCGTCACCTATTCGCTCGAGCTAACGGAGACGCAAGTCGCTTGCGGACTTCGCAAGCGGCGGAGCGGCGAGCGCGGCGCCTTTGGATCGCAAAGCTTTGGCCGCGCCATAGCGACAGTCGGATTTGCCGCCACTGCCGCTACGCGGATCACCGCCTGCTTCTCGCGGTTGATTACCAGCCGCACTGCGTCGGTGCGCGAATAGCGGCCGGCTGGATCCGCAGTGGATTTTGCAACCGCAAGCGCTCCGGGATGGAGATCGGCGTTGAGGATGCCTCTTGGTGGTCAGGAATACGCTCACAGAGTTTGCGGGCGTCCGGTCCATTAATCATTGAAAATCCCGCGCCTGGTTTGGACGTGCGCGGATTGAGCTAAAAGGCTTTCTGCGGCGTATGCACGACCATGCCGTACATTTCCTGGCTCACGACGGCGCAGGCGGCGAGGACATAGCGTGACCCTTCGACCGCGTAGCGAGGCTTGAGCGAGGGACCCCGCCGGCATCACCTGACCGGAGCCGATGTAGGATCGAATTTCTTTGCAAGGTCGGTCCAGCACTCCGCGTAGTCGTCGTCTCTTTCCGCCAAGTCGGCCGCATATTGCGTCAGCTTTTGCGGAAAGCGCGACTCGAACATGAAGGCGAGTGTATTCGCGATCTTGTGCGGTTTCAGTTCGACGGTGCTCGCCCTCTCGAAGGCGACGGCGTCCGGTCCATGCGGAAGCATCATGTTGTGGAGGCTCATGCCGCCGGGCACGAAGCCCTCGGGCTTCGCGTCGTATACGCCGTAAACAAGGCCCATGAATTCGGACATAATGTTGCGGTGATACCAAGGCGGCCGAAACGTGTTCTCGGCGACCGCCCAGCGCTCCGGGAAGATGACGAAGTCGATATTGGCGGTGCCCGCACTTTCCGACGGCGAGGTCAGGACGGTGTAGATTGATGGGTCCGGGTGGTCGAAGGCGATTGCGCCGACCGGCGAGAAGTGCCGTAGGTCGTACTTGTAGGGCGCGTAGTTGCCGTGCCAGGCGACGACGTCAAGCGGCGAATGCCCGATCTTGGTCGCGAACAGTTCGCCGCACCATTTGAAGGTCACGACGCTCGATGAATCAACGTCATCATAAGCTGCGACCGGCGTAAGGAAATCGCGGGAATTGGCCAGGCAGTTCGCGCCGATCGGCCCCCTTTCCGGAAGGGTGAACGACCCTGCGTAGTTTTCACATACATAGGCGCGCGCGGGCCCGTCCATAAGCTCCACGCGGAAGATGATTCCGCGCCGGATCACGCAGATCTCGCCGGGTGCGATTTCAATGATGCCGAACTCCGTACAGAAGCGCAACGCGCCATGCTGCGCCACGACGAGCAGTTCTCCGTCGCAGTCGCAGAAATACTCGTCCTTCATCGAGTGGGTGATGAAGGACAGATGGGCGGCCATTCCGCCTTGTGCTTCGGCATCGCCGGCAGTCGTCACCGTTCGCAGTCCGCTGACGAAGGTCAGTTCGTCGGCGGGGATGGCGACCGGCTGCCAGCGGTATTGCCCGATCGGCAGCTTCGATTGTCCCGTGTTCGGAGCGGTGCGGAGGAAGCCCGGCTCGACCGGCGTGAAGCGGCTGGTGTGCTTGACGCTGGGGCGGATACGGTAAAGCCACGATCGTTCGTTGGTGCCGCGCGGTGCCGTGAACGCCGAGCCACTCAACTGTTCGGCATATAGCCCGTAGGTGGCCCGCTGCGGCGAATTCCGCCCGACCGGCAGCGCGCCGGGGAGCGCCTCTGTTTCGAAGCTGTTGCCGAATCCAGACATGTATTGCGGTGTGTTCATGTTCGAGGAACCTTGCTCGTTGCCTGGCGCGTGGCGCTGCCAATGGCACGAGCATAAGCCGCCCTGTCCGCGATCCCCGTCCCATCGGCGTGTGACATGGCCTCTCTTCCGGACGGCGGTGCCGTTCTGTCAATTCAACGCAACCACGACGGCTCACGCCGCAGTTTGATGGAGTCCGCCAATTCCGGCAGCGCCTTCCAATACAGAACCTGCCGTTCGACGTGTTCCGGCGCACCGACCCGGCCGAAGCTCCGCGAGGTGGCATCGCGATCGGCGATATGATCCTCGATGTAAGCACATGCGCCGCCAATTTCACTGGCCTCGCGGCCTGGGGCGGTCGCCTTAGGCGGATCGAGCCTGAATGGTTCATGGTGTTGGGACCGGACAAGGTCTGAAACTCGGCTGCAGATTTTCCGGCTACGGTATACGCAGAACGTCGCCGCCTGCGTGGGACTGTCGCCGCACTTGGTCGCGATGGCTGATGCGGAACTTCTACTACCTGTGCGGATTGCGGTCTCCATCGATGAGGCGTGGCAGCACATCTTCGGCTTCTGCGTTCTCAACGACCGAATGTCTCGCCGTGGATCGTCACGGCGGAAGTGCTGCTTCCGTTCCGCGTGACTGCATTCCCGCGTGACGAACAAGACCCGCGTCCTTTGCCGCATCTGCACGCCCAGGCCGATAAGCAGTCCGGCGCGATCGACATCGACGTGCGTTGCGCTCTACGTGCGGCAGGCATGACCGCGGCTCTGACGGTCAGCCCCGCCTGCACTCGCGGCCTGTATTGGAGGCCTGCCCAGTTCGTCACGCACCAGACGAGCAACAGATGCAATCTAGAGACCGGCGATCTGCTTGGATCCGGCACCGTCTCCGGAACGACGCTGGGTAGTCTCGGCAGCCCGCTCGAGATCACCGCGTGCGGCCACCAAGCCGTTTGATCTCGGCGGCGAGCCCCGATCGTTCCTGGCGGACGGCGACGAAGTTCGATGACGGGATAGTGCAATCGCGACGGCTTCGCCACGATCGGCTTTGGTGAATGCACGGGGAGGGTGACACCTGCGGTCTGAGGCTTCCCTGCGCGCGCAGGCTTAATCCATGACAAGGCGGAGCAATTCGTTCTGCGACGAGATGCCGAGGCGGGCATAGGCGCGCTTGCGATAGGTCAGCACCGTGTTGATGCCGATGTCGAGCCGCAGCGCAATGCCTTCCGAGGTCAACCCCTCCATGATGCCGGCACAGACATCGGCTTCCCGCGTGGACAACACGGGCGTAACCCGCAGCAATCGCGCGCGAAGGTCTTGGGCGGGGCCGCGCTGGGCCGCTCGGGCATCGCGGGCATGGCGCCCGATCAACGCCAAGAGCATGTCGGCGCCACGCGCGATCAAGGCCTCGTCGGAATCCGAAAACGCGTTCCCACCGGAACGGTACAGATTGATGCGGATGGTCCGGTTCGCCGGCGCGCCGGCGATGCAGATGCGGTCGCCCAGTCCGACTGACGTGTAGCAGGCGCTGCGATAGTCGGAATGCTTAATCTCGGAGGCGCGCGTGCGGATGCACCAGGTCGCGCTCCCCGATGTTGGCGTACCGGCCATCACCTGATTGGCCAGGTCGTGACGCCAGTAGGTGCTGCGGTAATGGTTCGCAACGTCTCTGGCCACCGGTCGTTGCCCGGCGTTCTCTGCGATCAGCACAAGTGGATCAGCATCGCGGTCGAATGCGAACGCCGTAAGGTGGCCGCAGCCGGTCATCGCATGAGCCATCTTGAACAACGTGCCGGGAAACGTTTCCGCGCCTGCGAGATCGATCAGTCCAATCAGCGCCGGCGTCATGTCGTAGACGCCGGTCGGATGGTCCACCTTGTAAGCCTTCATCCCGGAACCTCGGCCAGCGGCTCTCTGTCCGCTCGCCTGCCACTTAAAGGCAAATTCGGGGTGCAGGCAATCGGCGCTTCGGCCTGGATAGTGTCCCCTATTCATGTGACTGGGCGACCGGTGGCAGCGTGTTAGCCTCCCCCCGGATCAGCGCGTGACAAGCGCCTTGCGGCTTTGTCACAAATTCAGGGTGGAACCATCGATGAACGACGCCAAACCGCTGCGCGACCGGGTCGCTGTGATCACGGGCGGCAGCAACGGTATCGGCGCCGCCGCCGTGCGTGAAATCGCCATGCTCGGCGCCAACGTCGTGATCGGCTACCACAGCAGCGAAGAGCGGGCGCGAAAGCTACTGGAAACACTCCCGCCGGCCGACCACGCGGTAGCGCGCCTGGAACTGAAGGACGAGACCTCGTTCGCAGCCTTGGCGGATGAACTCGGAATCCGCTATGGAAAACTCGACATCCTGGTCAATTCCGCAGGCTTCACCCGTGCGATACCGCATGGCGATCTCGACACGCTGACGGACCAGCTGTTCGAGGACATCCTGATCGCGAACGTGTGCGGTCCGTACTCCGCTGTCCGGGCGCTCCGCCCCTTGCTACGCGCATCGGGTGACGCCGTCGTCATCAACGTCTCGTCCATCTCGGGCTTCACCGCGTCCGGCAGTAACGTCGCCTACTGCGCATCGAAGGCCGCCCTGGACAACATGACCGCCTCTTTGGCACGCGTGCTCGGCCCGGAAATAAGACTACTGGCGGTTTCGCCCGGCGCCGTTGCAACCGACTTCGTTCCGGGTCGCGATCGCAGCGCTCTCGAGGCGGGCGCCAAGGCGACGCCGCTCAAGCGCGTCATCGAACCGGATGACGTGGCCGCCGCCATCGTTGCCTGCATCACCCATCTCAAGGCCAGCACTGGCACGCGCATCGTCGTCGATGGAGGGCGTCACCTGTGATCGCCGCCCGATTGCAATCTCGTTCGCGTTGGCCTGTGCGTCGGCCCAGGACGCCCAGCAGACCAAGATCGTCGCTGGCTTCGCGGCGGGCGCCGTCGCGGACGTTCTGGCGCCCATCTATGCGGATTCAAAGAGGTGTCTCAATAACGTCACCATGTCGAGAACCGGCCGGGCGGTGTCCGGCATGGTCGCGGTCGCCGCGGTGTCCCTCTCGCGATTGCGGACAGCGCGTACTTGCTTGCCGCGCGCCAACTGGTGTTTTGCCGTTGCTCCGCCCACTTTTCCCGTAATTTCCAGTACCCATACATGCGTTTTTTCCTGATCCTGAGGGACAATACGATGCCCCGGTTGATTCAGTGGATGAGTGGCATAATGGCGCGGATACCACAAAGATATCCAACACGTGGCCGAGCACTCGTGGGGAAAGACCAAGTCTCCGACCAATTCATTTAGGGCAAAGTAAATTGGAATATAGATGAGGTTAGCCGATCGATACGTCTCAATTACGGAACGGGGCATTCCAGTCGCGGAACTGGACGAGCAATATCGAAACGCTGTTGAGTAGGCCGCAAGCGACCTTCGGCGCCGGAGGCAAAGTTGGCAATGCCGGGCGACGCAGACGTGGCACCCGAGACACGCAGGAGGTGCAGAGATTCGAATGTATGAGTTTGATCCGGGGCTGGCTTCGGCGTTAATTTGTTGGAGACGAGAAATGGTCGGAGTTGAGCGCAGCGTGGCACATCTCGAGCTGGAAACACCTTTCGGCTGCCTGCGAGGCATCACGGTGGACGGTGTTACCGCATTTCATCGAGTGCCATACGCAGAGGCTCCGATCGGGCCACGGCGTTTCGAGTTGGCGGGACCGGCTCCCCGATGGCGAGATACTCGCGACGCGACCGTACCTGGACCCGTCCCCCCACAGCTACCCTCGCGCCTGGACAGCGTTATGGGTACCTACGAGGTCGAGCAAAGTGAAGACTGTCTTCATCTCGACATATGGACGACGCACCGAGCCGGCGACAACGCGCCGGTTTTGGTGTTCCTCCACGGAGGCGCCTTCATGACCGGTGGCGGGTCGCTCCCCTGCTATAATGGAAGCGTTCTTGCAGGGGAAAATGGCCTTGTGGTCGTGAACATTACCTCTCGCCTTGGTCTTCTTGGCTTTTGGCCTGGACCTGATTTCGGCGAATTGAATCTGGGCCTCCACGATCAAGTTGCAGCTCTGCGTTGGATCAGGGAGACGATCAGTTGCTTTGGAGGCGATCCCGCGCGCATCACAGTTATTGGACAGTCGGCTGGCGCCTTCAGCATCGCTGCATTTCTTGGGACTGATCTTGGGCGCGATCTCTTCAGCCGAGCGATCATCATGAGCGCGCCTGTCGGCGTAGAGCTTCGCACAGTCGAAACGGTGAGGCCGCTGGCCAAGACACTTCTAGACGTTCTTGGATTGGCCGACCAAGATGCCAACAGACTGCGGACGATGCCCGTTGACCAAATTCTTGGATTGCTACGTGGATTGCAAAACAGACCTCCGGCGATACCGGGGGACATCAGCCCGCCGTTCATGCCCGTTCTGGATGGCAGCCTTATCCCGAGAGATCCTGTCGCATCCATTCAAAACGGTAGCGCGCGGTGGTGCGACATCATGATTGGTGTAACACGCGAGGAATACGCTGCGTTTTCGCTATCTAATCCGACCTTGAACGACCTGTCTGAAAGCGAAGTGAATGACATATTCAAGTTACAACTAGGAAGCGGCGCAGCGGATGCGATCATGAAGATCCGATCAGCGCGCGTTCCCGCGATTCCTCGGACGATAGTGGGAGATCTCTACACAGACACGATCTTCACGGACGCGAGCTTGGCTGTCGCAACTGCCCAAGCGAAGGCCGGCCGGAATGTGTTTTCCTATCGTTTCGATTGGCAGTCGCCAGTCCCAGGACTAGGCGCCTGCCACTGCATCGATCTTCCGTTTCTTTTCGGAAATATCGACGTCTGGCGGAACGCTCCGATGCTCAAGGGAGCAGACTGGCGAGAGGTGGAAGGGCTGAGCCGACGATTTAGAGGTGCGATTGCGGCATTTGCGAAGAGCGGCGAACCAAACGGGACCGATCTGTCGCATTGGCCCGCCTACACACACAACCGTGCGGTGCTCCACTTTGATAGGCGCATTCAGGCCTTTGCCTGGGTCGCCTGATACTCTCCAGCCCGTTGAGCCGCGCGGCCGAAGAAAGTCTGTTGCGCGCCGCTTGCCCAGTCACTTAAAGCGGGCTGTTGAAGGATGTTGCATTGCTTGAGCTTACAAGTTGTAGGTCTGGAGCGTTCCTGGGACAGAGCTTTGATCGTGTTCAGCTCGGCCCTGATCTTGCACGTTGGTAGATCAACGAGTTCATTTCAGTCGCCGCGAAGTTGGGTGGTCCACGTCGCAAACGTAGGCGCCGAGCCGATGCTTGAACTCGCCAATCCGGCCACTCAATCTTGATTCCTCTCGTCGTTCGGCTTGCGGCTGAAAGGCTGTCCCGCTCGTCTGCGCCGTTACCCGAACGTCGTCCATGAAACGCGCGAAATAGAATTATCGTCCCATTCTTGGAACGCGACCGTGCCAACTGCGGTGCTTTTGCTTACCCGCCCGCCGCTTATGCTGCCAACCGTTGGATTGTGGGGAATGGCCTGGGTACAGCGCTCTTCGGCTGGCTAGGCAAAACATTGGCGGGGGAAAATGAAGCGTCAAATTCAGATAATGCTAACAGTACTGCCCTTGGTTTCTTTTGGTAGCGCGGCAGGTCTGGCGGGAGATCTGCCGGTCAAGGCCCAGCCAGCGCCGCCCGATCTGCCATTCTTCCTGGTGATCGATGACCGTGTCACCTTTTCGTATATACCAAAAGCAGCAGACCCGGGTGTGTACTCTGTAAATCCGAACGGTTCGCTCAACAGCAACACCGCGGTGCAGGTCTATTCGTTCACGCATTTCGACGCCTGGCGATACGGCACGAATTTCCTGAACCTATCAATGTACAAGGCGGATCAAAACGATCCAGCCAGCCCTTGCACCAACGCCGGCAGTATCTTCAATCCTGGCACGCGTGTTACCACTCCTGCAAATTGCGCAGGTGCTATTTCTGGCGTGGGCCAGCTTCGCTCGACATTTGGCTGGAACGAAATCTTCGGGGCCAAGACTTTCACTGTCGGGCCGCTGCGCAACATCTCGTTCGAGATCGGCCTTGATGCGGCGGCCGCGAACTATTATCGGGCGTCCGCAGGGCAGGCCGTCTCGGCGGGCTTGCAGTTCCAGTTCGATCTTCCCTACAAGGGCTACGTAAATATTGCCCCTCTGGCGACCTGGGTCTACAGCTCCCACATGGGCTTCCTGCAGTGTGGCGGAGGGTTCGCTCCCAATACATCAGGCGTCGGCTGCCTTACCGACGGCAACAGACAATATCAGCCGACGTGGGCAATCGAAACCAACTACTACATGAATCTCGATTTCTTGCCCGAGAGCGTGCGCTACTTTTCTATCAGCGGCCGAGCGGCTTGGACTGGGACGATGGGGACTGAGAATAGTCCACTTCCTTACAACCCGTTGCCACTAGCCAGCCCTACCAACTCGATGACAGCGGTTCAGCTAAATTCCGAGCCGATCCGTCTGACCTTTGATGCATCGAAAGCGATGTGGGGGCCAAAGTATTCGCATTACCTCGACGTGTGGGTCGCCTATCGCTATTGGCAAAACAAATACGGACTGGATCACAACGTCAGTCGGCTTTGCAACCTCTCACCGGGTGTGAGCAACAATACCTGCACCGAATCAAGTCTGTACAGTGGCGTCACGATGAAGTTCTAGCTTCATTTACCTCCCGAAGGTCAACTCTGGCCGCATGTCCCGCGGCGCAGTTTTCGGATGCTTCCATGGCGGACAGTGCGCAAGCTTCTTCGAGACTGCGTTGCCGGCCGCCTCTTCGTGGGCCATGAACTGAGAAGGAGAGGTTGCGATGAAGTTTGTGAAACGGCTGGCGTACACGTGGATCATTGTGGGTCTGCTTGGAAGCTCAACATGGTCCGCTGCAGAGGCCCAGCCGGCGATAGCCGATACCATTTATGTTAATGGCAAAGTCTACACCGCTGATGTGAAGAACACCGTGGTGGAGGCGTTCGCGTTATCAGGCGATCGCTTTCTCGCCGTTGGCAGCAACGAGGAGATCAGGAAGCTCGCGTCCACCGGCACCCGTGTGTTCGACTTGAAGGGACATTTCGTTAGCCCTGGCCTTGCCGACGCGCATTTCCACAATGAAGGCGGCGGTACCGGTATTGATCTGTCTCACACCCGTAGTCTCGCCGAACTCATGTCGCAGGTAGCCAACGCCACCGCGGGGACCGCGCCGGGCGCGCTGCTCGTTTCGAACGGAGATTGGCACGAAGCGCAGTTGAGAGAACAGCGCCTGCCAACGGCGCGACAGTTGGACGAGGCCGCGCCGAACAATCCTGTGGTGCTTGTGCGAGGCGGTCATTCCTACATCCTCAATGGGCGAGCGCTGGCGCAGTTCAATATCACTAGCCAGACGCCGGTGCCGGCCGGGGGACAGATCAGTCGTGACGCAAATGGTGAACTGACCGGAGAGCTGTTCGACGCGGCCAAGGCGCTTGTGCCGCTACCCGCTCCAAAGCCGCTCGCGATGGAGGACATCCTCGCGACGCAGAGAGCGATCAATCCTTTCGGCCTCACGGCGGTTCGAATTCCGGGTGCCTACCGGGGCAACCTGGTGGAGGCGCTGAAGCTGATGCGGCAGGCCGACGCCGAGCACGCGCTCACCGTGCGCTATACCGTCTATATGCCGGGGTTCGGGTTCAGAACCCCGCAGCAGGTCGACGATGCGGTCGCCCAATGGGGGGTGACGCAGGACGAAGGCAGTGATTTCGTCCGCGTAGGCGGCATCAAGCTCGTGGTGGACGGTGGTTTCGAGGGGGCTCATCTCACGCGCGCATATCAAGAGCCATTCGGGAAGGGCGGGACCTATTCGGGTCTTACCCTTTCACCTCCCGACGCCTACAATTCTGTCGTGCGCGAGATCAATCGCCTGGGTTGGCGCGCCGCGACGCATGCCGTAGGGGATGCGGCCGTGGACGAGGTTCTCACCGCCTACGAGATCGCCCACAATGACAAGCCGTTGACCGGGAAGCGATGGGCCATCGAACATGCTTTCATCGCGCGGCCCGATCTCGTCAAACGCATGCAGAACCTGAAACTGATGGTGTCAGCGCAGGATCACCTTTATCTCGCCGCGCCAGTCTTGAAAGGATATTGGGGTTGGGATATCGCCAGCGAAGCGACGCCGCTCAAGAGCTATCTCGACGCCGGATTGCTGGTCGCCGGCGGCACCGACTCGCCGGTCGTTCCGTTCAACCCATTTTGGGAACTCTACCATTTTGCGAGCCGCGATACGATGTCCGACGGTGTTTACGGGGCCGACCAGAAGGTTACCTCGCGAGCACAACTGCTGCGATTGGTCACGATCAACTTTGCCGTGTTGATCGGAGAGGAGAATCGTCGCGGCTCGATCGAGCCAGGCAAGCTCGCCGACTTCGCGGTACTGACCGACGACTTCTTGACAGTGCCGCTCGACGCCATTCCCAAGATGAAGGCCCTATCGACCGTAGTTGGCGGGAAAGAAGTCTATCGCGATCCCAAAATGCCTTGACGATTGGAGCGGTCCTCCGCCCCATCGTCGGTAAGCATTCATCAACGGCGAACACCCACTTCTGGATCGATCCCAAGGCCAAGCTGGCTGCTCTCTTCATGACGCAGTTAGCGCCCTTGGCGATCCGCGTATTATGTCGGACTTCGTCGAATTCGAGCGAGCTGTTTATGTCCTTGGATGATCTCTAGCCACCGCGTGAGCAGGTCGGCTTGCCCGTTAGGGCTTCGAGCACGTGCTGGTTGAACCGATTGACCGGTGAGGCACCAGGGCAACCTTGCTCCCACTCCTCATCAAGAAGTCAGCTACGCGGCAATTCCTTTTGCCAAAGTGGCTGTTGTCTTCGGAGCCAATGCGCGGAAGTGTTGGGGACCATTCGAATGCAAAGCATTCAAATTACCCCTTAGCCAGGAGCAGCGTATGAATCGCGGTGGAAACCGGCCTTTCACGGGCGCCGAATATCTTCAGTCTCTACGGGACGGCCGCGAGGTGTGGATCTATGGCGAGCGTGTCAAGGACGTTACAACTCATCCAGCGTTTCGCAACGCGGCGGTCTCAATAGCCAAGCTATATGATGCGCTGCACGACAAGTCCCTCAAGCAGGTTTTGACGACCGAGACCGACACGGGAAGCGGCGGCTTTACACATCGGTTTTTCCGCTACGCGCGGTCGCGCGAAGATCTGATCGCGCAGCGCGATGCAATCGCAGCCTGGGCGCGCCTGACATATGGATGGATGGGACGAACGCCCGACTACAAGGCAAGCTTCACGAACACCTTGGGGGCGAACGCAGACTTCTACGGCAAGTTCGCCGACAATGCGCGTGGCTGGTACAAGCATGCGCAGGAAACGGTGCCGTTTATCAATCACACGCTCGTCAACCCGCCGATCGACCGGAACAAGACCGCAGACGACGTTAAGGATATCTACGTCCGCATCGAAAAGGAGACGGACGCAGGCATATTCGTCTCGGGTGCGAAAGTCGTCGCAACCTCGTCGGCGCTGACCCATTACAATTTTCTCGGCCAAAATATGGCTGCGGAAATCACGGATGACAGTATGGCGGTGATGTTCATGGTCGACATGAACAGCCCCGGCATCAAGCTGATCTGCCGGAATTCCTATGAACTTGCGGCCGCAGCGACCGGCTCGCCGTTCGATTACCCGTTGACCAGTCGATTCGACGAAAACGACGCGATGTTCATTTTCGACAACGTGTTCGTTCCCTGGGAGAACGTCTTCGTTCACCGCGACATCAACATGTTGCGTACCTTCTATCCGAAGTCGGGCTTCCTCAACGGCTTCACCTTTCAGAGTTGCACCCGCCTCGCCGTGAAGTTCGATTTCATTATCGGCCTGCTGCAGAAGGCCCTGCGTGCCTGCGGCACCGATGAGTTTCGTGGCGTTCAGGTGCAACTCGGCGAGATCGTGGGTTGGCGAAACCTGTTCTGGTCGCTGACTGACGCGATGGCTGCCGCGCCAGATCGCTGGGTCAACGATGGTTTCCTGCCGAATATTCGCGCCTGTACTTCTTTCCGGATATTCGCCACGGAAGCCTATCCCGCTATCCGGTCCATTATTCAGCAGATCGTAGCGTCCGGCCTGATTTACCTCCCTTCGAGTGCCAGGGATTTGAAGGTGCCGGAGATCGAAAAGTACCTCGCGCGCTATGCACGCGGTTCGAACGGTATCGATCACATCGAGCGCATCAAAATCATGAAGGCGCTCTGGGATGCTGTCGGATCCGAGTTCGGCGCGCGTCACGAACTTTACGAGCGCAACTATGCCGGCAACCATGAGGCGATCCGACTTCAGGCGCTTATCCACGCCAAGGTGTCGGGTACCATGGGAGAAATGGAGGCTTTGGCGACGTCATGCCTCGCCGACTACGATGAGAACGGCTGGCGCGATCCCGCATATCACAACGGCGACGATGTCTCTGTGCTCGATTATCTCGCAAGGAGCCGCTGATGTCTGTCGATCGGGTTGCCTTTCGGGACATGATGTCCCGGTTCGGCGTCGCCGTTTCGGTGATCACAACCGATGGCGCCGCCGGCCAGTGTGGCTTTACCTGCACAGCCGTCTGTTCGGTCACGGATGAACCGCCGACGATCCTGGTCTGCCTCAATCGCAAGAGTCAGATGAACGCCGTCTTTCGACAAAACGGTGTCCTGTGCGTGAACGTCCTGAGCGCGGAACAGGAAGACCTTTCCGCAACGTTTGCCGGACGTCGTGACATCAGCATGGCCGATCGATTCGCCGTTTACCCTTGGGATCGGGTCGCCACCGGCGCCCCTGCGCTTCGAGACGCCCTCGGAGCAATCGACTGCGAGATCTCCGAAACGCAGGATTATGGCACGCATACGATCTTCTTCGGACGGGTGGTGGCGATAGCACTCAACCAGGCCCGCGACGCACTGCTTTACCTCAATCGCGAATATCGCGTCGTGCCCTTTCTGCCGCCGGCTGGGGTCGATCAAAGCGCAGCCCGTACGGGCTAACCAGCAACCTGGAGAAACCTATGAAACACGCGTTGGAGAATCCACCAATCAATCTCGACGATTGGATCGAAAAGAACAAGGCAACGCTCAAGCCCCCGATCGGTAATCGTCAAATTTGGAAGGGTTCCTGGGAGACGACTCTCGTTATGATGGTTGGTGGGCCGAATTACCGACCGGACTACCATGACGATCCAGGCGAAGAACTGTTCATTCAACTGCGCGGTGACGCCACGCTCAAGCTGATCGACCCCGCGTCGGGCGAACGCAGCGAGGTAGTTGTGCGGGAAGGAGAGATGTATCTCCTGCCGTCGCACGTCCGCCATTCGCCGCAACGGCCTGAGGGGTGCATCGGGCTCGTCATCGAGCGCTACCGCCAGCCAGGGGAGGTCGACGCCTTGGAGTGGTATGACGAGAAGGGCTGTCTGGAATTTCGTGGCGAGTTCCTGGTAAAGAATATCGAGGAAGATCTCGCCAAAGTTCAGGCGGCCTGGAAGGCTTGGTCAATAAATCCGGATCGGCTGATCCCCACGACGTGGAGGGTTGGAATGCCGGTGCCAACTTAGTAGGCACCGTTAGCCAATAAGGGGACGAGCATGAAGCGCGATAAGGAACCCATCGAGGTGCCTAATCATGACCAGCCGACGCAGGTGCTTAACGTTCCTGCCTATTTCCTTTATGGAGAAAACTGGTCGGGCTCCATCTTCGGCTTCTTCCATATCGAAGAACTGTTCGTTCGCAACGCTCCGAACAAATGGCACATTGCGTTGCACCGGCATTTGGACTTTGACCAGCTTTCCATTCTTCTCAGTGGACACTGCTCATTTGAACACGACGGTGTTTCGCGGAGCGTCGAGGCGCCAAACTGCGTTTATACGCCAGCCAACGTTGTGCACCAATTTGACTATTCATCTGCGGCGGTCGGATTTGTCATCAGCGTATCACCAGACTTCGTCGTTGGTTTGCCTTCTGTCGAGGGAGCGACGAATACAGTTCTCCTGCGCTTGGCGGAAGAACGGGTCGTCGCCTTGGAAGGCGGCCAGGAGGTTACGACGGTTCGAAAGTTACTCGAGTTGATCTCCGAGAAGGCAACCTCGCGCAGTCCCTATCGCCGCGACGCATTGCGATATCTCTTCGGAAACCTACTCCTCGAACTCGGTGGGACATTGATGTCCCCGTCTCAGAACAAGATGCCGCAAGCATCCACATTCGAACTCGATCTATTCAAACGCTATCGTGAGTTGATCGGCCTAACACTGAATGCAATTGGCTTCGCCGACGACCAGAGAACCAACCCTCTGACTGTCGAACTCTTCGCACAACGCCTCTCGGCCACTCCATACACGCTCAATCTCGCTTGCCAGCACATTTCCGGCATTCCAGCTCGCGACGTCTTGCAAGCTGCCGTCTTGGAGCAGGCAACGCGCCTGTTGTTGTACACGACAAAGCCCGTGAAGGAGATCTCATTCCTTCTTGGTTATTCGCACGCCTCCCACTTCGCTCGTTTCTTCAAACAACGACGCGGGACGACGCCGGAAGCATTCCGCAAGGCTTGCATCGACGGCCCGCCCGGCGAGGCCGCAATTTATTCAAACGCACATGGTTCGATCGCCAACAATGAGAAGGATGCCTGATGACACGGACGATCTTCAACAATCCCAACCTGCCACGGTCGAAGTCTCCGCATTCGAACGCGGTGAGAATTGGTAACCTAATCTTTGTCTCGGGCTTTCCGGGTTACGACGATAACGTGCAGATTCCGAAGGGTGATTTCGCAACGCAAATGCGGCTTGCTCTCAAGCACATCAAGGCGACGCTCGAATATGCCGGCAGCTCAATCGACAGGATCGGCAAGGTGAACATCTATCTCGATCGCAGAGCCGACTTCGATCAAATGAATGAGATTTATCAGGAGTTCTTCGGAACCGATCCCTCTGGCTGGCCTGCGCGCACGACCGTCGAAGCCAGTCTACCGCGGCCCGATTTTCTCCTCGAGATTGATTGCGTCGCGGAAGCATGAGCGCGATTCAGACGGCTTATGAGGCCGTTGGACCAATCTCGTGCGCGTGTCAGCCGCGCGCGCATCTTCAGAGCTGCAGGAAAGTGCACATATGCTAACAGACCAACAGCGCCACCAGGCCGCAGACGTTCTCATGGAGGCCGAGGGTGTTCGTGAGCAGGCGGGGCAACTCTCGACTGAGTGGCCGTCGATCGGCTTTGATGACGCGTATGCGATTTCGGCCGAGGTCAACAGGCGTCGCCTCGAAGCGGGCGCAAAGCTGATCGGCTATAAGGTTGGCTTGACCTCGAAGGCGATGCAGAGGTCCTCCCAGATCGACGAGCCTGATTACGGCTATCTCTATCAGCACATGATGATCGCGGACGGCGGAAAGACGCCTCGCGAAAAATATTGTGTCCCACGAGTTGAAGTCGAACTCGCTTTCGTGTTGGGCAAGCCTCTCAAGGGCCCCGGCGTCGGGATATTCGAAGCTCTGGATGCTTGCGATTATGTCTGTCCAGCGATCGAGATCGTTGATGCTCGCGTAAAGGATCCGCGAAAGATTTACGATACTATCTCCGACAATGGGGCGGCGGCAGGCCTTGTGCTTGGCGGACGACCCCTCCGACCCAGCGAAGTCGATCTGCGCTGGACCGGCTGCATCCTCTATCGCAACGCCGAGATCGAAGAAACGGGGCTCGCGGCCGGTGTGCTTGGCCACCCGGCCCTCGGCGTCTCGTGGTTGGCAAACAAGCTTGGTGCCCAGGGCATTACCATGGAGGCCGGTCATATCGTCCTTACTGGCTCATTTACCCGGGTGGTGTTCGCCCAGCAAGGCGACAGCTTTCACGCAGATTTCGGTGCGCTCGGCGGCGTTGCGGTTCAATTTAGCTAAGCGAAGTCGATGCTGAATCAGCCAGAACGATCGCGCTGGATCTTCTTAGTAGCACTTGGCGCAAAGGAAACATGATGGAAAATCCGAGGAACCGCGGGATTCCTTCGATCGAGTAGGCGCAATGTCACCGGCGCGGGTAAGTGGTTAGCGATTTTTCACAAATGGCTGTTGTGCAGACCTCACTCCACCTCTCTTATTTCGTCGGCCCCGTTGTCGTAACTCGGGGCCTTTAGGAAGTGTAACGAAAGGAGAAGAGGATGCTCGTCCGTCTCATGGCGTCGCTGATGATGCTCGCCCTGTTAAGTTGCGCGGAGGCTTCCGCTCAGGTCCAAGCGGATTACAAGAAGGAGAGCTTCAACTACAGTGAATGGACCAAGGGGAAGTTCTCGGAGGTCGTGACTGTCACAAACGCGAACAAGTTCATCTTTCTTTCCGGGACGGGGGCAGAGCGCGAAGGAGACGGCGAGATTCTATTTCGCGACGACTTCATGGCGCAATGCACATACGCATACTCGAAGATCAAGAAGGCCCTGCAGGCTCAAGGCGCCACAATGAATGACGTGGTGCGGACCGTTACTTACACCACTGACGTAAGGTTCTTTCGGGATGCGCTAAAATGCAGAGCGGATGCCTTCGGGAGCGCTCCAATTCCCGCCTCGACCTTCTTAGTCGTCAGTCAGCTCGCGTGGCCGTTCATGACCATAGAGATCGACGTAACCGCCGCCCTTGGAAAATAGCGCCTCTTTCGGCGACTTGGTCGTCATCGACAGTCGGATTCGATCATCGTGACGACTGCCCCGCTGCCGTCTCGGTGATAGGTCCATCGACCGACGACGCTTTAGGATATCGCTCGCGGCACTGCGGTGTTCGCTCCTCGTGAACGTCTCCTGAATTGTCGTCTACGCCTCGCGCTGCTGCTATTGCCGACCGGTTCGCGATTTTCCGGAAATGGTCATTGTCAGCTCGCGGACGCGACTTCAGCATCAAGGAGTAAGAACCCAAAGCGAGCGCGGCACCTGGCCTCTCAAGGGATGGTGCGCAACCTGTGAGGGCCACGAGGGGCTATGTTTCGTGGCGAGGAGAAGGGCTGCAGCGATGACGACAACTCGTCGAATTCCAGAACTCGACATCGATCCGTTTTCAATGGAGTTCTTCGACGATCCATATCACACGCACGATCTTCTACGCGAAACCGGACCGGTCGTCCGGCTTTCAAAATGGAACGTCTACGCGGTTGCCCGTCATCGGGAGGTTCGAGCCATTCTACATGACCACGTCAGCTTTTGCTCGAGCCGCGGTGCCGGACTGAGCGATTTTGCAAAGGAAGTGCCGTGGCGGCCGCCTAGCCTTATCCTTGAAGCAGATCCTCCGGAACATACCAGAATCCGCGCCGTCTTCGATCGAATACTGTCGCCGGCTCTCGTGAGAGACCTGCGGGAGCACTTCACAAGTATCGCTGAACTGAAGGCGGAGGAGGTGGTCTCAAAGGGCAATGTCGATGCTGTTTCCGATATTGCCGAGGCGTTCCCACTCTCAGTATTTCCTGATGCGGTTGGGCTGAAAAAAGAGGGGCGGGAGCATCTTCTTCCGTATGCCGGGGTCGTATTCAATGCTTTTGGCCCCCCGAATGAGCTTCGCCATCAGTCGCTGGAGCGGTCAATGCCTCATCAGGCTTATGTTCAAGAGCAGTGTCAACGGAAGAACCTCATGCCGAGAGGCTTGGGCGCGTCCATTTATTCTCGCGTTGAACTTGGCGAGATCAGCGATTTGGAAGCCCCATTGTTGGTGCGGTCACTGTTAAGCGCGGGCCTCGACACAACCGTCAATGCGTTAGGAGCAGCGTTGTATTGCCTGGCGCGCTTTCCGGACCAGTGGAGCCGGTTGAAGGGAGATCCCACACTGGCGCGCAAGGCGTTTCAGGAGGCAATCCGCTTCGAATCGCCAGTGCAAACCTTCTTCCGAACGACCACGCGCAAGGTCGAGATAGACGGCTTCGAAGTTCCAGCGGGCGAAAAGGTGCTGATGTTCCTGGGCGCCGCTAACCGCGATCGACGCAAATGGGACCGTCCGAATGAGTACGACATTTGTCGGCAAACGAGCGGGCACGTCGGCTTCGGTTCGGGAGTACACATGTGCAGCGGCCAATTCCTCGCACAGCTCGAGGGAGAAGTCATGCTGTCGGCTTTGGCGAGAAAAGTGAAATCAATCGAAATCTCGGGAGCGGTTCGGCGCCGCTACAATAACACGCTGCGCGGCCTAGACAGCCTTCCCGTTACCCTCAAAGCAATGGATTGACGCATGCCTTCCATAAAGTTCGTTCAGCCGTCCGGGAGCTCGGAATTTGTCCAGGCACGCGAGGGAGAGAGCGCAATGGAAGCGGCTACCCAGAACGCGATACCGGGCATTCTGGCTGAATGCGGCGGAAACGCCATGTGTGCGACGTGTCACGTTTACGTCGATGGTGAATGGCTCGATCGACTGCCATCAGTCTTAGAGCAAGAGGAAGCGCTGCTCACCGAAGTCGCGGCCGAACGCCGCCAGACGAGCCGGTTGTCGTGCCAGATCCAGATGACGTCAGACCTCGACGGACTACTTCTCCACATTCCGAATAAGCAGATCTAAGTCCGAAGAAAGCCAGTCCCGCTATTGCTGAACCGAAGGGTAACGAGATGAGAATGCGCGTGCTTACTTTGCTCATCATGGCCGCATTCGCCGCGCCGCAGATGGCGAACGCCGAATTGTCGGACAAGGTCGTCCGGATCGGCGTGCTCACCGACATGTCGGGACTTTATCAGGACACAAATGGTTCGGGGTCGGTCGAGGCTGCCAGGATGGCAGCGGAGGACTTCGAGAGTGCTCATAAAGGTATAAAGGTCGAGGTGATCTTTGCAGACCATCAGAATAAAGCCGATGTGGCGTCAGCGATCGTACGAAGATGGCTTGATGTCGACCGGGTCGATGCAGTGGTCGATGTGCCAAATTCGGCGGTCGGACTGGCGGTGAACTCGCTGCTCCGCGGTACAAGGGCGACCTTTCTCGCTGCGTCGACGGCCACATCCGAGCTTACCGGCAAGGAGTGCTCTCCCAACACCATCCAATGGGTCAATGACGTCTGGGCGACCGCGCATGCGACCTCGGCGGCAATGATGGAGCGTGGAGGCAAAGACTGGTATTTCATAACCGTGAACTTCGCGCTCGGCCAAGGCCTCGAGTCAGAAGCGACGAACTATATCGAAAAGCACGGCGGCAAAGTGTATGGCTCCAGCAAGCACCCCATCGGCACGTCGGACTTCGCGTCGTTCCTTTTGCAAGCCCAGAGTTCCAAGGCCAAGGTCATCGGGCTCGCAAATGCCGGCGGCGATACGGTCAACGCGATCAAGCAGGCGTCTGAATTCGGTATTCAGCAGGGCGGCCAGTCTATGGTCGCCTTCCTCCTCTTCATCAACGATGTTCACGGAATGGGTCTTAAGGTCGCGCAAGGTCTGCAATTGATCGAGGCGTTCTACTGGGACGCGGACGATGACACGCGAGCCTTCGCGAAGCGGTTCGCTGCGCGCGCTGGCATGAACGGAAAAATGCCGAGTGGAAACCAAGCTGGCGTCTATTCGTCGACGTTGACGTTTCTCGACGCGGTTGCCGCCACGCAAAGCGACGATTCGAACGCTGTGGTGCCGGAAATGAAGAAAGTGAATGGACGGGATAAGTTGTTCGGCGATATCAGAATTCGCGACGACGGTCGCGTGATACATCCGATGCACTTGTTCGAGGTGAAGCGTCCAGAAGAATCGAGATATCCGTACGACTATTACAAGCATCTCTCGACCATCCCTTCGGAACGGGCATTTCGTCCTTTGGAAGCCGGTGGGTGTCCCTTGGTGAAATGAGCCTTCGCTTCCCCTTGCTCGACAATAGGACTGCTGGCGCCTGCCTTCGGCTGGGAATATGGTCAAGGCCGCCGCCGGCAAGGCACGCTGACCAGACGCCATGGCGGCCGAGGTGATCGAAATGGGGATCGTTGACGACCTTACGCTTTTCGTGGAGACGGTCAGGGCCGGCAGCCTTTCTGCTGCAAGCCGTAAGACCGGCATTCCGAAGTCCAGCCTAAGCCGTCGTATCGGCGATCTCGAGAGCCAGCTTGGCGTGCACCTGCTCTACCGAGGGCCGAGAAATTTCTCCGCAACCGAAGTCGGAATTTCGATCTATGAACGGAGTGAGCGGATCAAGGAGGAGTTAGATGCCATTAAGGCGCTGGCGGAGAGCTTTTCAAATCACCCGTCAGGCAAGCTCCGCATCTCTTGCCCGGCCGTGCTGGCCGAAAGTCTGGTTTCCGAATTCGCGATCGGATTCTCGATCGTGCATACCGACGTTCGCATCACCCTGGATAGCGCGGTCGGTGCTTTCGATACCGCGATCGGCGACTATGACCTGATGATTCACCCGGCGCGCGGGGACACCATGGCCGACTCCGAGCTGGTCCGGCAAAAGCTTGCCGCCGCAAGCTACCGGCTCGTTGCCTCGCCTGGCTTCATGAAGCCACTCGGAATGATCAACGATCCATCGGAGCTTCAGGACCGGAACGGAATTGGCTGGGCGGCAGACGGCCATCTGGCACGCTGGACGCTCGTCAACCGAAACGCAAACACGACCGAATTGAGCGTCAATCTGAAGTTCAGCGCGAACAACCTCAACGTGATCAGGCAGGCGGCGTTGAGCGGCGCCGGCTTGGCACGGTTGCCGCTAACGATGTGCGAAGCCGACCTCGTGGAAGGACGTCTGGTGCTTCCGCTGCCCGATTGGGCGCCGCCTTCTGTTACCGTTTATGCTCTTTACCCTTCGCGGCGGTCATTAACGCTTGCCGGCCGCCTGTTTGTGGCCGGATTGGCTCGTCATTTGCAGGACAGAATGCCGGCAGCCTAACCGAGTCGTGGCGAACAGCCCGCGGCCGACGAGACCTGATCCGCAATCATCCTGGGAACGCGGCTTGCAACGTGTCGCTTATTGCTTCGGCTGGCGATCAACGGACAAGAGGTTGGGAACTCCCGCGGCTATGCGAGCTGCCCGTTGCGTCCTCCATCCCGCTGAGAGCCGCCTGTCCCGGATTCGGAATGCACGGTCCCATTCCTGGGTCTCGACAAGCCCCGAACGAAATCTTTTAACAAACGAATGCGCGAGACAACGTAGTCATCGGGGGATGAGCTTGACGAACAAGATGGATGTGATTGGAAGGGGCGATGCGGCAAGCGTCGCAAGCGCCTCTCCGGCTGTTTCCGAAAGTCTTCAGCCGTCCTTTCTCAAAACCTTGCTGTTGTGTTTCCTAGCGATATTGCTCGACGGCCTTGATACGGGCTCCATCGGAGTCGCCGGTCCGGCAATCGCGGCTCACTTCGGCGTGTCGACAGCGTCCTTGACACTGCCATTTATCATGACAAGCATCGGAGCCGTGTTAGGATATCTGGCTTCCGGCTATCTGGTGGCCCGATGGCGGCCCCGACGTGTGTTGATTTTCAGCGTGATTGGATTCGGGGTGCTCACCTTGGCAACCCCCTTTGCGAGTTCGATTATTGTCCTGTCCATCCTCCGCCTTGTCACGGCCATAGGACTTGGCGCTGCACTTCCCTCGGCCGTGGCGATCGCGGTCTTGCAGGCACCCGTCACGCTGCGAGCTGCCGCCACGATCGTGGTCGGAACGGGACTTGCTGCGGGTGGGGCCCTAGGCGGTGCGCTTGGCGGCCTTCTGACCAGAAAGTATGGCTGGGAGTCACTGTTCTACTTCGGAGGCGCGCTTCCATTGTTGCTGTCACTTGTACTGTTGCGCTGGCTGCCTGCGTCAGATGAAGCCGATGCTGCGGCAACGGCGGCGGGCGACAAGCGTATGGCGGGAAATCTGAAGCTCATCTCAAGCATATTTGCCGGTTCGCTCGGCAGTCGAACCGCAGGTCTCTGGGTCTTTTCATTTCTCATCTTCGCCGACGCCTATGCACTCATCTTCTGGCTGCCCCCGCTGCTGATCGGGTTCGGCTTTCCGGCCGCGGACGGCCAGTTCGCGGTCGGCTTCTTCAGCGCCGGCGGCCTCATCGCCAATTTGATTGTCGTGTCGCTGGTGGGCCGCTTCGCCGTCACCAGCGTGATGAGGATTGCCGCGTCGACGGCTGGGCTATGCGTAACTGGAATCGCGCTTTGGGCGACGACGTCGTGGGTCTGGGCGCTGATTCTAGGTGCCGGCGCCGGGCTTATCGCCTGTTCGGTCGGCCAGTCGGCGCTGGCCGTCTCAATCTATCCCGCGCCATTGCGAACCAACGGCGTCGGCTTCTCTGCGGCAGCGGGGCGGATCGGTTCGATCGTCGGGCCTGCTTTCGTTGGTCTGCTGTTCTCGCTTGGCTGGTCTCCGAAATCCATCGTCTTGGCGGCGGCCGTGCCGATCCTGGCCGCGATTCTCGTGCTGTTGCTCCTCCCGCGATCGGTTCAGGGCAGTGAGCTTTGGGATGTTTCCGCAGGGAAGCGGGGCACCTGATCGCATTTCGCGAGGTGCACCAAAACAGGCATTGGTCATGCAATGTTCAGGCTGCGCCCTTCTTCTACATGCCCTTCGCCTCGCTGCCGATCGACCCTGGACTTGTCGAAGCAATAAGTGAGCGTGGAGCAAACGGAAGGTCTCAATGCGAAACGACGGCTCTGTAGCGCGAAGGTTTGAGCTTGCAGAAGCGGGCAGCATTCGAGACCCGGCCAATGCCCCTCTTATCCAACACCAGGGGTTGGGAGTTAAGCTGCCCCCCGGTAGGAGAACAGCGCCTCCACGGCGGTGGGTTTAGCAATGTGGCGGTCTAGTGACTCGATCCCCGACAGATCACGGCATAGTCTAATGCGCTTACCCTCGCAGGCCTCGGCTGCTCGGCCGCCAGTCCAAGATCCCAATGACGCGCCGAGCGCCGTTCTCCCTGACTGCCGCCGCAACGAAATCGCAACGATTGGACGAAACGAGCGTGAACAAAACGGGACGGAAAGGCCATCCAGATCAAGAAAAATCAACGACTTAGAAGTTGTTCGCTGCGTTCGGGACGCTGGGCTCGCTCAGTCAGATGGTAATCTGAACCGAATGTCGGTATCGGTGGCTGCGCCTCCGAGATCTGAAACCTGCGTGGATCGTGCGATCGCGGGGACTGCAATCGAGCGGACTGCTTCAACGACGAATGTCATTGTTGACAGTGTCCAGTTGGATCACGATTGCCCGAGTTAAATCAAACTTCCCCATCATGGACTGGAGCGAGAGCACGGGTTTTTCAACCGGTTAGATGGCGTCGTGTGCACCGGGAGATCAAGAAAAATCTATCGTCAGCAAGAGTGGGGTATTCACTCTCTGACTCTCTGAAGGGATGCTGGGTCTATAGCTGGGTGCTTGCGTGAAGGCGGCTGATGCCCGTTATCAACGAGAGCTCGGCTTGGCGTGTTGTCGCGACTGTTTTGCGGTGAGGACAATCGTATTGGGGACCAGTCACGCCCTCTACCGTGGGCCACGATTTTGCGCGCCGGACTGCGATTTTATGCGATGTGTACCTTTGACGATCGCGGACGCTTCCAATAGTAGTAATTGCGTCGGCTTGGACCAAGGGTGAAGCCGTCGAGAGCTGACTGCTTCTTGGCGAAGTCGCTTCGAATTCCGGCCACATGTGCAGAAGCGGTGGTTTTCCGACTATGTCGAGACGCCAAACAGCTTGCGCACTGCCGGCAGCCACTCGCCAGTCATCGTGAACTCAAGCCCGAGCCGCGCTCCGACGGCAATCGCCAGCATTGTGATCGGCGCCGAGAGAGCGAGCGTTGAGAATGCGGCCAATCCCTGCCCGATGGTGCAGCCCATCGACATGATGCCGCCAATACCCATCAGAAGCGCGCCGCTCATGTGACGCTTCAATTCACGGGCGTCGTCGCAAGCCTCCCAGCGAAAGCCGCGCCCGAGCATGGCGGCGGCAAACGAGCCGACGACGACGCCGGCGACCGAGCTGATGCCAAAATTCAACCGCGCGCCGGAGAAGGTGGCGATGTAGAGGATGGTGTCGCCAAGCGGGGCAACGAAGGTGAGCGAGGAGACGCGCGCGGGATCGAATTCGTCATCCGCGAGCCACCCCGTCGCGAACCATCCGAACGTAATAGCGGCGCCGACGGCAAGACCGGAGACCAATAGTCGCGGCGACCGGATCAGCCGGCCATCCGCGAGCGCCCAGAAAGTGAGCGCGGCGGCAATCGACACGACGAGGATTGCGCGCATCGTGCTGCCGGCCCCGAGCAGCGAAGTTAGCGTCTGATTGTTGCCTTCGGTGAGGCGCACCGACAATGGCTCGATCAGCTTCACGCGGAGCATGCCGGTGATGCCGCGCATGGTCGCGAGCGCGGACAGGCCGAGCACTAGAAAGACCACGATGGCGCGTAGATCGCCACCGCCGATGCGCACCAGCGTGCCGAAACCGCAGGTCCCGACCAGCGCCATTCCGACGCCGAACATCAGCCCGCCGATGATCGCGCCGCCGAGGCCGATCGATGCTGTGAGATAGATCGACCGCGACAGGTCTACGATGCCGAACTCGGCCAGCGCTTGGGTCATGAGCAGGGCGACCGCCGCTGCCAGTGCAAAGGATTTCAGCCGGCGAAAATCCGATCCGAAGAACGCATCCTCGAACATCGCCAGCGTGCAAAAACGGCCGGCGCGGCCGGCAACGCCGAGCACGGCGCCGGCGGCAAGCCCACATGCAAACGCTATGGTCGATGTGCTCAGCATTCCCCGGCATCTGTTGGTTCTGCCTCGCGGGTAGTCTGCGCCGGTGGGTCGCGAAAAGCCAGCGCGGAAAATTACCGGCGGCGCCGGCGCACCGGCTCGCAGAACACGTCGTAAACGGCAGTGAGAATCTTGCGGACGTCCTCGCTCGCGAGACTGTAGTAGATCGTCTTGCCGTCGCGGCGAGTCGTTACCAGCCGATCGAGCCTCAACCGCGCCAGCTGCTGCGAGACGGTCGATTGTCGCTCGCCCAGGAACTGCTCGAGCTCGGTCACGGATTTCTCGCCCTCGGCGAGGATGCAGAGCAGCAGCAATCGGGACTCGTGCGACAGCGCCTTGAGCATGTCGCTCGCCTCGCGCGCCTTCTCGATCATCTGCTCGAGTTCGACGGAGCCCTCGATCTCCTTCAGCTTTGGCAACGGCATCGCGTCAAATTCTCCTGAGCAAAACCCGCAAGAACGGTCACGACCCCTTAAGCTCCGATCCCGTGCTTGACAGGATTCGGTCCAGGAGGCCGAAGAAAAAGGCATCCCCAGGATAGCCGCGAATGCGCCCGATCTCTCGGCCTTCTTGTACCACGACGAAGGTCGGCGTGAAGGCACCCGGATCGATTCCAGTGAGATCGGCGGGAAGGGGACCGTTGAGGTCGACCCGGCGCAGGGGTGCGGCCCGGCTTTCCCCGGTCTTGGCGTAGATCGGCGCGATCTCGGCGTTGAAGCGCGCGCACCAGGCGCAGCCGGCCCGCTCGAACATGACGAGCTCGGCGGCGCGCGACGCCGTCACGGGCAGCGCGAGCCCGACCGCGATTGCGAGCAAAATGATGATTCTGGTCATGCTGCGTCACCGGCCTCGTGGACTTGCTTGTAAACGGCTTGCTTGTAACGTCCTCGGCGCTTTATATCATTAAATTCGTATATGTGCTAGGGATGAGGCGCAATGACCTTGGACGTCACGCTTGGCGCGGCCTTTGTCGCCGGCCTGTTGTCGTTTCTGTCGCCGTGCATTCTGCCCCTGGTACCGCCCTTCCTGTGCTACATGGCCGGCGTATCGGTCACCGATCTGTCCGGCGGCAGGCCGGATCTGCGGCCGCGCATCCTGATCTCCGCGCTGGCTTTCGTGGCGGGCTTCTCGCTGGTCTTCGTCGTGCTCGGCTCGACCGCGTCGATCGCGGGACGCTTCATCTCGGCGCATCTGTCGACGCTCGGCATCGTCGCCGGCGCCCTGATTATCGTCATGGGCCTGCATTTTGTGGGGCTATTCAGGATTCCGCTGCTCTATCGCAGTGCGACCGTGCAGGTCGACAACCGTCCGGCCGGCGTGGCGGGAGCCTTCGTCATGGGCCTGGCATTTGCGTTTGGCTGGACGCCCTGCGCGGGACCGATTCTCGCCGCCGTGCTGCTGATGGCCGGCTCCGAGGATACGACCGGACGGGGCGCGCTACTGCTCTTCGCCTATTCGATCGGGACCGGCATTCCCTTCCTGGTCGCGGCTGCCTTCACCGGTCGCTTCATGGCCGCGCTCGGCCGTGTGCGCCGGCATCTCGGCCTGATCGAGAAGACGATGGGCGTCTTCCTGGTCGCGACCGGCCTGATGTTCCTGACCGGATTGATGCCCACCGTCTCGGAATGGCTGCTGAAGCATTTTCCTGGATTGACCCGCATCGGCTAAAGCATGATCCGGAAAAGTGCGCAGCAGTTTTCCCTCGCGACAAACGCGGAACGCGTTTGCGCGCAGATTATGCTTAAACAACAACCTAAAGCGCAATGACGATTCATCCTCATCGCATCGCGCTCTAGCCGTAACGAAAGTCGAGCAACTGGGCAAAGGACTGCAGCTCGATGAGGTAGCGATGCACGAGGGACCCGTCGCCCGCCATCGCGGCATGAGCGATCTCTTGGCTGCTGGCGATTGCGCCATCGATCAGGCGACGGAATTCACCTTGGGCAGCGATCTCGCCATTTACCCATTCGTTGCAGCGTATGAGCCGATCGCGGAATGCGCTCGCGGCGGCAACGGTCTCCTCGGCGTTCACCGGCGCCGGCCGTTCGCCGTGCCTGACAGCCGCGACACGCAACGCCTCCATGGCGGGCGCGATCTCGAAGATGCAATCGCCGAGATCGTACAGGCCTGCGTGACGCCTGAGCTCGTGAAAAGCCTGCCGAAGCGCAAGTAATTCGCGGCCGGCGGCGACGTCGTCCCCGCGGTCGAGGGCGCCCGTTGCCGTCACGAGCCGTTCGCGCCCCCGGTCGAGAAATCCTGACAGTTCGGCCGGCGCGTAAGCGGGCAGGGGATTGGAGCTGTCCGGCCCGAGCCGTTTCCACCTGGCGACCGCCTCATCGGTCTCGATCTGCGCCAGCGCGACGTTTCCGGTGCGCGCATAGCTCGCGGCGGTGCGCAGATTGGCCATGATCGGCGTCATCGCCGTCGCGAAATCCGCAGGTCTGTCGGCTCCTGCGCCGAGCGCGATTGCGTTCGACGCCAGCCATGCCAGCAGCACTATGGTGCAGCGCAAGATCGGAACTCCTTGTCACATTCGTGTATTCGAATATCATGATGAAAATGAGCAGCGCGCAAGATCTTCCAACGCAGAAAACCCCGACGTCGCTTCGCATGCCGACGCGGCGC
Source organism: Bradyrhizobium sp. i1.15.2 (assembly GCF_040548425.1). Taxonomy (NCBI): domain Bacteria; kingdom Pseudomonadati; phylum Pseudomonadota; class Alphaproteobacteria; order Hyphomicrobiales; family Nitrobacteraceae; genus Bradyrhizobium; species Bradyrhizobium sp. i1.15.2. The sequence goes on along the minus strand of NZ_JBEPRQ010000013.1, from coordinate 9,379 downwards.
GGCCTTCTCGCATTCGCATTTGGCGCGGCCTGGGCCGGCCGCGGCGTGGCGGCGGCCGAGCCCACGCCTGGAGAAGACGGGCTCTATCATGAGCCCTGGTTTCTGCAGAGCTTCCTCGATCTGCGCGAGGACCTGGAGAGTGCGGCCGCTGGCGGCAAGCGCCTCGCCATCATGTGGGAGCTGCGCGGCTGTCCCTATTGCCGCGAGACGCATCTGGTGAACTTCGCCGATGCCGGCATCGCGAGCTACATCCGCGACAATTTCGAGGTGTTGCAGCTCAATCTGATCGGCTCGCGCAAGGTGACCGACTTCGACCGCCAGGAATTATCCGAGAAAGAGCTCGCCCAGAAATACGGGATCCGGTTCACGCCGACCTTTCAATTCTTTCCGCCATCCCCCGACGGTCTCGAAGCCAAGGACGCGATCGCGCGCGAAGTGGCGCGGGCGCCCGGCTATCTCAAGCCGCAGCACTTCCTTTCGATGTTTCGCTTCGTGCGGGAGCGTGCCTATGAGCGCGGCTCGTTCCGGGATTTCCTGGCCGGGAATGGCTGACCGGACGCGTCGTTCGGATTTCGCTTGACGCCGCCTTTCATATGATCATATCATAATACTTGAATTTGATGGTCCGTCAGTCCATCGCCATCAAGAGCGGGCGTCACCCCGCGATCCCAAGGGTAGGAAACATGCGGCGCTCGCTTGCGGCTGCGTTTGCACTTTGCCTGTCGGCTGGCGGCGGTCTCGCCCAGCAGCCGATGCGAGAGCCAATCAAGGAGCCCATCAGGCTCGAAATCGTCGACGATTCCTTGCCGAAATCCCTGACCGGCGCGCCCGGCAATGCCGCCGCCGGCAGGAAGGTGTTTCTGACACGCACGCTCGGCAACTGCCTGGCCTGCCATCAGGTCACCAGCCTGAAGTCCGAGGAATTCCACGGCGAGTTCGGTCCGTCCCTGGACGGTGTCGCCGGCCGCTACACCGAGGCGCAATTGCGCCTCATCGTCGCCGACCCCAAGCGCATCTTCACCAACACGGTCATGCCGGCGTTCTTCAGGAACGAGGGCCTCAGCCGGGTGCGACCGGAATTCGCCGGCAAGTCCATTCTGACGGCCGCGCAGGTCGAGGACGTTATCGCTTATCTCAAGACGCTGAACTGACGGCGAGGAGGATCGGAATGAAAGCCATCAATCGACGGCAGGCATTTGCACTCGGGGGCGGCTTCATCATGCTGACGCTGATGCCGATGGCGGCCGATGCCGAAGTGACGAATGACGCGGCGAAGTGGATCGAGAAGTTCACCGGCGGCAAGCAGCCGGTCAAGGGCAAGATCGCGCTCGACCTGCCGGAGATCGCGGAGAACGGCAACACCGTGCCGCTGTCGATCAATATCGATAGCCCGATGACCGCGGAGTCCCACGTCACGGACGTTCTGATCATCGCGGACGGCAATCCGAATGCGGGCGTCGCGACGCTGTCGTTCACGCCGCTGTCCGGCAAGGCGGAAGCCTCGATCCGGATCCGGCTCGCGACCACGCAGAACGTGGTTGCGGTCGCGAAGATGAGCGACGGGTCGCTGTTCACGGAGCAGAAGACCGTCAAGGTCACCATCGGCGGCTGCGGCGGCTAAGAGCTTCAGGAGAGAAACAATGGCAGACAAACCGCGCATCAAGCTTCCGAAGGAAGCGGCCAAGGGCGAGGTCATCCAGATCAAGACCCTGGTCTCGCATCTGATGGAATCGGGCCAGCGCAAGGACGCGCAGGGCAAGACCATTCCGCGCAAGATCATCAACAAGTTCGCCTGCGAGTTCAACGGCAAGCCGGTGTTCTCCTGCGCACTCGAGCCGGCGATCTCGGCCAATCCCTACGTCCAGTTCGATGCCAGGATCGACGAATCCGGAACGTTCAAGTTCGCCTGGACCGACGACGACGGCTCGGTGATCACGGCCGAAGAGAAGATCGCGCTCAAGGCGTAACGCCGGAGAGGGAGAGGGCGGATGCTGTCGCGATATATTGGATTCGCCGTCGCGGTCGCCGCGGCTACATCGGTAGCGACATGTGCCTCCGCGCAGGAGGTCGAACGCAAGGGCATCCCGGCGCCCCCCGGACACGTCTTCAAGACCATCATCTCCGGCTACCAGTTCCGCAGCAAGGAAACGCGGGCGCTGCAGGACGACGATTTGGAGAACCCCGGCTTCCTCGCCGTCGAACGCGCGGCGGATGTCTGGAAGAAGGTCGAGGGCGGCGAGGGCAAGTCTTGCATGAGCTGCCACGGCGAGGCCGAGACCAGCATGAAGGGTGTCGGCGCGGCGATGCCGAAATGGGACGACAAGCTGAAGAAGCCGGTCAATCTCGAGCAGCGCATCAACATCTGCCGCAGCGAGCACATGAAGGCGGAGCCCTGGAAATTCAAATCCCAGGAGCTGACCGACATGACGACTTTCGTGCGCTATCAGTCGCACGGCATGAAAGTCTCGGTGAAGACCGACGGGCCGATGTCGCCCTGGTTCGAGCGCGGCAAGCAGATCTATTACACGCGCTATGGTCAGCTCGATCTCGCCTGCGAATCCTGCCACGAGCGCAACAACGGCAAGTTCATGCGCGCCGATTTCCTGAGCCAGGGCCAGACCAACGGCTTTCCGACCTATCGGCTGCGCGACCAGCGTGTGGTGCCGCTGCATGAGCGGTTCGAGGGCTGCATGTTCGACGTGCGGGCCGAGCCGTTTAAGCCGCTCTCGGACGAGTTCCTCGCGCTCGAGCTCTATGTGGCCTGGCGCGGCATCGGCTTGCCGGTCGAGACGCCGTCCGTCCGCAACTGAAACGATGAACCTGCAGGAGTATTGCGCATGATCTCTCGCCGCGAGTTCATTCAGGTTGCCGCTGCAACGGCGGCACTCTCGGCCGGCGCAGGTTCCGGCCTCAGTCGGGCGGTTGCCCAGCAGCGCCTGACCGAAAAGGACCTGCTGGTCTTCGAGCCGCTCGGCAACGTCACGCTGGTGCACGTGACCGATATCCACGGCCAGCTGATGCCGCTCTATTTCCGCGAGCCCTCGACCAATCTCGGGGTGGGCGAGGCCAAGGGCGTTCCGCCGCACGTCAGCGGCAAGGAGTTTCTCTCCCGTTTCGGCATCGCGCCCGGCTCGTCGGCGGCATATGCCCTGACCTCGGAGGATTTCGAGGCACTCGCCAGGAGCTATGGTCGGATCGGCGGCCTCGATCGCGCCGCGACCGTGATCAAGGCGATCCGCGCCGAGCGCGGCGACAAGGTCGCGCTGCTCGACGGCGGCGACACCTGGCAGGGCTCGTGGTCGTCGCTGAAGACGCGCGGCCAGGACATGATCGACTGCATGGCGCTGCTCAAGCCTGACGCCATGACCGGGCATTGGGAGTTCACCTACGGCACCGAGCGAGTCAGGCAGGCCATCGAAGGCCTCGGCTTTCCGTTCCTCGGCCTCAATATCCGCGACACCGAATGGAACGAGGCGGCTTTCGACGCCTCGACCACGATCGAGCGTGGCGGCGTCAAGATCGCGGTGCTCGGCCAGGCGTTCCCCTATACGCCGGTCGCCAATCCGCGCTGGATGATTCCGAACTGGTCGTTCGGCGTGCGCGAGGAGGACGTTCAGGCGCAGGTCGACAAGGCGCGCAGGGGCGGCGCGCAACTCGTCGTGCTGCTCTCCCACAATGGCTTTGACGTCGATCGTAAGCTTGCGAGCCGCGTCAAGGGCATCGACGTTATCCTGACCGGGCATACCCATGACGCGCTGCCCGAAGCTGTCAAGGTCGGCAAGACCCTGCTGATCGCGTCAGGCTCGTCCGGCAAGTTCGTATCGCGACTCGATCTCGACGTTCGCGACGGCGAAGTCAAGGCTTACAGCTACAAGCTCATTCCGCTGTTCTCCGATGTGATCGCGGCGGACGCCGAGATGGCCGCGAAGATCGCCGAGGTTCGCAAGCCCTTCGCGGCGGATCTGGCCAAAGTGCTCGGCAGGACCGACTCGCTGCTCTACCGGCGCGGCAATTTCAATGGCACCTTCGACGATCTGATCTGCCAGGCGCTGATGCAGGAGCGCGACGCCGAGATCGCGCTGTCGCCCGGCTTCCGTTGGGGCACCAGCGTGCTGCCGGGGCAGGACATCACCTTCGAGGACGTCACCAACGCAACCGCGATCACCTATCCCGCGGTCTATCGCATGGGCATGACGGGCGCACGGTTGAAGGAGATCATCGAGGACGTCGCCGACAATCTCTTCAATGTCGATCCCTATTATCAGCAAGGCGGCGACATGGTGCGGATCGGCGGACTGTCTTACGCGATCGACGTCACCAAGCCGCAAGGCGGCCGCATCTCGGACATGCAGGTTCTCAAGACCGGCGCGCCGATCGATCCCGCCAGGGAATACCAGGTTGCCGGCTGGGCCAGCGTCAACGAAGGAACTGAAGGGCCGCCGATCTGGGACGTCGTCGCGAACTATTTGACGCGACAGAAAACCGTTCGGCTCGAGCCCAACAGGGCCGTCAAAGTTACCGGAGCGTAAGAAGCGATGTCGAAGTTGGACAATCCCCGGCAATCCCGACGCAGTTTCCTGGCCGCTGGCGCCGGTGTTGCAGCGTCTGTGCTCGCCAAGCCTGCCGCGGCCGGCGCCGGCAATCCTGCCAACCAGCCGCCCAACGTCCCTGAATGGACCAAGTCGCTCGGCGAGGGCGTCGCCGTCCGCCCGTACGGCAAGCCGTCGAAATTCGAGAAGGACGTCGTGCGGCGCGATGTCGAATGGCTGACCGCCTCGCGCGAGTCCTCGGTGAGCTTCACGCCGCTGCACGAGCTCGAAGGCATCATAACCCCGAGCGGACTCTGCTTCGAGCGGCATCACGGCGGCATCGCCGAGGTCGATCCGGCCGATCATCGCCTGATGATCCACGGGCTGGTCGAGCGTCCGCTCATTCTCACGCTGGACGAGCTGAAGCGCTATCCGCGCGTCAACCGCATCCACTTCATGGAATGCGCGGCGAATTCGGGCATGGAATGGCGCGGCGCCCAGCTCAATGGCTGCCAGTTCACCCACGGCATGATCCACTGCGTGCAGTACACCGGCGTCTCGCTGCGCACCTTGCTGGAAGAAGCCGGCGTCAAGACGAGCGGCAAGTGGCTGCTGGTCGAGGGTGCCGATGCGGCCGCGATGGATCGCAGCCTGCCGATCGAGAAGGCACTCGACGACTGCATCATCGCCTACAAGATGAACGGCGAGGCGCTGTATCCCGAGCAGGGCTATCCGATGCGGCTCGTGGTGCCGGGCTGGCAGGGTAATCTCTGGGTCAAGTGGCTGCGCCGCATCAAGGTCGGTGACCAGCCCTGGCACACCCGCGAGGAGACGTCGAAATACACGGACCTGATGCCGAACGGCAAGGCGCGCCGCTTCACCTGGTCGATGGACGCCAAGTCGGTGATCACGTCTCCGAGCCCGCAGGCGCCGATCAGGCACGGCAAGGGCTTTACCATCGTCTCGGGTCTGGCCTGGAGCGGCAACGGCAAGGTCAAGCGCGTGGACGTCTCGCTCGACGGCGGCCGCAACTGGTGGCCGGCGCGGCTCGACGGGCCCGTTCTCGACAAGGCGCTGACCCGCTTCTACTACGAGTTCGACTGGAACGGCGAGCCGCTGCTGCTGCAATCGCGGGTGCAGGACGAAACCGGATACGTGCAACCGAGCAAGGCCGAACTGCGCAAGATTCGCGGCGTCAACTCCATCTATCACAACAATGGCATCCAGACCTGGCATGTGCAGGCCAATGGTGAGGTCGAGAATGTCGAAGTCGCTTAAGCTCATTGCAGCCGCGCTGACGACGGCCTGCGCGCTGAACGCGCCGGCGCTCGCGCAGCAGAAGGCGGACGCCAAGAGCGGTTCGCGCTATCACATCGGCCGCGCGCCAACGGCGGACGAGATCCGCGGCTGGGACATCGACGTTCGCCCCGACGGCCAGGGCCTGCCGGAAGGCAAGGGCACGGTCGCGCAGGGCGAGAAACTGTTCATGGACAATTGCGCGACCTGTCACGGCGAGTTCGGCGAGGGCAACGGCCGCTGGCCGGTTCTGGCCGGCGGCAAGGGTTCGCTGACCTCAGACAATCCGGTCAAGACCGTGGGCTCGTACTGGCCCTACGCGTCAACCGTGTTCGACTACATCAGGCACGCCATGCCTTATGGCAACACGGGGTCCTTGTCCGTCGATGAATATTATGCGCTGGTCGCCTACGTCCTCTATCTCAATGACGTCGTTACCGATCAGAACTTCGAGCTGAACAAAAAGAACCTTGCCGCGATCAAGATGCCGAACGAGCAGGGCTTCGTGATGGACGACCGCGCCACCAGTGAGAAGTCGTTCTGGCAGAAGGACCCCTGCATGAAGGATTGCATCGCGCCGGTGAAGATCACCGGGCGAGCTGCCGCCATCGACGTGACGCCCGAGGACGGCAAGGAGAAGAAGTCGCGGGGCGTGGAGTGAGAACCGGCCGGGCGAGCCGTCGCACGCTTCTGCATGCCGGTCTAGCTGTTGGCTTGCTCATCGCGATCCGTCCGGCCGCGGCCCATGCGGCTGAACCTCATGGGCTCGCGCTGCAGATCAGTGACGACGACCCGCTCAAGATGCGCGCCGTCCTCGATGTTGCGGCCAACGTCTCGCGGCATTATTCCGGGCAGGGCGAGGACGTCGAAATCGCAGTGGTCGCCTTCAACGGCGGTCTCGACATGCTGCTCGAGGACCGCTCGCCGGTAAAGGAGCGCCTGGTGAACTTCCTGAAATCGATACCCAATGTGAGCTTCATCGCCTGCGGCAACACCCTGGAGACGCTGGCGGCGAAGGAGGACAAGCGACCGCCGCTGATCGAGGGCGTCAGCGTCACACAGGTCGGGGTTGCCGCGCTGATCGAACTTGCGGAGAAGAACTGGACGATTGTCCGGCCCTGAGGAGAAAGCCGCCGATGCGATGGTTGATGGAACTGACGGTCTTGCTCGCGCTCGCGGCGCCTGCGAACGCTGTCGAGCAGGAGCTCGAACAGTCGGTCGCCGGCCGTACGACGTTCGCGACCTTGCGCACACCCGCTGCGATGACACCGGACACGCCGCTCGTCGTGATGACCCACGGCACGCTCGCACACAAGGACATGGAGGTCATTCAGGGCGTTGCCAAGGCACTGGAGCAGCGCGGCATCGCTTCGCTCGCCCATACGCTGTCGCTGGGGCTCGACCGCCGCAAGGGCATGTATGACTGCGCCGTGCGGCATGACTACGTCGTTGCGGATGCAGTTGCGGAGATCGGCGCCTGGGTCGCGCGGGCGGGGGGTATGTCCCGGCTCGTCTTCGCGTTCGGCCATTCGCGCGGCGGCAACCAGGTCGCGCGGTATCTCGCAAGTGAAACCCCGCTGGCGGGTGCGGTGCTGCTGGCGCCGGTGACCGCAAAAGCCGAGGCCGACTTGCGCGCGTCCTACGTGAAGACATATGGCAAGCCGCTCGAGCCGTTTCTGGAGCTTGCGACCAAGGCGGTCGCGGCGGGCCGCGGCGGGGAGTGGATGGACGTGCCCGGCTTCATCTATTGTCGCAATGCCGTGGTCACCGCGCGGGCCCTTGCGTCATTCTACGGACCCGATGCCGGCCAGGACACGGCCGCGTTGGTGGCGCGCATCAAGCTTCCGGTGCTGGTGCTCGCCGCGACCAAGGATAATGTCGTGCCCGACGTGGCAGACGCATTCGCTCCGCTTGCGGGTTCGAGCGGGGGCAGGGTCCAGCTCGACAAGATCGAGGATGCCGATCATTTCTTCCGCGACCTGTTCGCGGAAGACGTCGCCGACCGCATCGCCGAATTCATCAAGCAGACACGATAGGAGGGGGATCATGCAGCGTCGATCCATGCTTCGCGCGAGCCTTGCCGGACTATTTGGTGCCTTCGCGGTGCACCAGGCGTCCGCGGCGACGGAAGCGTCCGCGCGACAGCGCGTCGTCTATCATCTCGCCGATGCCGATCGTGTCGTCTTCGTTCTCGGCAATCTGCAGAACCATGTCGACGGCGTCGGCGGATCCGGGAAGGCCGACATCAGGCTGGTGGTGCACGGGCCGGCGCTGCGAGCCTTCCACGCGCTCGCGGCTCAGGACCACACGATTGCGATGATGACAAAGCTCGTCGACGCCGGCGTCGGTTTCGACGCTTGTGCCAACACGATGAAGGCGCAGGGCGTCGAGCTGGACGACCTCACGCCCGGCTTCGTGGTGGCCGAGAGGGGCGGCGTGGTGCGGCTCGCTGAGTTGCAGCAGCAGGGATATGCCTATCTACGGCCATGAGGCCGCTTCGCTCGGGCATCCTGAGGCATTGGCGCTTTGATCTGGCTCATGGGACGCGACGCCGAGATCGCTAGAATCGCATGCTCGCAGGAATAGCTGAGGCGGACGTGCTGACGCCGATCATCGATCTCTTGGGTGAAGACCGGCTGTCATGGCTCGGCGGGCTCCTGGTCGGAGGTCTGTTCGGGTTCTTCGCCCAGCGCAGCCGCTTCTGCCTGCGTGCCGCGGCGGTCGAATTCTCCCGTGGCGAGGGTGGACCGCGCCTTGCGGTCTGGCTCCTGACCTTTGCCGCGGCGCTGGTGGGCACGCAAGGCCTGGTCGCGCTCGGCTGGCTCGATGTATCCGAGGCGCGCCAGCTCGCTCAACAGGGCAGCATCTCTGGCGCTCTCGTGGGCGGCCTGATGTTCGGTTGCGGGATGATTTTGGCGCGGGGCTGTGCCAGCCGGCTCTTGGTGCTTTCGGCCAACGGCAATCTCCGCGCATTATTGTCAGGGCTGGTGTTTGCGGTGACCGCGCAGGCCTCCTATCGCGGCCTGGTATCGCCTGCTCGCGAACGCAATCTGTGGCTGGTCGATGGCGGCCCGTCGCGCGACATCATGGCCATGTTCGGTGCTGGCACGCCGAGAAACTTGCCTTCTGCACCCCTATGGGACTTACCAGAAGGACGCGGTGCCCTGCTGAGACATCTGCGGCATCTCAGCGGTGAGCTGTCAGAACGTCTCGGTAATCTTGCTCAAGCGAGGTGGACGATCCGGGTCAAATCCGCAGGCCCGCGCAGTCTGCTCGATCATCCGATAAGCCGGAATCAGCATGGTGATCGGGTCGGTGGCGGGATCATCCGCGGCCAACCAGGGCAGCGAGCCACGTGGTCCGCCGCATAAATGAAGCGCGATGTTTTGCCCGCGCAATTCTTCTGCCAGCGCGTCCACCATGGCCGCCGTTTCATCCATGAGGCGCATCATGATAACTGGCGTGCGCGACGATAACGCAGCGCGCGGCCCATGCTGCAGCTCGGCGGCGCTCAGACCAATGGAAGGCAGGCGCAGGATTTCCGACAATTTGAG